>NZ_VOZC01000016.1:0-63222 GCF_013419975.1 Acinetobacter sp. YH12041 | reverse complement strand
TGAGGATCAGAAAGCTTGTTTGAATCGATGTATTTCATCCGCAGATTATGCACGAATGCTAAGAAATCCGGAGTGCAAATATTAACCAAAAAGAAGATCGTTTTTTGATTTATGAAAGAGATCTAATTTTAATCATTCTATTTTGTTCTTAACTTTCCTTTTAGTTCCAGCCATCGATGTTAATTGCTCAAGATATCAGCATCTAAAATATCGGTTGCATGTTTAGAAGGAGTTTTGTTTAAGCATTCAATAAATTTCTTAGGCTATTTATATAACTTCTATATCTCTTAAGTGCATTCTCATTCATGTGATTTTTATTAATCATCATAATTCACTGTGAAACTAAAATTCCCCCTGCCCGACAGAGTTTGTTTGGTTTATAGTCAGTTCACCATCATTAAGGATATGAGATTGGAAATTAGAATGGATCAAAACCTCGTTCATGCTGTAGATCAAACCATTACTTCCCGTCATTCAGTTCGTGCTTTTCTGGATACGCCGGTCAGTACCGACATGCTCAAAGACATTTTGACTGTGGCCAGCCGCGCCCCTTCAGGGACCAATACCCAGCCATGGAAAGTATATGTGCTGACAGGGAAAAAGCGTGATGAGCTGGTGCAGCGTGTCTGTCAGGCGCAAATGGAGCTTTACCAGAATCCGGCACTGGCCGAGCAATATAAAGAAACCTTTGCCTATTATCCCGAACAATGGTTCTCTCCTTATATCGACCGACGCCGTGAAAATGGCTGGGGCTTATATGGTTTGCTGAATATCCAGAAAGGCGAAAAAGAAAAAATGGCGCGCCAGAACCTGCGTAATTTTGAACTGTTTGATGCACCAGTGGGGCTATTCTTCACCTTACATAAAGATTTGGGCGTAGGTTCAAAAATGGATATTTCCATGATGATTCAAAACGTGATGCTGGCTGCCAAGGCACGTGGTCTGGATACCTGTCCGCAGGCTGCCTGGAATCATTTTCATAGCATTGTGCTAGATGTACTGGGAGCAGGTGAAGATGAAGAGCTGGTCTGTGGCATGTCACTAGGCTATGCAGATCCAGACCATATCGTAAATACCTTTATCACCCCACGTGTCCCGGTAGAGGAATTTGCCGTTTTTGTAGATGAATAAGATTTGATAAGCCATGATCCAAGCATCAACTTTGAGCTGCTTGGATTGTCTGACAGAGATATAGAGTTCTTGCAGCTCCTTATTTCTGTTTAACTCTAGGCAGTTCTAATTTCAATACAGATCTAAAGGCTATAACTACAAAGATCGCCATTACCAAGGCCATATTGAATAAAGCATCCCACAGCATAAAGTTCAGCAAAACCCCACCCAACAAACCGCAGGCAAATTGCATACTGCCCATGATCGCACTGGCGGTTCCCGCACGCGCGCCCTGCTCTGCCATGGCCAGCGCCATCGCATTCGGTCCCACAAAACCAATCGAGGCCACAACGACAAATAAGGCCGCCATAACTAGGACAACAGATTCAATATTCAGATAGCCTAAAACCAGTAAAGCCAGGACACCGATTCCCTGTAAAGAGGCACCTAGTTTTAAGCGACTTAATACTGAAAGATATTGAGCCAGATGCTTATTCAGGGTCGAGAACAGCATGATTCCCACAGCATTCCCCCCGAAAGCATAAGCAAACTGCTGCTCGGTCAGATGATAATGATCCATCAGAATGGCTGAAGAAGCGCTGATATAGCAGAACATCACCGCCCCAGAAAAACAGCCCACCAGCATCGGTCGTCTGAAACTTTCATCCTGAAAAATGGTTCGGTATAAACTCAATACCTGCTGTAAATTCAGTTTAAGACGGCGTTCCGGGGGCAAGGTTTCCTGAAAGAAAAAATGCACACAGACCAGACTAAACAAGCCACAGCCCATCAGCACCAAGAAAATAATATTCCACTCAAAGAACATCAGTACCCATGCGCCGAGACTTGGCGCAATAATCGGTGCAATGGTCGTTACAATCATCATGCTGGCAAAGGCCTGGGCAGCCGCCTGCATATCCAGTCGATCACGAATGGTTGCTCGGGCAACCACGACTCCTACACATCCCCCTAAGGCTTGTAATACCCGTGCTGCAATCAGGCTCCATTCATTCTGCGCAAACATACACAGCAGGCTGGCCAGAATATACAGGCACAATCCAAAATAAAGTGGTGGTTTACGTCCAATCCGGTCACTGATCGGGCCATATAGCAACTGCCCAACCGCCAGTCCAAGGAAATAAGCTGGCAGACTATTGGAGACCATCTGGGTACTGACACCAAAATCCGCTGCCATTTCTGGCAAGGCAGAGAGATACATATCAATGGATAAAGGACCAAGTGCAGTCAGTGAAGCCAGCAAAATAATCCAGGACATGGCATAAGGCCGTGGTGCTGTCGTATTGGAGTTCATGTAATTAAAGATTTTAATGCGCAGTAGGCAGACAAATTAACATAGCGCATAGTATGATTTACATGGAAATTAAAAGTTATAAATATACTTTTTCTCATATGTATATTCAGCTTTGCAGCAAAGACTGCAAGAGAAAGGATCACCGTTGAAATCTTGGCTCAATCGTCTTAAGCACGCGACCTATAATACGACCCTGATGTATAACCTGCGTATGCTAATCGCTTTTGCAGGAACTGCCTTCGTTCCCTATTTCATGGGACAGCAGTTAATGACTATTCCACTCACCCTTGGGGTGGTGGCCGCAGGTTTAAGCGATATTGATGACCGCTTTTCCGTACGTATCCTGAATCTGTTCTATACCTATTTAGGCTTCTTCATTACCGCAGTGGCAGTCTATCTGTTATTTCCTTATCCGCTGCTGTTTGCTTCTGCCCTCATTGTTTCTTGTATTGTCCTGATTCTGCTCGGCTCGCTTGGTCGACGTTATGCCACGATTTCCTATGGCTGTCTGGTGATTTCTGTCTATTCCATGCTGGGGGTTGAACTTTTTGATGGATGGTATCAGCAGGCAAGCTTGCTGCTGATTGGTGCGGTCTGGTATGGCTTTTTGTCGACCCTGAGCTTTCTACTGTTTCCTGCGCGACGTGCACAGGATAACTTAGCCAAGTGCTATGCTTCACTGGGTGATTTCCTCTATGCCAAGTCGAATCTGTTCGATGTCGATATGACTGCAAAAAGTTATCAGCAAAGTATGATCGAGCTGTCACTGGAAAATGGCAAACTGATTTCAATTTTTAATGAAATGAAGACTGTTCTTTTGACCCGTCTGAAAGGTGATCGTGGTCAAAAGGATACCCGTCGTAGCCTGCAATACTATTTTGTAGCGCAAGATATTCACGAGCGTGCCGATTCTGCGCATATTGATTATCAGAAACTGGCCAAGATTTTTGAACACAGCGACGTTTTGTTCCGTTTTCAGCGCATCCTGTCGATTCAGGGCAAAGCCTGTAAAGACCTGAGTGAAAGCATTCAGCAGCGCAAAACCTATAAACATAATAAACGCTTCAAACATGCCTTTGAAAACCTGAGATTGTCCCTGGAAAAATTGCGTACAGAACAGCAGTATGATCAGGTCTGGATCAATGCCCTATTTGCTTTATTCCAGAATCTGAAATCCATTGATGCACAATTACGCAACCTGGAAACTGAGCGTAATATCAAATTTGATCGTGCTAAACATATTGAAAACCAGCTCAAAGATGACGACCTGAAAGGCTGGGAAGATATCAAGATTCGGGTCAAGCAGCATCTGACACCTGAATCGGTGTTGTTCCGTCATGCCATTCGTCTGTCGATTGTGCTGCTGATCAGCTATATCTTTGTCCAGCTAACCGATATTCAGTATGGTTACTGGATCCTGCTTACAGCACTATTCGTCAGCCAGCCTAACTTTAATGCTACCAAGCGCCGCTTACGTTTACGTATTGTCGGGACTCTGGCAGGTATTCTTTTGGGATATGCCATTCTGTACTTTATTCCTTCTGTTGAAGGACAATTATTGCTGCTGATTTTGAGTGGGATTCTGTTCTTTGAATTACGCAGTAAACAGTATGCACAGGCCACTGCCTTTATTACCATTCTGGCCCTGATCAACTTTAACCTGGACGGTATGGGCTTTGCCGCAGCTATTCCACGTATGATTGATACCCTGATTGGCTGTGCGATTGCCTGGTTTGGTGTGAGCTTTATCTTTCCAGACTGGAAATTCCGTCGCTTGCCACGCAGCATTAGCCGTAGTCTGCAGGCAGAATGTGACTACTTGAGTGAAGTGATTGAACAGTATAAGTCTGGACGGAATAATGGACTAACCTACCGCGTGGTACGTCGCGCAGCCCATAATACGGATGCTGAAGTCGCTTCACTGATTTCGACTTTGGCCACTGAACCTGATTTTGATCCGGTGCAAAAATCACAGGCTTTTGAGTTCCTGTGCCTGAATCATACTTTTATCAGTTATATTGCCGCGCTGGGTGCGCATCGTGAAAAAATTCAGGATCAGGATGTGCTGGACTTGCTGGATCAAGCCCTAGAAAATATTCGTGGTGCCCTGCTCTATGATGAAGTCCCTGACCTAAGCACCCAGAATATGATCCAGAATATCCGTCAGCGTCTGTCACAACAGCAGGAAGAAGACCAGAAACCATTGATTATTTTGCAGCAACTGTCTTTAATGTTTAGTATCTTGAAGCAATTGAGTCAGTTAAAGCAAAGTTTAAGTCACGAACGTGATGAACAGGCCACTGAATTGGCTTCATTATAATTTGGCCGATTTTGGAACAATATACTCACTGAATCAGCACAATTAATGCTAAACTTTTTACAGTTTTAAATCTGTTAATTTCATTATGACCGCGAAAAATTTATACGCTTATACCTTACAGCCTGTGAACTATGAAATTTCAGAAGCTGAGCAGCGTCATGCTCAGCTGATGATCTGGCGTAGTACCAATAAAATTGGCATGAAAGCCTGGCTGATCATGGGTGCTATTGTTGCCTTGTCTATTCTGGGAATTATCCTGATCAAGAGCTACTCAACAGTCATCTGCTGGGTGGCGATTGTCTGTGTAGTACTGTATTACCTGATCCGTACTTTCGGTCTGGAATGGTATGTTAAACGCAAGATGAATGAATTTCCGGTACAGGAAATTAAAGGCATCCGTCTGGGTGTACAGCCACATGGTATCGTGATGCGCCAAAAAATGGGCATGCAGGAAGGTGTAGGTGCTATTGGCTGGAAAGACATTTATGAATGGTATAACACGTCGGAATTCATGCTGATCAATTTTAAAGTCAAAGGTCAGCAAGGTGCTTATATCCTGCCTAAACGTTTAGACAGTAAAAACTTCTCTTTCGCGACCATTCGCAAGCATCTGCAAGAAGAAGTGGGCGCACCAAAAGAAATCTAAGATATATCCCGGTTTTGAAAGACCTCCTGTTTCGACATGGAGGTTTTTTTACGTCTATCTTTTATCCAACTCATCGACACAAATGATAATGAGAATAAATATTATCATCATAATCTATAATTTATTCTGATTCTTCAGTTATAATTTGCCTACTTTTACACATACCACCATAAATCTGACCATCATGTTTAAAAAGACATTTTTCCAAATCCACTGGTTTCTGGGGATTACTGCAGGTTTGATTCTCTCAATTATGGGAGTCACAGGTGCTATTTATTCTTATGAGCCGCAAATCTTAAAATGGATGAATAGCGACAGTTATACTGTACAGGTTCAAGAGCGAGATAAGCTTAGCCCTGCCCAGCTGTATCAGCATTTCCAGACCCAAAACCCTGAAATGAAAATTAACAGTATTACCGTCGCACAGGATCCAAGTGCCTCCAGTACGGTCAATATTGCGAAAGAGGGAGCACGTCGTGGTTATAACATGATGGTCAACCCCTACACGGCTGAAGTATTGCCTGAAATTAAAGGCCGTGAATTCTTCCAGTTTGTACAGCAGTTACATCGTAATTTAACAGTAGGTCCCGTTGGTAAACAGATTACCGGTGCCTGTACCCTGATGCTGATCTTTTTCGTCCTGTCTGGCCTGTATTTACGCTGGCCAAAACGTCATTCAATTAAGCAATGGCTGGCAGTGAAGCCGCAACTGAAAGGCCGTAACTTTATCTGGGATCTGCATGCAGTGGTGGGTACCTGGGTGGTGATTTTCTACCTGATTCTGGCTTGTACCGGTCTTACCTGGTCTTATGGCTGGTGGCGTGATGGTATGTATAAAGTTCTGGGCGTAGAACGTCCACAACCAGAAATGCAGGCCAATGGCGGTCGCGGCGAAGGCGGGCCACGTGGTGAACGCGGTCCTCGTGGCGATGGTGAAATGCGAGGTGAAGGTCGCCAAGGTGGTGAGCGTGGACCTCGCGGTGAAAGTGAAATGCGTGCCGAAGGTCGTTCAGAAGGCGAACGTGGTCCTCGTGGTGAACGCGGACAACGTGGTGAAGGCCGTGAAGAAGCTAGCATGAGTCCAGAAAGTATTTCACGTGCACTGGATCAAAGCTGGGCTGGCTTCAGTACACAATTTACAGGCAAATATTCGACTGTGACATTTAACCTGCCGAAAAAACCGGATGGTGAAATGCAGTTGAGTTTTGTTGACCCTGTGGCACAGCATGAACGTGCCCGCAACAATGCGACTTATAATTATCGCAGTGCTGAATTTACCGAAGTCCAGCTCTATGAAGATAAAAAGCTCAATGAAAAAATCATGAGCAGTATGTTACCTGTGCACCGTGGCAGCTTTTTTGGTCCTATTTACCAGTTCCTGGTCATGATTGCCGCATTATTAATGCCATTGTTCTTCGTGACTGGCTGGATGCTCTATCTGAAACGTCGCAAGCAGAAAAAACTCACTTTGGCGGCACGCCAAGGCGCAACTGCCCTGCCTTTGGATCCAAATGCCAAGCCTTGGCTGATTGCGTATGCTTCACAAACAGGTGTCTCTGAACAACTGGCATGGCGCACAGCTACTGCCTTACAGGAAGCACGTCAACCTGTCAGCGTTAAAGCAGTACAGCAACTAAGCCTTGAAGATCTGCAACAAGCAGAACAGGTTCTATTTGTAGCCAGTACTTATGGCACAGGTGAAGCACCTGACCTGGCCTCCTCTTTCGAAAAGAAAATTCTGTCTGCCAAAGCAGATCTCAGCCATCTCAATTATGCAGTTTTGGCTCTAGGCTCTCAGGAATACCCGGACACCTATTGCAGCTTCGGTCATCGTATTGACCAGTGGTTACAGCAGAATGGTGCCAAGCAGCTCTTCAAGACTATCGAAGTGGATAATGCAAATAATGAGCATATCCAGCAATGGACCAATGCCCTTGCCCATGTGACTCAATTTGAATTGCAGGATATGGGTATCGATAAAACCTTTGATCAATGGACTTTGAGCAAACGTGAATTGCTGAATCCAGACAGTCTGGGTGCACCTGCGTTTAATATTGAACTGGTTCCACAGCATGAAGCCGTGTGGCAGGCAGGCGATATTGCCGAAATCCAGCCAGGAAACAGCCCTGAACGTATCCGTGCATTTATGGAGAAATACCGTATTGCAGCGGGTACACAGGTAGCCTCTCTGAAGCAAAGTATTGAACAGGCACTTTGGGATCGTGATCTGACTCAGGTTGATCCTTTTGATTCAGTAGATGAGCTATTACAGCAATTGCCGGCTCTGGCTACACGTGAATATTCGATTGCCAGTATTCCAAGTCAGCAAGTGCTACGTCTGGTCGTGCGTCAGCAATCCGATGCACAAGGCCAGTTAGGTCTGGGCTCAGGCTGGTTGACACAGCATACTGCCTTAAATTCACCAATTGCCCTGCGTATTCGCAAGAATGAATCTTTCCATCTGATTGCAGATAACCGTCCGATTATCTGTATTGGTAATGGTACGGGAATCGCAGGTTTGATGAGTTTGCTGAGTGCGCGTAACCGTCAGGACTATACTCAGAACTGGCTCATCTTCGGTGAACGTCAGCGCGCACATGATTTCTTCTTTGAAGAAACCATTCAGGCCTGGCTGCAAATGGGTACATTAAAACGACTGGATCTTGCTTTCTCTCGTGATCAGCAGGAAAAAGTTTATGTGCATCATAAACTGCGTGAGCAGGCTGAAGAATTGAAGCTCTGGGTCGCTCAAGGTGCCGTGATTTATGTGTGCGGTAGCATCAATGGCATGGCCAGTGATGTCGATCAGGCTCTGATTGAAATTCTCGGTGAAAGCACTGTAGATCAATTACGTCTGGATGGTCGTTATCGTCGTGATGTATATTAAGATCAGCTGATCTATAAAAGGCCGGGCTTCATGCCCGGTTTTTTATTAATAAGATAGAAGAAGAGATAAGAAGATTAATAAAAATATGAGCATCCGAATATCCAGCCAACTTAAACGAAGTCTCAGCCTGCTCTTTGGTTTGATCCTTGGCATAAACAGCCTCTGGTTAATGAGTCAGGGACAAAGACATTTCGGTGTGCTTTTGCCAATTTTCATTAGCGTAGCACTGGTCCTGTATGCTCTGCTCTTTTCAAGCATTCAACGCTGGAAACAGCATTCCAGATTTAGAATCTGGTTCTGGAATAGCCTCTGGGCCGGATTTCTACTCTGGATAATCAGTGTCGCAATCTTCTTCGCTTATATCCAGATGTCTATTCATTCAAATGAATCTACACAGTCTCCTGCCGCTATTCTGGTTTTAGGCAGCGGGATTTCGAATGGACAGCCGTCACCCATCTTAAAAAGCCGTCTGGATACTGCAGCAAAATATGCAGCACACTATCCAGATGCTTTAATGATCATGACAGGTGGGCGTAATTATCGAGAAAGGCAAAGTGAAGCTGAGGTCATGCAGCACTATATCAATACTAATTATCCGGAACTCATCAACCCTATCCAACTTGAAGATCGAAGCAGAAGTACTGCTCAAAACCTGATGTATTCTCAAGTGATATTGGAACAACAAAATATAAGTCAAAATGATCCGATTGCGATTGCAACCAGTGATTTTCATAGTCCCCGTGCACGTGCCATTGCCAGATACCAAGGCTATCCGCAAGTGATTAGTTTAAGTGCCAGCACTCCTCTTTATCTGCGCTATAACTCCTGGTTAAGAGAATATTTTGCATTTTTGAGTGGTTGGCTGCTCAATGAATATTCACTATTTAAATAAGTGACTTAAACACTAAATTAATTTAAACGGATATGCCTTGGCGAAGGGATCGCTGGATTTTTGAATAGTTCAGGTTTCTGTACATAGACCTGATACAGGTAATTTTTAAGATCCAGCAAAAGTTTTTCAGGCGCAACCAGAATATTCTGCCCTTCCGGTGTCAGATCCAATGACACAATAGTGCTTTCCTGACGTAAGAAAGGAATGACCTTTTCAACAAAATCTTTGAGGGTAATTTCCTGAATCTGGTAATTGGCCCAGTTATCTTTAATGAGTAGTCTGGCCAGACCTTTGCTTTGCCAGGTCGCGAAAGCACGCTGTCCTGTCGGCGTGGCACATAAAGCCCAGCCCTCTTGGTAAAGTGCAAAAATGCCACCTTGGGCAACAATAGCTTCAATAAAATTTTTATAAACTTGTAGCGGATCGTAGGCGGTATTTTGCGATTTGATCGCTGCCTTGCGCTGATATGGATTTCTCATAGTCTGAAATCTTCAAATTATTATAGACTTCGAATTCTATGAAATATTCAGGATTTAGGCAAGAAAGATATGGTGGGCGCTGACGGGATCGAACCGCCGACATTCTGCTTGTAAGGCAGACGCTCTACCAACTGAGCTAAGCGCCCTGAGGAATAAAAACAACACTGTTGTTTTTATGACGCAAGAAAGAAAATCTTGCTTGAAACACATTTTCCACATCAGGGAATGAAAAATGGCGCAGCGGACGGGACTCGAACCCGCGACCCCCGGCGTGACAGGCCGGTATTCTAACCAACTGAACTACCGCTGCATCGCGTATATCTTTAGAAGATATGGTGGGCGCTGACGGGATCGAACCGCCGACATTCTGCTTGTAAGGCAGACGCTCTACCAACTGAGCTAAGCGCCCTTAAAGGGTCAAACTGTTTGATTCTTAGGATGGCGCAGCGGACGGGACTCGAACCCGCGACCCCCGGCGTGACAGGCCGGTATTCTAACCAACTGAACTACCGCTGCATCACAAAAAATCTGGTGGGCGCTGACGGGATCGAACCGCCGACATTCTGCTTGTAAGGCAGACGCTCTACCAACTGAGCTAAGCGCCCTCAAAAGGTCTATCATGTAAATGGCGCAGCGGACGGGACTCGAACCCGCGACCCCCGGCGTGACAGGCCGGTATTCTAACCAACTGAACTACCGCTGCACTTACACAATGTCGCTATTGTGGCAAACGATTCATCAAGAACTTAAAGTGGCGCAGCGGACGGGACTCGAACCCGCGACCCCCGGCGTGACAGGCCGGTATTCTAACCAACTGAACTACCGCTGCACTATAAGTGTCTCAACTTTGAAAGAAGCTTGGTGGGCGCTGACGGGATCGAACCGCCGACATTCTGCTTGTAAGGCAGACGCTCTACCAACTGAGCTAAGCGCCCTTTCAAATCGACTTCATCGCTTGATGAGGTGCATTATAGAGAATCTTCACAGACTGTCAAACGCTTTTCTGACTGTTTTCTGCTTTTTCGGTGTGAGTGATTAAAAAATAGGTTGATTGTTAAAAAAAACAACACTTTTTGTTTATTTTTTAAGTCTATACCGATTTTTTAAGGCCCCTCTCTGAAATTAAAAGCCAGATTTTAACGGTTTTACTCATGAAAATTGAGACCAGAACATGCAACAGACTTCAGTATTGCTGAAAGATTATACAAAGCCTAACTCATCGCAACGTTGTGATCCTGTAATCTTTATTTTAAAAGCTTGCAGCCTTCTAAAAACAAGTTGATGACTTTTATTGGCAGACTATAAATCATGTTTCTAAGTCTATTTGTCTATAAAAGTAGAGTACATAGAGGATCGATGACCTCATATACTTTCCCTTATTTAAATAGAAGATATTTCAATTAATTTTAAATCCATTACAAATCTTCTTATGTCATTTAAACAGTCAGATTCAAAGGCTGTTCTGAAATATAGACCAGCGCATCTTCATTCACCAGTTCAAACAGCTCGGCCACATCCATATTCCGCATGCGGATACAGCCATGTGACATTGCAATACCCATCGGCTCAGAATCAGGCGTACCATGAATATAGATATAACGTTGGTAAGTATCACAGCCCTCGCCCTGGTTAAAACCTTTTTCAAGCCCACTTAGCCATAAGATCCGGCTGAGAATCCAGTCTCGCTGCGGGAACTGCTGTGCCAGTTCTGCATTATAAATTTCACCTGTCGCTTGACGGGCAATAAACACACTATTTAAAGGTGCCTGCTGGCCAAACTTTTCAGCGACTTTATGCCAGCCACGAGGCGTCTTGCCACTATTTTCTGCTTCGCCAATACCATTCTTACCCGTAGAAATCAGGTACTGCTTATTATATTTTGGCAAATATAGTTTTTGTTGGGCGAGATCAATCAGGATTTCTGCCTGATCCAGCTGCAAATGGCTCATGACTTCTCTCTCTCTGACTTGATGGTTTCTAGTTCTACTTTCTTTGTGGCCATGTGTTCTGGATGGATTATGTCCTGAACTGGTTCGGGTCGACGCCATAACCAGATCGCCACAATCAGCATGGTCACATCAGTAAAGATTTTGACTGCCAGCGGTGCTGTCGTAAATAACATGATAATGCCACTGATGAACATCATGATACTGGCCAGCCATTTGGCCTTGCGTGGCACAGTACCATTGGCACGCCAGGCTCTTAAAGTCGGACCATATTTTGGATGATTCAGCAGCCATGCATCCATCTGTGGCCAGCCTTTGGATGCCGCCCAAGCCGCCAGAATTAAAAATACTGTAGTTGGCATGCCGGGCAAGATTGCGCCGATAAAACCCAGTACGACAAATAGTACGACCAGGCTTCGCCAAAACAATATTTTCATAAATCGGTCCTACCCACAAAATTAGGGGTAGTATAAAGTGTTTTTAAAATCTGTCCGTTGTATTTGTGCACTTTTCACAGGATATGCTATGCCCTTTTCCAGTCTAAATCATCATCTTGTAGAAGCATGGCAATATTATCAGCATCCTTTGGTACGGCAACTGGCCTTTGCTGTTGGCAGTCCAAACCTTCTGTCTCAGATTCCGACCGAACTTGAAGTCGTCTATGCTTTCGAATTACATGATTCTGAGACTTGGCAACATCACCTGCAAAATTATCATCCACGTCTGAAATATCTGGACAAGCATCCTGAAGAGCTGGAGCAATTCGTGCAGCAGCTTAAAAGCACCCGGCTGGGTTTGCGCTTTGAAATGCTGGTCTGGTTCTGGCTGCTGGATGATGCCTATCACCCCTATAAGCTTTTGGGTCATAGCATTCAAAAAATTGACGGTGCTAAAACACTGGGTGAACTGGATTTTCTGTTACTCAATACAGAAACTGGTCTGACCGAACATTGGGAAGTGGCGCTGAAATACTATCTCGCAGAAGCTGATTTTAGCCTGCCAAACTGGTATGGCCTGAACCGTACCGATACTTTAATCCGTAAAATGAAGCATTTCACCCAGAAACAGTTTCAGTTTGATGAAGCTTTGAATCAGCAGATTGATCAGCGTTTCTGTATGTTAAAAGGCCAGCTTTATCTTCCACTGCATCGTGCAGATCAGACATTACCTGACTGGGTCAATACCCAACGTCGCATAGGCTTATGGGGTCAGCAGATTCCCAACCCAGCGGCTAATTTCTATCGTTTGCAACGTCATGAATGGATTTATCCCAATGCTCAGATCAGCAGTTCAAGTCCCTATTGGTGGACAAATGGACTTTATAAAAAGGCTGATCAAGAGGATTTTTATATGTATCGCAGCCCGCTTCTACTACCCTTTCCTGCGCATAAACCCTTTTAAAACATTACATTTATTAACCGAAGCACTATGAAAACCACATATTTTTTATGTCGTATATTTTCTAATCTTAGTTCCACATCATAATAATTTTATTATCGATAATACGGAGATGATGATGAAAAAAATTCTTGCTGCTTCATTGGTAATGGCTTTTGTTTTAACTGGCTGTAACACTGTCAAAGGTGTGGGTAAAGACGTTTCTAAAGCAGGCGAAGCTGTAACAGGCACTGCAGAAAAAACTTCTGAAGAAATCCGTCAAAACTAAACTCTTTCTAGCTTCTCCACAAACCCTATCTCAGATAGGGTTTTTTTATGTAGAACATTCACATTACAGGCCATATTCGCCTATCATAGAGCCGACAAATTTATCGACTTATGAATCCATCGTATGACATCTTCCGCGACTCTTGATTTAAGCCTGCAATTATTACGTCAGCCTTCTGTGACTCCTATTGATCATGACTGCCAGAATATCATGGCAGAACGTTTGAAGAAGGTGGGCTTCAATATTGAATCAATGCGCTTTGAAGATGTTGATAATATTTGGGCGCGTAAAGGTACTGAAGGCCCGGTTTTCTGTTTTGCTGGCCATACCGATGTTGTGCCAACCGGCAACCTGGATGCCTGGAACTCTGATCCTTTTGCTCCAGAAATTCGTGATGGCAAGCTTTATGGCCGTGGTAGTGCCGACATGAAAACCGCCTTGGCTGCGATGGTTGTAGCCACTGAACGTTTTGTCGAAAAATATCCAAATCATAAAGGCTCAATTGCCTATCTGATCACTTCAGATGAAGAAGGTCCATCGATCAATGGTACGGTAAAAGTGATTGAAACTCTGGAAGCCCGTAATGAGAAAATTACCTGGTGTCTGGTAGGTGAACCTTCGAGCACCAATAAACTGGGGGATATTGTTAAAAATGGCCGTCGTGGTTCATTAAATGCCAACCTGACTGTTAAAGGCAAACAGGGGCATGTAGCTTATCCGCACTTAGCAGTGAATCCAATCCATACAGCGTCTAAAGCCATTGCCGAACTCTGCGAAACAGTCTGGGATAATGGCAATGAATACTTCCCTGCGACCTCTTTCCAGATTTCAAATATCAATGCCGGTACCGGTGCAACCAACGTCGTTCCGGGCACCATGAATCTGCTCTGCAACTGGCGTTATTCAACAGAAGTGACTGCTGAAGAACTAAAGGCACGTATGCTTGAAATTCTGGATCGTCATGGTGTGGACTATGATATTTCATGGACTTTATCTGGTCTGCCATTCCTGACACCCGTTGGTGAGCTGGTGAATGCCGCTAAAAATGCCATTTTAACTGTGACTGGTACTGAAACTGAATTATCAACTTCAGGCGGCACCTCAGATGGTCGCTTTATTGCGCCTACCGGTGCACAGGTGCTGGAACTCGGTGTACTGAATGCCACGATCCATCAGATTAATGAGCATGTCGATATCGCGGATCTTGAACCTTTGGCTGAAATTTATGAGCAGATTCTAGTAAACCTATTAGCCAATTAATCACAAGATGTAAAAAAAAGGAACTCTTCTGAGTTCCTTTTTTTATGTGCTTTGTAATAAATTACAAGCCAATTGAAGACTGGATATAGCCCATTTGCGGGATGTGAAATAACTGATCCCCCATACGCACATACTGGAATACTGCTGGGTCAGTCACTTGCTGATCAGCATCGACGACTTCAGAAATACGCAGACGAATGGTTTTAGGCATTTCATTGCACATCAGGGCAAAACGCTGATGCACCTCGTCCCCTTCAATCACCAGCGCCACACCACTTTTACGTGTAGGATCATTAACTGCATAAACTGGTAATTGCGCATCATGCCATTCAACTACTTTAACCTGGGTATCACTATCCAGTGCAGACAAGACAATATTTTGTGGTAACAGCATTGGATCTTTGCCGTGACAGTCAATGATATAAGCATCAATAAATCCGGTAGATACCGTAATTAAATGCTGAAGTTCCTGCTGGCTAATCTGATCAGCCATTTTGGCATTAGTCGTATTCTGACTCATTTATGACCCCTGTTTTTCAGCAATTAACTGTTGAATGTTCGCCAGTAATTCAGCTTCCTGGAACGGTTTACCCATGTAGTGGGTTACGCCCAGACTAAAGGCACGTTCACGGTGTTTCTCACCGGTACGCGAAGTAATCATGATAATTGGCAGGTCGCGGTGAATATCGTGGTGACGGACCAGGTTCGTGACCTCGAAACCGTCCATACGCGGCATTTCAATATCCAGCAACATCAGATCCGGACGGACATTTTCAAGCTGCTCAATCGCATCGACACCATCTTTGGCGGTGACAATATCATAGCCCTGACGCTCAAGTAGACGCGAGGTCACCTTACGTACAGTCACCGAGTCATCCACGATCATTACCAGACGGCGAGCACTGCCAGAACGTGAACCATCACGCTGATCCTGCATGTGTTTCACACGCTGTGTACCATGGATCTGACGGGCAATATTCTGACCATCTAGAATCAGACAGACCTGACCATCACCAAGAATCGTCGCACCGGTGACTACACCAATATTGGCGAACTGATGGCCGATTGGTTTCACCACAATCTGTGCACGTGAACCTACTAACTGATCCACAAGTAAGGCAATGGTTTGACCACTGTTGCCTTTAATCAGCAATACTGGCAGTGAATGCGCCACATTATTCAGACGTGGAATTGGCTGATTCGATACGAACTCAGACAGGTAACGCAATTTGTAATTGACGCCATCAATCTTGAAGAAATCGTCTTTACTGTTGAAGTAAGTTTCCAGAGTAGATGGTGCAATACGTACAATACGGTCGATTTGCGCCAGAGAAACGGCGTATTGCTGATCGCCCACTTTTACCATCAAGGCATCGCTGACCGCTACAGTCGTCGGTACGCGAATGGTGAAGGTTGTGCCTTTGCCGACTTCAGAGCTGACAGATACGTGACCGCCCAACGACTTGATCTCGCTTTGTACTACATCCAGACCCACACCACGACCTGAAATCTGGGTTACAGATTTAGCGGTACTGAAGCCTGGATGGAAAATGAATTGCAGTAGCTCTTCCGAGTCCAGTGTCTGATCTTCTTTGATCAGGCCTTGGCTGAGTGCTTTCTCACGAATCTTCTCAGCATCGATACCTTTACCATCATCACTAAATGAGACGATGACATCCGTACCCTGACGGCTGATGTTCAACACGATTGAACCGACTTCTGGTTTGTTCAAGGCAATACGATCTGCCGTATCTTCCAGACCATGGTCAATCGCATTACGCAGCATATGTTCGAATGGCGTTACCAGACGCTCCAGAATATTACGGTCTAATTCACCTTCACTATTCTGAACAATCAGTTCGGCTGGACGGTTCAAGGTTGTAGAAGTCTGACGTACGATACGTTGTAAACGTGGCAACATCCGGTCAAACGGTACCAGACGGGTACGCATCAGACTTTCCTGAATCTCGGCCTGAATCCGTGATTGTTGTAATAACAAACCTTCAGTTTCACGAATCTTGTCAGATAGAGTGCTCTTGAAGTCAACCAAGTCCGAAGCAGATTCCGCTAGCGACTTGGACAACTGATTCAGGGACGAATATTGGTCCATTTCCAGCGGGTCAAAGTCTGCATAACGCGAGTTTTCTGAACCGTGTTTGGCAATAATTTGAGATTCCAGCTCGCCTTCCATTCGGCGCAACTGATCCGCCAGACGCTTGATTGCCAGTTCCATCTCGTTCAGGGTATTACCCAACTGGCCTAAGTCCATCTCGATACGCGAACGGTTAATTGCATTCTCGCCTGACAGGTCGATCATCTTCTCAACCAGATCAGCAGAGATACGGATCATTTCATGGCTGGTATCGGTATTACCGGTATCGATCCACTCACCCATCATACGTGGTGGCTCAGTACCATCACCTTCGACAAACTCGAAGCTATTTTCTGTGACCAGCGTTTCTGTTTTAGCCAGACGTTCCGGCAGCTGCGCAGTAACATCCACATAAGCAATCTTTTTCAGGCTGCTTTGGATCTGTTCAAAATTGCTATAGTCATGCTGGAAGATCGCTTGTCTTAACCAAGCCAGTGTTTTTTGCAGCAGGCCATCATAAGCATTCGAGTTAAAGTGATATACCGCAAACTGTTCGAATGTGGTTTCCAGTTCATACGCAATGCTGGCCACCTTTTCGTTTTCAACCATGCGCGCACCACCCTTGATACTGTGGGCAGCACGTTGTAATTGAAGCAATAAGCTACGGTCACTACGCTGATCAAACCATTGGTTCAGCAGTTTTTCGGTATTGTCGAGAATCTCTTCTGATTCTTCCAGGAAGGTTTCTTCAACAATCGACTTCAGTTCATCTTCTTCAGAGCGTTCTTGTGCTACAACTTCAACTGCTTCAGTTAAGGTTTCTGTTTCAGTAAGCTCAACTTGTTCATCTTCTAAGCCTAAAGCTGGCTCTAGATCTGAATCTGTATTTTCTGATGCAATCTCTTCCGGTGCATCATCTACTGTCTCTACAGATTCAGTAGTAGCTTCTGCATATTCAAATTCGACAACAGGAATTGATGCTTCTACTGGAGCTGCAACAGCTTGACCAGCCACCAATGCCTGAATATTTTGCAGAATCGAAATTGCTTCAACAGCCGGATAATCGATACCTTCATCACGGATCGACTGGATACGGTCAGAAACGTTATCTTGCACCAGACGAATGATTTGAATCAGCGCTGGAGTAACAGCGATCTGCTGACGGATGATTCGCTCATAAATACTTTCTAGTTCGTGCGAAATCGAACCGATATGAGAAGCGGTAATCATGTTTGCACCACCTTTTAAGGTGTGCAAGTGACGCATCAGGTTATTCAGTGAAGTCGTATCATCCTGCTTTTTACTCCAGGTATTCAGATCTTCATCAATACCTACCAGTAATTCATCCGCTTCTTCCAGGAAGATATTCAGTAGATCCTCATCGAAATCACGCTGAGTTTCTGCGCTGTCGATGTACTGGCGGTCAGAGGCAATACGCTGGCTTAAAGCAGCAAAGTCAATGCTGGCTGTGGTTGCAGCTTCAGGAATAGAAATTTCTTCTGATACTTGTTCAGCAGGGACATTGTCTTCGGCAAAGATTTCCAGATCCTGCTGTACGAATGCAGCCAGTTCGCTTAAGGTTTTTTGCGTATCATCATTTAAAATGACACGCTGGCCTGCTGCTAATGTATCGAATAAATGAATGAATTCCTGATGTGCCTGGGCAAACAGCTCATAGGCATAATCGCTGTTCAGCAGTACCGGTTTTTCCAGCAAGGCATCATAGGCAGATTTTAAATCTGTCGTAAATTCATGAATACCCAGTGCGGCACGGTTATCTGTATGTGCAAGCAGCTCGGCAGCCTGCTCGCTTAAAGCCTGAATATATTCCGGATAATCGACTTTAGCCCGTTTATCGAATTCAAATTCGGCATCCAGCAACAGGTCAATCTCCAGTTCAACCAGCTTAGTCACCAGACCTTGGGTTTCAACTGTTTCCGTTTCAGTGGCTGCGAAGCCATAATCATTCCAGACACGCTCAAAAGTCGCATACACTGCTGCCAGTTTGCTGCTATCACCCTGACGTAACAAATGCAGATAGTCACTGACAAATTCAGCATACTGGATTAATACAGCAGTTTCTTTTGAAGTGGATGCAATTTCATCCTGAAGCAGCGTTTTAAACAGATGTTCTACTTTAGAGCTGGCCTCGAAGATTTCTTCGATCTGAGCCATGGACGAACTGCCGCGCAAAGTATGAATAGCACGAATCAATGCATTATAATCCTGCACTTTTTCATTTTCGCTACGCAGGAACTTGGCAATCGTTTCGAGATGCTCTTCCGCTTCCTCGATAAAGATCGCCACGGTTTCTTCTACATCACTACGTGCAGCATCTTCACTATCAGCTTCTTCAAGCTCAAATTCTGTTGTGCTTATTTCTATTGCTGCAGTTGTACCCTGGTCTTCAACCGAATCACCTAGCTCAAGACCTGTGATCTGGCCTTCGGCAGTCAGACTGTCTGCCAGTTGCAAGAGTTCTTCTAAAGCCGGTTCAGGTGTCATTTGTTGTTGTAATTGCTGACCTAAAAGCACGACTGGGCGCAGGTCAACATCGAGTTCCTGCACCTGTTTGAATTTTGGATATAAAGTAAACTGGTAAATATTCAGTACAGCTTTGGCATACTGTTGAATCGTAGGCGTTAACTGGATTGAACCTGAAAGTACCCGGTTTAAGGTATCTTCCACTGCCCATGCAATTTCACCCGCAGATTTAGCCCCCACCATACGGCCTGAACCTTTCAGGGTATGAAAATGGCGGCGAATGGTTTTCAGGTTTTCCTGATGAGCCGGATCACTCAACCATTCTGGAAATAAAGCATTTAACTCAACGAAAATTTCTTCGATTTCCTCGACAAAAATTTCAAGAATTTCTGCATCTTGATCAAGATAACTGTCTTCAGGAAGCGTTGTCGTTTCAACTAAATTTTTTAATATTTCTTTCATAGCTAATGCTTCTTACGTTGTGCCGCCAAGAAGGGCGCTCAAACTTAATTGTGACCGTCACGCGAGACCTATCCTTAATAGTTAGGTCCATCTTGTCGAGGCTTTATCTGTATTTCTGAATGTGCCTCAACCTGGGTTAAGGCACACTCCCCTCATACTTTCTGACTTTATTCGGGTAGTTTAAAGTCAGATACAGATTCACGTAATGCATCGGCCATGTTCGCCAATTCAGATACCGAACGTGCTGTATCGAAGGTTGCACTCGTAGTTTGTGAAGTAATTTCCTGTACGACATTCATCGTGGTCGCAATATGACCTGCAGATGCTGACTGAAGTTTCGCAGCATCGGAAATGTTTGCAATCAGTTTTGCCAGGTTATTCGATACGTTCTGAATCTCATCTAGTGCCACACCGGCATCTTTAGACAGGTTCGCACCACGTACAACTTCGGCTGTGGTTTGTTCCATTGAAATTACGGCTTCGTTGGTATCCGTTTGAATGGTTTTTACCAGGCCTTCAATCTGTTTAGTTGCAGATGCAGAACGTTCCGCAAGACGCTGGACCTCATCCGCTACCACGGCGAAACCACGACCAGCTTCACCCGCCATCGACGCTTGAATCGCTGCGTTCAAAGCCAGGATGTTCGTTTGGTCGGCAATATCGTTAATCAGGGCGACGATGTTACCAATTTCTTGTGAAGATTCACCCAGACGTTTAATACGTTTCGACGTTTCCTGAATCTGTTCACGAATCGTATCCATACCTTCAATTGAACGGTGTACAACGTCTGCACCATTTGCAGCAATTTGTACTGAACGTTCCGCAACGACTGCAGATTCTTCCGCGTTGGCAGATACCTGGTCAATGGACATCGCCATTTCGTTAATCGCAGCAGATGCACCGGCAATTTCTTGTGCCTGGTGTTCAGATGCTTCAGCTAACTGGTTGGTAATGCTTTGAGTTGTCGCTGTATATTGCGCAACTTCCTGAGAAGTTTCGGTAATACGAGATACCAGGTCACGTAACTGGTCGATCGCGAAGTTAATCGAGTCGGCAATCGCACCAGTAAAGTCTTCCGATACTGTTGCATATGAACGCAAGTCACCATCCGCAAGGTCGGCAATCTCGTCCAGTAAACGTAAAATCGCATTCTGGTTACGGTCATATTCTTCTTGAAGACGGGTTACACGCTGTTTATCCGATGCACCACGTAGGGTTAACAGACGGAATACACACAGCAGGAAGCCGATCAATAACAGAATTAACAGAACTGCTGGAACGATTGTTTTCAGACCAGAGTTACCAGATAGTTTGTTCAGGTTATCGAGCAGGACATCCGATTGCGAGAAAATTGACGCAGATGCCTGACGTACTTTTACGATTTGCGCAGAGTTTTTCAGGATTGTCGCAGATGCTGATTCAAGTACATCATCATATTCTGCTTTAATGCCTTCAAGAGACTCGCGCAGGTTTGGATCAGTAATCCGTTGTACACCCAGTTCAGCAGAACCGTTTAACTGTGCATTTAAGTATGAACCGAAAGTTTCGGTATCGGCACTGAAGTCGTCCGCTGATTCACGTGAACCGTCGTTACCGGTCAATACCAAGCTGATCGAACGTAAAATACGTTCCGCAATAAATACCTGGTTTTTCGCAATGACCACCTGGTTTGACGGCATGTCTTGACGCGCCATCTGGTCGACCATCAAGTTATATTCGGCCTGAATCCCCGGGATGGCTTCACCAATTGCGATGTTGGTGTCATATAACTGGTTAATGATTTTTTGTTGCGATGCAATCAGGTCAATACTAGAAGACACTTCTGTCCATTGTTTATCTACTGCTTGTAGCGCTTCATTATTGGAGTGAATATTTTTTACAGTCTCAAGGTTTTCAGCAAAAGCTTTTTGAGAATCTGTCAGGTTTTTCATCGCCTCAGGTGTACCAGAAGCCGTTGCTTCAGTCGCCTGACGAGAAATGGTTTGTGAAAGCAGACGTAAATCACCCAGACTTTGTGTCAGCTGATTGGCACGTGGCACACTGTAGAAAAGATACAATAAAGTGATGGTTGCTGCTAACAGACAGCCGGCTGCACCATAAATAAACGGTTTAGACTTTTCACTATCACCAAATACACGTGACAACTGATCTGTTTGTGATTGAATCTTGGATAAAAAAGTATTGCCACTTTTGCGGCTACCTTCACCTGTATTTTTCTTTTTAAGTTTAAAGCCCATGCAGCCTCTCCCCGATTTACGTCTTTATTACTTTCGTGCGCGACGTTTAATTTATAAATTTTATAGATGCGTTCATAAATTTTGGATTTTGCAACAGACGACTGAATAAGAACACATGCCATTGCTGGTTATGCTGGTGGAAAAATCCCTGACAGTATTCTTGTAAGTTATTATCCAATTCAGTTGTTTTAGAAAAAAAACTTTTCTTATTAAAATGTTGTATACCCAAAACTTGATCAACAACCAAACCGACATATTGGTCATTATGGTGAATACATAATACTTTTTGAGTCGGTGAAAACTGGCTACTCTGTCCTGATACATATTGAGTCAAATCAGAAACTGATAATAACCTTCCCCGAATATTGGCCAATCCTAATACCCATGATTGAGTATTAGGAACTGGCGTATATTTTGGAGGATAGATCACTTCGGATACTTCCCCCAGCGGAGCAACAAAATATTGCCCCATCATCTCAAAAGCAATGCCTGACCATCGGTTGACTTCATTTTCATTAGAAACGTAGTTTTTATTTCCCCGTTTCGCAATGCGAAGCAATTCGATAAATCCATTTGCTGCCATAGAGCTTATCCTGCGTTGAGGTGGTGCTTAATCACTTCAATCAACTGTTTTTCATCTACCGGTTTTGTAAGATAATCTGCGGCACCCTGACGTTTACCCCAAACGCGGTCAGTGGCCTGATCTTTGGTACTTACAATTACAATCGGAATATGCTTGGTGGTTGCACCACGTGCAATTTGACGTGTTGCCTGGAAGCCATTCACGCCTGGCATGACCACATCCATCAATACCAGATCTGGCAACTCAGCCTGAGCCATGGTTACCCCATCTGCACCATTGGATGCTTCAATCACCTCAAAGCCGTGTTTAGAAAGAATCTCTCTAAAACGGAATGTTTCTGTCGGTGAGTCATCTACGATTAAGATACGCGCCATGCCAATTCCCCTAAAAAAATCAATTATTAAGCACTAATATGGTTACGGATTGCGTTAAGCAATTCATCTTTACTGAAAGGTTTAGTCAAGTATTCGTCCGAACCAACAACACGACCTTTGGCCTGATCAAATAAGCCATCTTTACTCGAAAGCATAATCACAGGAATATTCTGATAATTTTGAGAATTTTTAATCAACGCACAAGTTTGATAACCATCTAGACGAGGCATCATGATGTCTACAAATACGATGTCTGGATTGGCTTCTGCGATTTTTGACAAAGCTTCAAAACCATCTACCGCAGTCACAACTTCATATCCTTCGCGCTGTAGAAGAGTTTCTGCTGTACGACGAATGGTCTTTGAGTCATCAATGACCATAACTTTTAGATTTTGGAATTTATCGTCCATTTTGACCCTTCCCATTTTAGAAACGATGTGCCATAAGGCTCATAGGATTATTTTATTACGATCGATAAACATTTTTAACACAAATCTACTTGTATTATCAATGAACATTTTCTACACAAGTGTGCATAAATGGCGGATTTTCATTAACCATTTCACATTTTTATTTTGTCATTGCTTTTTTTTTGACTGTTGGTAGTTTTTAATTCGTGAATTTGAGTCTAATATAGCATTATTATTACTTTAAAATAAGTAATTTAGTCAACTTTCAATTGGGGAGCCAATGATGAGTCAGTTTTCAGAAAAACTTGCTTTCATTGATAAAAATAAAATGACTGGCCGATTCATATTTGCAGTGACACTTTTTCTTCAGGTCACCATTTCTTATGCCTCAACTAACCAGCCACCGAAAGCCACCTGGTACCGCTATTATGATAATAAAGGAGTGGCCAATATCAGTACTAATGTTACCCCCAACCATATCCGCTATGGCTATGAAGCACTTGACCAGAATATGCAGGTCATTAAACGTGCACGTCCTTATAATGTCGATAAAGATATTAAACAGGCACCGCAACGTGCCCAGCAGGCTCAGCGCATTGCAGAAGATCAAAAACTGAAACGTGCCTATACCAATAGCCATGTTGCTTTACAAAAAAAGAATGAAAGTCTGAGCCAACTGAAAAAGCAGATTGCCTTTCAGCAAGAGCAAATGAAACAGTTGCAGCAAGACCGGGTTATGTTTGTACGCCAAGAACGTGAATATTTACGTAAAGGCAATAATCCCCCGGCCTCTTTAAAAGCCAACCTTGAAAACAACCAGAAAAACCTGATTTCTCAAAAAGAAAATATTCAATCTTTACAAACTCGCTATCGAAATATGGAAGCGGAATACGACAGAATTATTGCCCGTTTAAAAGCACTTGAATAAACACAAATAACTTGTTGTTGCTTTAAACGACCACAAGTGAAAAGGATTAATATGCCATTTGCACAGCATTTTCATATTTCAAAGACCCCTTCTTCGCGCTCTGTATTGATGGTGAGTGCACTTTGCTTAAGTCTTTTTCTAAGCGGCTGCAATAAAAATGAATCTACACCGCAAGCCGAAAGTCCCAAAACAATTGAACTAATTCTTCAGGATCTGGTAGCTGTAAAAACAGGTACTTCAATCCAGAAATCCGCATTTACCGGCACTATTCGCGCAGTCAACCAAAGCAGTATTCAAGCGCAGGTTTCGGCCACTGCCACCAGTGTTAATGCTCAGGTCGGTGACAATGTAGCTAAAGGTCAGGTACTGGTTCGCTTAAATAATCAGGACAATGCCGCACGTCTGGCTCAGGCCCGTGCCAATCTGGCATCTACCCAGGCACAGGCCAATCAGGCGCGCAACATGATGCAGCGCAAAAAGCGCCTGCTCGACCAAGGCTTTATTTCTAAAGTTGAATATGAGCAAAGTCAGGTTGACTATCAGGCCCAGGTTGAAAATGTCCGCGCACAGCAAGCCAATGTCGATATTGCCGTAAAAGCCGATCGTGATGGCATTATCACCAGCCCGATTAGTGGCGTGATCACCCAGCGTCAGGTTGAGCCCGGTCAAACCGTGGCGATCGGACAAACCCTGTTTGAAATCGTAAATCCAAACCAACTGGAAATTCAGGCCCGTGTCCCGAGTGAGATACAGTCCAGTCTGCGTTTAGGCAGCAAAATTGAATATCAGATTCAGGGCAATCCAAATACGTATACCGCTGCTATTAGTCGGGTGTCTCCAATTGCCGATCAGGCCAGTCGCCAGATTGAATTCTTCGCCAGACCGAATGAAAGTATTCCCTCTTTAAGTATTGGCTCTTTTGTTGAAGGCAATATTCTGAGTTCTCAACAAGTTTCTGGTCAGATCATTCCCCTAGATACCATTCAGGATATCCAGAATAAACCTTATGTTTGGGTTATTCGTCAAAACAAAATTATTAAAGTGAATGTTCAGGTTCTGGAACAGCGCTATAACCAGAATACGGCAGTGATCCAGGGTCTGGAGACAGGTGATCAGGTCAGTCGCATTCCATTTACCGAGGCAGATCTCAACAAGCCAGTGACGCTGCGTTCCAACTAATCAGACAGGATCATTAATATGTGGTTTACCCGAATTAGTGTGAAGTATCCCGTCTTCACCATTATGATGATGTTCTGTTTGATGGTGCTTGGACTAGCTTCCTGGCAGCGCATGGGTGTAGAAGAATTTCCGGATGTCGACTTTCCCTTTGTGGTGATTTATACCAACTATCCAGGCGCTTCTCCAGAAACCGTTGAATCGGAAATTACCAAAAAACTTGAAGACCAGATCAATACTATTTCTGGTTTAAAACAGGTAATTTCACAATCCAGTGAAGGCCTGTCGATGATTACGGCCGAATTCAATCTGGAAGTTCCTTCTACCACGGCGGCACAGGATGTCCGTGACAAAATTGCCTCAGTCACCGCCGAATTCCGTGATGAAATTCAGGAACCAGTTGTCGAGCGTTATGATCCAACTGCCAATGCAATCATGTCGATCGTATTTGAGTCCGACAATATGGGATTAAAAGCACTGAGTTCCTATCTGGATCAGCGCATTGTTCCACAACTGAGGACTGTTCCGGGAGTAGGTACAGTCAACCTTCTTGGTGATGCACAGCGCCAGATTCGCATTCAGGTTGAACCACAGAAGCTGCAAGCTTTTGGCATTGGCGTGGATAGCGTCATTAATACTCTGAAATCTGAAAATATCGAAGTTCCGGGCGGTACATTAAAATCCGGCAATTCGGAACTGGTGATCGAGATCAATTCTAAAGTCCTGCATCCCCTCGCCTTTGGCGATCTGGTCATTGCCAATAAAAATGGTGCACCGATCTTTCTGAAACAGGTCGCAGAAATTGAAGATAGTCAGGCAGAACTTGAAACTGGTGCTTTTCTGGATGGCAAAGCTGCAGTTGCAGTTGATATACTGCGTAGTTCTGATTCTAATGTTATTGAAGTAGTAGACAGTACCTACAAAACCCTTGAAAACATCAAAGCCCAACTGCCACAAGGCACCACCTTAAAAGTTGTGGTGGATTCTTCAAAAAGTATCCGTGGCACTATTGGTGATGTGGCGCGTACCATTATTGAAGGTGCGGTTCTTGCTGTCCTAATTGTTTTGTTATTTTTAGGTTCTTTCCGCTCAACGGTCATTACTGGCCTCACTTTGCCGATCGCCTTGCTCGGAACTTTGACCTTTATCTGGGCTTTTGGGTTCAGTATTAACATGATGACCCTATTGGCCCTGTCTTTAAGTATCGGTTTGCTGATTGATGATGCGATTGTAGTACGGGAAAATATCGTACGGCATACCGATATGGGTAAAAACCATGTCACTGCTGCGCTGGACGGTACCAAAGAAATTGGTCTTGCCGTTCTGGCAACAACCCTGACAATTGTCGCGGTATTCTTGCCTGTCGCCTTTATGGGTGGAATTATTGGGCGTTTCTTTTATCAGTTCGGTGTGACAGTAAGTACCGCCGTTCTGATTTCCATGTTTGTCAGTTTTACTCTAGATCCGATGCTATCTGCGCATTGGGCAGAAAAGAAGAAAGATCCAAATAAAAAGCCGGGACGAATTAAACGCTTTTTTAACTGGATTTCCGGCAAATTAGACAATTTAAGTCATGTCTATGAAAAGCTGTTGAAACTGGCTTTACGCTTTAGATTCATTACTATTGTGATTGCAGTGGCATCTTTGTTTGGCGCTTTAGCCCTGTCGAAACTGATTGGTACCGAGTTTGTGCCCGTACCAGATAAAGGTGAAATCCGGATCAAGTTTGAAACCCCAGTCGATGCTTCACTGGAATATTCACAAGCCAAACTACAACAGGTCGATAAAATCGTACGTCAGCATCCTGATGTACGTGCAACTTACGGGGTAATTAATGGTGTGACCGATCGCGGTAAAAACCATGTCAGCTTACGTGTCACTGTGACTCCGCGGACTGAACGCGAGAAAAGCTTGAATGATCTCAATAATGAATTCCGTCAACGTTTACAGTCTGTAGGCGGTATTACCATTACCTCAATCGCTTCCGCGGATGAAACCGTATCGGGTGGTCAAAAGCCGATTATGATTTCGATCAAAGGGCCGGATTTGAATGAACTACAAAAGATTTCCGATCGCTTTATGGTCGAAATGGCTAAAATTGATGGCATTGTCGATCTGGAAACATCCCTGAAAGAGCCAAAACCGACCTTAGGTGTACAGATCAATCGCGTTCTGGCCAGTGATCTTGGTTTGTCAGTCAATCAAATTGCCAATGTGGTTCGCCCACTGATTGCCGGTGATGATGTCACCACTTGGCAGGATGAAAAAGGTGAAACCTATGATGTTAATTTACGCCTGACCGAAGACCGGCGCACCCTGCCAAGTGACCTGCAAAATATGTATATCACTTCATCTAAAATGGATGGCAATAATCAGCCGATCTTGATCCCGCTTTCTAGCGTCGCGAATTTTGAGGAAAAACTAGGCGCTTCTCAGATTAATCGTCGAGATCTGGCACGTGAGGTACTGGTTGAAGCCAATACCTCTGGACGCCCTGCAGGTGACATCGGTACCGATATCAGCAGACTTCAGGATAATTTCGACATGCCGCCGGGTTATAGTTTTGATACCCAAGGTGCCAATGCAGATATGGCAGAATCCGCAGGTTATGCGCTCACTGCGATTACCCTGTCGATTGTATTTATTTATATTGTGCTGGGTTCACAGTTCAACAGCTTTATTCACCCTGCTGCCATTATGGCTTCATTACCCTTGTCATTAATTGGTGTATTCCTGGCGCTGTTCCTGTTTAATTCGACCATGAACCTGTTTTCGATTATCGGGATTATCATGTTGATGGGCCTAGTGACCAAAAATGCGATTCTGCTTATCGACTTCATCAAGAAAGCCATGGATCGGGGTGAAGCCCGGTATGATGCGATTCTAAATGCTGGCAAAACCCGTTTACGTCCAATTCTGATGACCACCAGTGCCATGGTCATGGGAATGGTGCCGCTCGCTCTGGGCTTAGGTGAAGGTGGTGAACAAAGTGCGCCGATGGCACATGCCGTGATCGGCGGGGTAATTACTTCTACCCTGCTGACGCTGGTCGTGGTTCCAGTGATTTTCACTTACCTGGATGACCTTAAGAATTTTATGCTGCGCCAAGCCCGTAAAATCATGGCATAATTTAAACCATCACAATGAGGTGACGTTCAAGAATGTTCACCTCATTTTTTATTGTATAATCTCTGCTTTAACGCTTAATTTTTTAGGACAGTTTCCATGCGCGCGAGTCGCTTTTTATTTGCAACGTTGAGAGAAACCCCGAACGATGCTGAAGTCATTTCACATCAGCTGATGCTTCGTGCCGGTATGATTCGTAAGTTGGCTTCAGGTTTGTACACCTGGCTGCCGATGGGCGTTCGCGTATTAAATAAAGTTGCAGCGATCGTTCGCGAAGAGATGAATAACGCGGGTTCACTCGAAGTCTTGATGCCTGTAACCCAACCAGCTTCTCTTTGGGAAGAGTCTGGTCGTTATGTGCAATACGGTCCTGAACTATTACGTTTTAAAGATCGTCATACCAATGATTTCGTACTTGGTCCAACACACGAAGAAGTGATCACTGATCTGGCACGTAATGAGCTAAAAAGTTACAAACAATTGCCTGCAAACTTCTACCAGGTTCAAACCAAGTTCCGTGACGAAATTCGTCCTCGTTTTGGCGTAATGCGCTCACGTGAATTCATCATGAAAGATGCCTATTCTTTCCATGCCGATCAGGAATCTCTGCAAGAAACTTACGACACAATGTACGAAGCATATTGCAAGATCTTTACCCGTTTAGGTTTAGATTTCCGTCCAGTACAAGCGGATACCGGTTCAATCGGTGGTTCAGGTTCACACGAATTCCACGTCTTGGCTTCAAGTGGTGAAGATGATATCGCCTTCTCAACTGAATCTGATTATGCGGCTAACATCGAAATGGCTGAGGCTATTCTGGTGGGTGAACGTGCTGCTCCGACTCAAGAACTGAAATTAGTTGATACCCCAAACCAAAAAACCATTGCTGATGTATCCAATTTCCTTGGTACTGATCCTGCGCATTCAGTAAAGACATTACTGGTTCAAGGCGTTGCAGCTGAAGAAGGTAAAGTAGCTCCTGTCGTTGCCCTGTTCCTTCGTGGTGACCATGAACTGAATGAAATTAAAGCCGAAAAGCATCCAAAAATTGCTGCGCCTTTGGCTTTTGCTACTGAAGCTCAACTTGCTGAACTAGGTTTGACTGCTGGTTTTGTAGGTCCACAAGGCTTAGTAGAAAAAGGCCTAACAGTGATTGTTGACCGTGCTGCTTCTGTACTTTCTGACTTCGTCGCAGGTGCAAACGAAGCAGACAAGCACGCAACTGGCGTGAACTGGGAACGTGATGCGCAGTTTAGTGAAGTTTATGACCTGCGTAATGTGGTTGAAGGCGATCCTTCTCCAGATGGTAAAGGTACACTTCAAATCAAACGTGGTATCGAAGTGGGTCATATCTTCCAGTTAGGCAAAAAATACTCTGAAGCTTTAGGCTGTAAAGTCTTAGGTGAAGATGGCAAACCATTCACTGTAACGATGGGTTGTTATGGTATCGGTGTGACACGTGTCGTAGCATCTGCAATTGAGCAAAACTACGATGAAAAAGGTATCATCTGGCCGGCTGCGATCGCTCCATTTGAAGTAGCAATTGTGCCAATGAATGCGCATAAATCACCTCGCACTTTAGAAGCTGCTGAAAGCTTATATGCAGAACTGCAAGCTGCTGGTTTTGACGTACTGCTTGATGACCGTAACGAGCGTCCAGGTGTGAAATTCTCTGATCTTGAATTGACGGGTATTCCACATCGCATTGTGATTGGTGAAAAAGGTCTGGATGCAGGTACTTTTGAATATAAAGGTCGCCGTGATGCAGAATCAGTAAATCTTTCGAAAGAAGAACTACTGGCAAAAATTGCTAAATAATCTTTTCTGAATCAATAAAAAATCCCGCCTAGAGCGGGATTTTTTATATGTCTGAATTAGCAGAACTTATGCCCGCCAAAGCAGTTTGAGGTCACATTCTGATTCTGTAACAGCTTATCCATTAAGGTTAAAGTTGCAGGAGTACCTGTTGCATAATTGGTAAATTTACCCACATCAATATTCAGTTTACGAACCACGGCTACATTCGCAAGAGATCCTAAAGCTTCACCAACACTGACATCGATCAGGTTTTCAGGACGTAACAGAAACTCAGAAATTGCAGTTGCTACCTGAGGTAACACGAATGAAATATCAACTTCATCTGTGGTTTTTAATACACCCAGTTGAATCGGATCTTTAAACGATAACCACCAGCCTGGTTTGGCAATATCAGCCGCATCCGCACCTTGCCAATGCACATTCTGACTCTGTAAAGACAAATAACCGCCTGTACCATTTAATGGAATATTATGGATCATATTCAGAGCCTGAACAAAGGTGATGTCCATATTCAGGTTATCCAGACTTGAACCAGCACCCATTTGAAAGAAAGAATGTGTTCCTAAATTAAGAAATCCAATTAATGGATCAAACTCTACATACAGCTTATCTTTTGAAAAATCTGGTGTACCAATCACATCACTTGGCAAAGTTGAACCCGTTAAAGCCTTTGCTAATGGAATCGAAGCAATAGTAGAACGGATATTACTTACAGTCGCTGACTTTAAGCGTTGCCCAGTCACGACAGTTTCTGGCATAGTAAAGTCTACCCGCATGGAAGGCACTGTAATCCCGGTATGGCCATCAGCACCTGGCTTACTGGTAAAAGTACGTGTTTGTCCTAAAGCCTTTAGATTCCCTGAGATTTTTTCATCATTTGCAATACCAAAGGTTCCCGCTTTTGTAACAGACTCACCAGTGGTTTGCGCCATTTTCATATAACCACTAAAACTTTTGAGGCCATCATTCGGATTTTCGATGTTGTCAGTCCCCATGGTTAAGAGTCCGACAATTTTATCTGCACCTAGACGAAAACCGACCACTTCACGGGTAGAAGCACTTCCACCATTTTTAATTGCAAACTCAACAAAGGGATTACTCACACTGGCACTGGTATTAGCACGGTCGCCTGAAAAGACAGGGTTACCTTTATCATCAAGAGAGGTATTTAAGCCACTCAAAGCCAAGTTAGAAATATCAATATCACAACCATTAGTATTCCCAATACTGTTATTAGTTCCACCACAACCGAGCTGCAAAGTTTTGATATTAATGTTCAGTTCCATTAAAGCTTCAATACTTAGCTTATGGAAGTTAATCCCTTGTGATGAATCATAAGCATTTTCCAAATTTAATAAGGCCTGTGCATCAACTGCCGATAAAGCCTCATCGTCTAAGGCTGTCATTGCCATCGCCTGTTGAGTAAGGCCCATTAAAGTGACAATCAAGCTATTCAATATTATTTTTTTCATGAAATCATCCCTTATTTCAGCGCGGTGTAATGCCTAGCGTACTGCGCATGGTTCCGCCTGTGAGTGCAATTGTTGCTATATTCTGCATATTGCCATTTGTGGTCATGGCCATGTTGGTTCTAAACGGCTCGATAATCTTCTGATCTTTATTAAATTTAATTTGATTATCTAAAGTAACAGTATCTTCACTCACGCCTATTTTGGTGATTAATCCTAAATTCCCTTCCATACGATTAAAGTTAATCGCAGAAGTATGAACTGCACCTGTGCTATCTACATCTTCATTAATCAGACTAAAATAACTACCAAGATTATTAACATCACCTTTTTCTGTAGAAGTTAATGTTCGGAACTTAAAGTTTGCATCCAACGATAAATAATTTTCGCCTGCTACATCCAGTCCCGGAATAATCATTAACTCACCACTACCATCAAGCATCATGGCAATTGTTGTTAATACATCATCGCGTTTAGAAAAGTTGTCATCAGGAACAAACTGATCACATTTATTGCCTGATACACAGTTATATTTAGATCCCGGTAATTGGCCAATTGCCACTTCAGCTTTAGCTGCGATCAGCAATTTATCAGCTTTTACATAGATGCCTTCATCTTCATAACCAATAACCCCTTTGGATTCAATAAAGGCATCAATATTTCGAAGGCCAGCATAATAGTTTCGCGCATGGCCATTCTCTACACCACCATCAATTAAAAGAATTGAAGTTGTACTTGGTGCTCCAGTTTTGGCATCCTTTCCATAACCTTCAGTTGATGCCATCACGTTATAGGCAATACCATTCTTGTCACCGTCATATTTTGTACCCGACAAGGCAACATTGGCATTCAGGTTGTAAATTGGAATACCAATTCCCCAAGAACCACTATTCCCGGAAATAACACCAGTATCATTAGAAATAAAATTTGCTTTGGCTGCAATCGACTGGAAATCCATACCCCGTATGGCGATTAGTGCAAAGTCCTGATTAGCAGACGTACTGCTTAAAGTTTGCTGCAAAATCGGATTACTTCGTCTAAGCGTTGACTTAATATTGTCATTAACTAAAAATTCTAGGCTCTGTGCCTGAATTGTATTGATATAAATATCGCCAAAATCAATATAAGCATTATTCTTTCCAGTTAATGAACGTAATTCATTAAACTGAACTGCATAGCTTCCTTTACCCGTATGACCAATTTCCAAAGTCGTTGGCTTTAAACCCTGTGCTGCTGCCACTTCCTGATTGGTAAAATCAGCTGATAAACCAAGATGCAAGCCACCTTCACCTGCGTTATAGCTTGAAACACTCTGATCTTGTCGCGTCAGCACACCACCAACTTTATTACTTATATCAAAAGAATTCAGTTTTGACTGATCGGCACCTAACGACAAACGTGCATTACTCACTGCACCCGAAATACCATAGCGCATGATATTTTTTAAATCGCCATCTCCATTCTGATAGCGTAAATCAAAGTTTAATCCAGCTGTTTGCGCACCAGTTGTTCCTACAGCCACTGGTTTTAAATTAATTAGATGGTCTTGTGTGCCACTTTTACTGGAGAGTACGATGCCTTGTGTCGGGTCTATATACATATAGCCCGTACCAGCGAAGTTAAAATTAAAGTTATCTAGAACTAAGCTATTTGTACCTAAAGTATGTTTGATCGTGGCATCTTGCAAATTGAAATCGATAGTAGCTGTTTCATTCTTATTGAATAAACCTGCTGTCGTATGAAGCACCATTTTAAATGGACTATCAATCGCAAGACCTAATTTGCCCAAATTTTGATTGTTTTCGACACAGCTTGTTCCAACACAATCCTTACTCACAAGTTTAAAATCTGCATTGGCACTAAAGGGAGCTACGCTTGCTTCTAGACGGATCCCTGCACCAGCATCGGTCGCACCGACATCAAACTTAAGCTGGCTTAAAATCGCATTTTGATCTTTGCCTAAGATTTCTACTTTATGCAATCCCAGTCCCATCTTGGTATTTACATCAGCATTCGGGTCATACCAATTGAGCTGTTCAACTTCTACTTTTGATACCTCGTGTGTAATCGTAATACCGTCTTGACCAGTGATATGACCCAATTCTTGTTCTTCAATCAGCTCTAGTGCATAACTATGCTGTGCTAAACAGACACATGCCGTTAATAATTTAATTTGTGATTTTATTTTTTTCATTCTTTCATCCCTATACTGCATCCATGCAGTTAGCAACGGCTTTGTGCACTCCCAGCTGAGCAGTTAAAGCCAAATATTTTTAAGTTTCCTGACATGTGCATGTTGCCGTGCATATTGAGACCCATAAACCCCTTCTCACGTCCACGGTCAAATTCCGGAACGTCTGCAGAGGCAGTGGTATATGTACCGTCCGCTTTATAAACACGATTGGTGAAGGTCGTATACTTCTCTGAATTGGCATAGCCTTCTTTATCGCCCTCACCGGTTCCGGTTTCAATAGCCAAAGTATTAAAACCCAAGTTTCTGATTTTTAAAGGTTTATCATCATAAAAAGTGATTTTCATGGCTGTTTGAGGATCGCCTGCCACATTAGTAATTGTAGTGCCATCGATAGAAAACTTATCAATTTGCAGGGTGCCTTGTATGCCTTTAAATACCAGCCATTTTTTATTGCCTTGAGCATCAACATGATTGTTCGGAGAAATAGCCAAGCGACAAAACAAGGTGTTAATTCCACAATCTGTTGTTGGCTTGTAATACACCTCTAACTTATTAGCGACCGTTTCAGAAATTTGAGATTTCGTTAAATCAGTAGCGTATTGATGGTTGAGTGACAAGGTCCAGCTTAAATCTGCTCCGCCTTGACCCGTTTCCGCTGTCATTTGCTGCGGATCAAGACTGACCAAGCCGGCTTGTGTCGCAAAAGAAATCCCAAGAACTGTAGCAAGCATTAACTTTTTCAACATTGCCCTATTCCTTTATAGACCTGTAGTTTTTATTTTTAGATGTTGAATCAACACACCATCAATCACTGCTGAACCAAAATTCCTCATTGAGTTATCAGTAGCCCCCCTAAATACCACACCAGTAGCATTATTATCATCTTTTGCCTTCAGCATATTAGTATTGGCAATACGTTCAACAGAACCAATGGCGATACTACTGTGAGTTGCATCGCGTCCTTGATACAAGGCAATGCTATCTGAAGCTTGAGCTTTAATTTCAGTACCACACGTATATACATTACATGTAGAGCCTAAAAGTGCTTCTGATCCTAAAAAGCCACCTTTTCCATCTGGATAACGCTGATAAATCCGGTTGTAAATATCTGGAATTTTAGGAATACGTGTCACTTCCAAAATAATATTATTTCCTTCCGAACCCACAACAAAAGGCTGATACATACTTCCTAGTACCAAATTGATATTCGGGCTATATAAATACAATCCCTCGGTATCATGAAATATAGGAGCTGCAGAGCCATTTAAAGCAGGAGTCGGACCATCTCCATCAAGATTATTCTCTTTTGCTGCACTACTAATACGAATCCCTTTACTGTTCAAATTGTTTGAATCACTGGTCAAAGTAGAGGGATCATCATTAGTATTGAGTCGGATCAGACTCGCCAGGCCCAAGGTTTGACTATATGCAAGATCAGGCGATGTAAGGGTTTGAAATAATCGGACTTGCGAACCGTTCATGCTCAAGCCATTAGCAATAAACTGTGCACGAAAACGTTCAGAAATATCTAAGCCTGAAGTAGGTGCTCCAGTAGCATAATCTACGGTATTACTTGAATTTAAAGAACGTGAGAAAATATCAGTCCAGAAACCAAGCTTAATATTATTATCTGCTTCATTTGCAGCAACTGTTGCAAGAGGTGCTTCCAAAGCTAGATAGCCAACTTCTTTTCCCGTATCCGTAAACTGTTTTACTGTTTCGGCTCCGGCATGAAATAACCAAGGATTGCTGGCTGTTCCCCAATTAAACCCCTGATTGCTATAGCGGCTACTGAGTGAGTTATCACTTTTTGATAAAGCTAAACCATAGATAAATACATCAGCCTTCGTACGTAGCGTACTGACTGAGGCACCCATTGCAGCTTCTTTGGCCGCTGTTGTTGCGCTCGCTTTAACCGCCTGCTCCATAGCAGTCACTGCATTTTTTGCCTGAATCAGTGCATACCTATCAGCTTCAATTGCTAATTTTTCTTGTGTCGCATTCTCTACAACTGTAGTAACTCTTGAATCAATAGCATTGGTTCGGGTACCCGCTTGTTGAGTCCAAGTATTATTTAATGGAGTGGTTACCTTGTTTCCATATAACAATTCGATCATTTCATAGGTATTTTTTAATGCATATTCGACAGATTTATCTTTTTGCCATGCAGTTAAAGTATGAGATGTTGTTCCGTCACTTTTTAATCCTGTAATAATTGTACCGTCATAATAATCCTCATAACGCTGCTGATAATATTGCTGCATTAATGTCGAATTACGATATTCTTCCACAATACCACTACGCGCACTTGCACCAATTTCATTACGGATTGCAGTTAAAGTCGTATTATAGTTTTGAGTTTTATAGGTACTAACACTATTGTCATAAGTCGTTTGATAAAGATTGGCATTTGCACTGATACCATTTAAATAGCTACTTGCATACACTCGATCATAGACTTTGTTATAGGCACGCTCACCTAACTGAGCATAGTTCTCTCCAGTCGGAATAATACGAATAAAGCCAGTGTCTGCCTGACCTGGATTGGCAATACCTCGTGCATAGCTTGAACCACTGGAAGCATCACTCGGTGCCTGAAAAACCATTTTAAAGTCATCAAGTACCAGGGCAACACCTTCACCGGTAGTATCAGAAAGAGAAGAATCAGTTAATTCCTGCATTGCATGTGCAGATGGCAATAATCCTAAACCGATCATCATTGCCAAATAGCTTTTACGAAATTGAAATTTAGCTTTTATTTGAGCCATCTCGACCTATCCTTCTTATCTGATGCTCCGCATCTTTATCCTTCAGCTTCCCAGCCTTCAATTTTTGATTTTTATGATGCTTGGCACATCTTTTTTATATATTCATTCTTCATTATGCTTATTTTTAGCAGGATTACCAAAGCCAAAAGACTAAAAACCCCGAGTTTCCGATGAATGAAACAGCAAAAAAAATAAGCGAGGCATTAGCCTCGCTTATTAAATGCTTTAAAACTATTAAGCTTTAGGCAAAGTAACGCCTGTCTGCCCTTGGTATTTACCACCACGATCTTTATATGAGGTTTCACAAACTTCGTCTGATTCGAAGAACAGCATTTGAGCGACACCTTCACCCGCATAAATACGTGCAGGCAGGTTAGTTGTATTTGAAAACTCCAGCGTGACATGACCTTCCCACTCAGGTTCAAGTGGGGTCACATTCACGATAATACCGCAACGTGCATAGGTTGACTTACCCAAGCAAACGGTCAGTACATTTCGTGGAATACGGAAGTATTCTACTGTACGTGCCAATGCAAATGAGTTGGGTGGAATGATACAAACATCCGATTCAATATCGATAAAGCTTTTTTCGTCAAAGTTTTTCGGATCGACAATTGCAGAGTGAACATTGGTGAATACTTTAAACTCACGCGCACATCGCACGTCATAGCCATAGCTTGAAACACCATAAGAAATCAGCTTTTGACCATTTTCATCCAGACGAATCTGGTTTTCTGCATACGGTTCAATCATGCCGTGTTTTTCGCTCATTTCGCGAATCCAACGATCAGACTTAATTGCCATTGATATAATCCAAAAATCTTAAAAATAAGTAATTGCGACGTACTTTAACTGAAATTGACACTAATGAAAATAAGCGAAATTCTGACAGCTAAATTTCAGGAAATTTAGCTGCTTTTTCAGGTTTAAAGACTGAGGAGTGCTGAATAGGATAAAGGTACAGAAAAGCTCATTAAAATAATGGAAGCGGTCTTTTGTAAGTTCTTTTGATTCAGCCAGCGATTGTTTTTTCTGGCCAATAAGCTACCTAAAAAAGTCCAGAAAAATGCGATAGGAATAAGTAATGCCAAGAATGCCAGCATATAAGTCACATAATATTGACTGCTTTTCCACACAATGACCGGGAAAATGGCCGAAGCAAATAATAATGCCTTAGGATTCAACAAAGTCGCAAAAAATAGTTCTCGTGCCCGAATCGAAATACATTAAAAGTTTTCATCAAGTTCTGCGGTACGCCATAATTTTAAAGCTAAAAATAGAATATAAGCAGCACTACAGAGTTTGAGAATATGAGGTAATTCCGGTAAATAGACCGAGATTTTACCAATCAAAAAGCCCCAAAATGTAATTGCAATGAGATAGCCGAAAGCTTCTGCAGGAATAAGGCGAAAAGTTTTTCTAAATCCAACTTGAATACCTGACGATGCCAATAAAGTATTGGTTGGGCCCGGTGTTAATAGAATGGCTGCCACTAAACCAATAAATAACCATGAAATCATAGTTTGACCTCGCTCTTAGGTATTAAGCATAAAATAATCTGGTCAAATCTGCAAAAAAATAATTGTAAGAGAACATATTAAAAATTTTTATATTTTCTTATTTTTTTAATTAATTTCATATAATTAGATAGAAATACAAGAAATCTTATTTTCAGTCAATTTTGTCAATTTATAAAGCTATAAGCTCATAATAAAATTGCTATAAAAGTAGAAGTTTCAATAGAGTATTCGGACTTAAAATTCCTGAAATACTAGTCTCTATACCATGAAAGGAAAATCATCCAAAACCTTGAAATCATTATTTCTGGTAACCTTTGATTGAATTTTAACTAACTAAAAATCCCTGCTCTTGCGTATAAACTTTGGGCACTTCTATAGAAAGATTTGATGATGGGAGCAACTTTTACCTAACTCCTAATGATTAAATTTCCACTCTCCATTTAAGATGTCTATCTTGCTCAATTTGTTCAACATATTGATAAAGTAAATTTTTGAAAAAAATGCTATTAAAGGTATTCAGATAAAATAATTGCTGTTAAATTGTACAAGGACAACAATTGATAATTCACATTTTTTTAACATCCAGACGGTTTAGTATATTGTTGTTTTAATTATATTTTAAGAACTAAAGAATAATATCAGGAGTCATATATGAATAAATGGATCAAACTTTCAGTCATGAGTTTAGCGTTAGCAGGCGTAGTTGCTTGCTCTAATGATAATGCACAAAATAAATCAGATAATCAGGCTGCATCTGGCGAGAGCGTAGCTGCAGATAAACTGCAAACCCGATTTGTCAATATTGCGACAGGCGGTGCCTCAGGTCCTTATAATGTCATCGGGACAGGATTGGCTGAAATCTATAACAAGACCTACGGCGTGAGTTCCAAAACCCAGACCACTGGGGCTTCTGTCGAGAATCTGAATTTGTTGAAACAGAACAAAGTTGAAATGGCCTTTGTCATGAGCGACAGCTTAACTGAAGCGATTAATGGCCAAGGCAGCTTTAGCACTAAGATTGACAACGTTCAGCAAATCGCAGCACTTTATCCAAACTATGTACAGATTGTCACTTCAAAGCGCTCTGGTATCAAAAATATTGAAGATCTCAAAGGCAAACGTATTGCAGTGGGCGCCCAGAATTCAGGTGTAGAAGTGAATGCCCGTACTCTATTGAACAGTTTTGGTATCACTTATAAGGATGTCAAAGTAGATTATCTGGGTTATGCTGAAGCGGCGGATGCTTTAAAAGGTGGCAAACTGGATGCAGCCTTCCTGACCAGTGGTCTTCCAAACTCTTCACTGATGGAGCTGCAACAGGGCTTTGATCTACAACTGGTGAGTATTAATCCAGATAAAGTGAAAGCGATTGCCAAAGATCAGGCGTATTTCCTGCCAATGACCATTCCTAAAGGGACCTATGGCAATGCTGAAGATATTCCTACAGCTGCGATCATGAATGCGCTGGTGGTTCGTTCTGATCTCTCTACAGATGATGTATATAAGCTAACCAAGACGTTCTTCTCCAGCTTGGATCAACTCGCCAATTCACATCAGGCTGCTAAAGAAATCACTTTAGAAGGTGCACAAAAAGGTCTGGTTGCTCAACTGCATCCGGGCGCGCAAAAATTCTATGATGAGAATAAAGCGAACTGATGAAATGGATACAAGGTGCAGCGATTGCTGCACTTTTTAGTTTGGCTGCTTTTTTTATTACCTATGTTTGGATGACATTTCCGTATATTTTTGTGGAAGTGAAAGAGCAAAATTTTCAGTGCAAAATTGACCAGAAATCTTTTCAGCTCAGCTGGATGCATTCGGTAGAAAGAACACAGTGGAAAGAACGTTATCTTCTAGACAAGGACCATTTCATTCTGACAGATACTCAGTTCATTTCATTTGGTGCGGGTACACCTGATCAAGGTACTATTACTCGACAGTATGATGGCAACATCCATATGCAAATCAACCGAGAGATGAAAGAACTCAACTGGGTCATTTCACGCAGAATGCAGGGACAAATTGAGAGTGCTGATCGGATCTGGAATATTTATCAGGATTTTCCCGACTACAGCACGGTACAACTTTCTATAAGAAAAGACAGCCTATGGAAAAAAAGAGGTTTAAATGATTGCCTATGAATCCACAAGAAACAAGAAATGTGACCGAAGCACTGGATGATCAACAGCAACAAGAATTATTAGAAAAATTTGACCGTGAATCTGTCACTCGCAACCCGAATAACAAATCGGTTCGCTGGTTTATTGCTGCCCTGGCAATATCCTATTCTTTATTTCATCTTTATATTACTTTTAATCCCTTACCCGAACTGATCCAGCGTGCGGCGCATGTATCCATTGGTCTGGCGCTGATTTTCTTGTTGTATCCAGCACGTCAGGCCAGTAGCCGGCAAAAGGTAGCATGGACGGACTGGATTTGGGTCATTGCCTCTTTTGTTTCTTTCTTTTATTTATTTAAAGAGTATCAAGCGATTATGACCACTCGGGGAGGCATTCCCAATACGCTGGACATTGTCTTCTCGATTATGACAGTAGTATTGGTGGTTGAGGCTGCTCGAAGGGTGATGGGCTGGATGTTGCCGATCCTGGGACTGATTTTCTTGAGTTATCCATTTGTCAGTCATTTTGAATGGATGCCGGATCGCTTGCTGACCCGACCCTATACATTCAGTGACATCTTTGGGCAAATGTACCTAAAAACTGAAGGTTTATATTCCTCAGCCATTGGCGCTTCGGTCACCTTCATTTTCCTGTTTATTCTGTTTGGTGCCTTTCTGGCGAAATCGGGAATGGGAAAATTATTCAATGATCTGGCCATGGCACTTGCCGGGCATAAGCAAGGTGGCCCTGCCAAAGTTGCGGTGATTTCCAGCGGTTTTATGGGCAGTATCAACGGGACGGCGGTTGCCAATGTCGTAGGAACAGGTTCATTTACCATTCCTTTAATGAAGAAAATTGGCTATCACAAAAACTTTGCCGGTGCAGTGGAAGCCAGTGCTTCTGTCGGCGGGCAGATCTTGCCGCCAGTAATGGGTGCCAGTGCCTTCATCATGGCAGAAACCACGGGTGTCAGTTATGGCACGATTGCCTTAGCTGCGGTATTACCTGCCCTGCTGTATTATCTCGGTGTGATGGCACAAGTCCATTTCAGAGCTGGTCGGGATCATCTGAAAGGCGTTCCCAAAGCTGACCTACCACGAGTCAAACAAGTCCTGAAAGAACGAGGACATTTATTATTTCCAATCGTTGCTTTGGTATTCTTTTTATTCCAGTCGATTCCAGTGAGTTATGCCGCTGTTTATACAATTTTGTTGACCATTGTGGTGGCAGCATTCAGAAAATCTACCCGTATGGGACCTAAGGAAATTCTGGAGGCTTTGGCTGATGGCGCCAAGCAGTCACTTTCAGTGATGGCTGCCTGTGCGGTCGTGGGTATCATTATTGGTGTGGTGAGTTTGACTAGCTTTGGTTCTGTCATGACTTCTTCAATCATGAGTATTGGTGCTGGCAGTCTGTTCCTCACCCTGTTCTTCACCATGATTGCATCGATGATTCTGGGCATGGGTCTACCATCGATTCCTGCCTATATCATTACCGCGACGATGGCAGCACCTGCTTTGGCCAACTTTGATATTCCAATCCTAGTCGCGCATATGTTTGTGTTTTATTTTGGCCTGTTTGCCAATATTACCCCACCAGTTGCCTTAGCCGCCTTTGCTGGTGCCGGGATTGCAGGTGGTGACCCAATGCGGACTGGATTCCTGGCCTTGCGCCTATCCCTAGCCGGATTTATTGTGCCCTTCCTGTTTGTCTATAACCCGGCGATGCTGATGATTGATACAACAGATATTGCCGTGAATGCCAAAGAATTTGCCTTACCGGCATGGAATGTCATTTTAAGCATTACCGTAACATCCATTGTCGGCATTCTGGCACTTGGCGCTTCAGTCGAAGGGTATTTTAAAGCTAGCATGAACTGGTTCTGGCGCATTTTCTTGGGGGTTGGTGCACTCATGATGATTGTCCCTGAGACCATGACCGATATTATCGGCACCATCATGGTGATTATTGCGATAGGCTTTAATATCCTTCAGGCAAGAAAAGAAAATACAATCACGACTAAAACCTCATAAAAAAAGAGAGCCTCGGCTCTCTTTTTTTCACTATAGAATCTTAGAAAATACGAGTTTTATCTTTTTCTGCTTTTGGCAATTTTGCTGCAATTTTCTGGGCAATGGCCATATAACTTTCAGCAGCATCATCTCCAGCAATCACTGAAGGCTTACCGGCATCGGCATTTTCACGAATCACTGCATTCAAAGGCAAGCGGCCGAGCAATGGAATATTGTATTGCTCTGACAGTTTATCACCGCCGCCTGTACCAAAGATCTGTTCTTCATGACCGCAGTTCGAGCAGATATGGGTCGACATATTTTCGACTACCCCCATCACTGGAATCTGCACACGGTTAAACAGTTCAATACCTTTAGTTGCATCCAGCAATGCCACATTTTGCGGTGTGGTCACAATCACTGCACCCGTTACCGGAATACGCTGAGCGAGCGTTAACTGGATATCACCTGTACCTGGTGGCATATCAATCATCAATACATCCAGATCTGGCCATAAAGTTTGATTGAATAGCTGCATCAAGGCACCTGTTGCTTTCGGACCGCGCCAAGCAACCGGCGTATTATTATCACCTGTTAAGTGACCAATCGACAGCACTGCCATACCATAGGCATCGAGTGGGACAAACTGTTCGGCTTCGATCATCGGGGTTTTGCCGGCATTGCCGAGCATCGTTGGAATACTTGGACCATAAATATCCGCATCCAGTACACCCACTTTCAAACCTAATTTTTGCAAAGCTAAAGCCAGGTTCACAGTTGTGGTTGATTTACCAACACCGCCCTTGCCTGAAGAGACCAGAATGACATTCTGAATGCGTGGATGTTTGGGTACATCTCGTTGCTGTGGAGCAGCTTTCTGGATCGGTGGATTATTTGGATCAGCTTCTGCTTGAGCTACGCTGCCTGAAGCATCAACTACAGGTGGCAGATTCGATTTTGAAGCAGCAGTTTGCGGCTGGCTGGAACAGCTCTCGCCTTCTGCATGATGATGTCCACAACCGCCTTCTTTTTTATGACCCGTCTTTTGCTGAATCACATGCAGGTTTAGTTCTTTAATACCACATTTCTCTAGCGCATCCGCCAGTTCATCATGAATCTGCTGTAGCTGCTCTTTTTCTTCCGGATAGGTATTAATGGTGATCTGTAGTATCTCACCTTGCACATTGACCTGAGTAATCCGGTCTTTCAGTGCATTACTAGAATTTGGCAAGATATAATTTTGCAGTACGTTCTGCACAGCTTCTTCGTTCACCTCCTTGGAAGGCGAAAAAACCGATTTAAGCGAAGAAAGCCAGGACATAGGTTACTCCAAAAAATATAGATAGACATCTGAATAGCTTAGTTTAACGAGGTTTTAGGCTCAGGTTAAGCGATCTGTATTCAGAAGCCTGAAAGACAAATATAATTTCCAACTATTTTACTTGGTTTTAAAGAGTTACAGGGAAGAAAATTTATAAAGTCAGCATTACATCTTATTTATTGTTTTATATTATTGATATTTTAAAATTTTAAATAAAATTAACTAGATAGTATCCATTAAAAAGCCACTTCATTCAAAAATTAAATGAAGTGGCTTTCAACATGAAATGATTATTTATGATTTTTATCTTGATCGGTCTTGTTTTGCCCAGATTGATCAGCCTTATCCTGATCCTTTTTAGCATCATTTTTGTTATTGGTCTGATCTGAATTTTGGTCCTTATCCTTAGCCTCTTTAGATGAAGAATCCTGATCCTGCTTTTTTGAATCACTTGACTGAGATTGATCATCGCCTTTCATTTTAGTCATGGTTTCAGCCGCCATCTGTTTCAACTCATTTAGTTTCGTAGCAGCTTCATTCACCAACTCACTAATTTTGACCTTAGTATCTTCAAACTTATGTAGCGCTTCATCTTTTAAATTTGCCATACGATCCTGGTCAGCCTGATTTGCCGATTTATCTCCAGAACTTTGATCCTGTGCCTTTTTCGAATCATCTGAACCTTGCTCGCCATTTTTCTGGCTGTCTGATTTGCCATTTTTTAGCTCATTCAGAATCTTTTCGCCTTTTTGCAACAGCTCTTCACCGATCGCGATGGCTTTCGCTTTTAAGTCATCCATTTTGGTACTTTCAGCTTTTTTATCTGATTGATCACCATGATTAGATTGGTCATTTTTAGACGCATCTTTTTGCTCTGATTGCTGATTACCAGATGCTTTAGAGTCTTGCTGATGACCAGACTTTTCATCAGCACCATTTTTTTGGGCTTCTAGGACTTCTTCATGTTTCTGCTTATGCTGTTTATCAATCTCATTCTGCTTTTGCTCTTGTTCAATCTTGTCATGCAGCTCTCGTGCATGTTGTTCTTTATCTTGATTCTGTTTTGAAGTACTTGTCTGGTTATTCTGAGTCATGAGTACCCTCCTAAGGCGTCATAATAAAAATGATCAGCCAAATTTTTAGCACAAAGCATGCAATGACGTGGGGGAATTAAGCAAACTGCAACAAAGCCTGTACATGTTGTTGCTATTGCTTGCAGGAAGTAGCATCAACTTATCTCAATCGAATTTTTAAGGGTCAATTTCCCGTCTATAGCCAGTTTTTGTATTCTGAATATTCAGCCTGATTTATTCCTAACGCTTATGTAAAAGCATTTCTTTGTAATCCCTTCTGCATCATGTAAAATTATGGCCCATTGCATAATGAATACGAATGAGAGAGTGAATCCGTGCGTAAAATCCTAGTCACCAATGCCCTTCCTTACGCCAATGGCCCGATTCATATGGGTCACTTACTCGGCTATATCCAGGCTGATATATGGGTACGTGCGATGCGTGCAATGGGTCATGACGTGACGTATGTCTGTGCGGATGATGCTCATGGTACAGCGATCATGCTGCGTGCTGAGGCAAATGGCATTTCACCTGAAGCACAGATCGCCAATGTGCAAAAAGAACACATTCGTGACTTTGACGGTTTCGGTGTGCATTTCGATCATTATGACTCTACCCACAGTGATACCAACCGCGCCCGCGCTTCAGAAATCTATATCAAAAACCGTGAAGCCGGCAATATTGCAGTTCGCCCTGTAACCCAGTTATTTGATCCTGAAAAAGGCATGTTCCTGTCAGACCGTTTTATTAAGGGTACATGCCCAAAATGTAAGGCAGAAGATCAATACGGCGATTCATGTGAAGTTTGTGGTACGACTTATAACGCGACTGAATTATTAAATCCAAAATCGACTTTAAGCGGTGCGACTCCTGTTGAGAAATCTTCGGATCACTACTTCTTTAAACTGCCAAATTTTGGTGAATACCTGCAAAAATGGACCCGTGACGAAGGCCGTCTACCCGTATCTATCGCCAACAAACTGGATGAATGGTTTGACAATGGCTTGAACGACTGGGACATCTCACGTGATGCACCGTATTTCGGCTTTGAAATTCCTGATGCGCCAAACAAATATTTCTATGTGTGGGTGGATGCGCCAATCGGCTATATGTCGAGCTTCGAGAATTACATCAAAACTAAACGTCCTGATTTAAGCTTCGATGATTTCTGGAAAAAAGATTCTAAAAATGAAGTCTATCACTTCATTGGTAAAGATATTGTTTACTTCCATGCCCTGTTCTGGCCTGCAATGCTGGAAGGTGCAGACTACCGCACCCCAACCGGTTTATTCGTGAATGGCTTCCTGACTGTGAATGGTCAGAAGATGTCGAAATCACGTGGTACCTTCATTAAAGCTGAAACTTATTTACAGCATTTGAACCCTGAATACCTGCGTTATTACTTTGCTTCTAAACTTTCTGACAAGGTTGAAGATTCTGACCTGAATCTGGATGACTTCGTTCAGAAAGTGAATTCAGACCTAGTGGGTAAAGTCGTAAACATTGCAAGCCGTTGTGCAAAATTCATCAATACCAAGTTTGATAACAAGTTAAGTGCAACTTGTGCTGAGCCTGAACTGGTTCAAAGCTTTATTGATGCTGGCGATTCGATTGCCAAAGCTTATGAAACCCGTGAATTCTCGGCAGCGATCCGTGAAATCATGGCGCTTGCAGATAAAGCCAACCAGTACATCGATGAGAAAAAACCTTGGGCTTTAGCGAAAGTTGAAGGTGAAGAACAACAGGTTCACGACGTGTGTTCTGTAGGTATCAACCTGTTCCGTCAATTGGCTGTGTATTTAGCTCCAGTGTTACCAACCTTGGCTGCTCAAGTTCAAGACTTTCTGAAACTGGCTTCTTTCGACTTTGCTTCTCGTACAGAAATTCTAACTGGTCATGAAATTGCACTGTTCCAGCCATTGATGCAACGTGTTGATCCAAAAGCTGTGGCTGCGATGGTCGATGCATCTAAAGATTCTTTAGCTGCACCTGCTGCTGAACCAGCAAAAGCTGAGAAGAAAAAAGAGAAAGCCAAAGAGAAGAAAGCTGAACCTAAAGTCGGTGAAGCTGAAATCATCACGATTGATGACTTCATCAAAGTTGACCTACGTGTCGCTGAAGTTCTAGAAGCTGCAATTGTTGAAGGTTCTGACAAGCTACTGCAATTGACTTTAAATGTTGGAGAAGCTGAATCACGTAATGTGTTCAGTGGTATCCGTGAGTTCTATAAACCGGAAGACCTGAAAGGCAAACTGGTGGTAATGGTGGCTAACCTTGCTCCACGTAAAATGCGTTTTGGTATTTCAAACGGTATGGTACTTGCGGCTGGTAATGGCGAAGGTGTTTGGGTGATTTCACCTGAATCTGGTGCTAAACCGGGTGATAAAGTGTCCTAAGATTTAGGCCTTAGATAGAAAAAAGCCTCTACGTTGTAGGGGCTTTTTATTTTTATAACTATATTTTTAAGATATTAACTTAAAAATATAGTTATGTTATTTTCATCAAACTTATCAATTTTATTAAGTTCTTTGAAATAATATTCATAATCCAATTTAGCCATTTCAAAAACTTGTTCTAATGTATTTGCCTCTAACATTCCACATGAATACTCTACAACAGCATTAATAGCCTGATCCAAATAATCATGAGAATTTTCTATTAAAGTATCAATATAGGGTAAAGAATTTCCACTATGTACTATTAAGTTTCTAGTACGATAAATTCTTCTTACCTGCCATCTAACCTTCTTTTCATGCAATGTAATTCTTTCAATAACACTTTCTGGCTTTTTTAATATTTCATACATCTCGAAACATCTATATCTCAAAAGATGAAAATTTTCTAATTCCTGATATAATTTTTTTCTTAAATTATCATATTTTTCTAAACATATTAACTCTAATACCAATTGAGTTAATTTTTTCATTTTATAATTATCAATACTTTTTAATATATTAGTTAACTTGGTACGACTCCATTTTATAAGATCTTTAACCAAATTAACTATTAACCTCTGGATATAATTTTTCAATAAGATAGGCTCTAATGCATTACATATCTTTTTCACCTTACCTCCTCCATTAATAGTAGAAGGAATCAAAGTCTCAATTGCTATCCATATATTAATTAATTGATTCTCAGGTAAATCACTATCTAATGCAGCTGAATGAAGATCAACAACACGATTAAACTTAATGATCGCATCACGTCTTAAGCTAATATTTTCTAAAAAATAATTAAGTTTTTTAGAGGCTAAATGAGGCTTTAAATCTACACATTTGTTCATTGGACTCTTAGCAGTTTTAATAACTCTATCTACATCTTCACAACATTGTGTGATAATAGCTTCGGATCTCCATTTGATTTTAGCTTTATGCGAATATAGAGAAAATAAATCACTAACCATTTCCAAACTATTTTCAGCTGAACGTCTAGCAGTATGCCTATCATAAGTTTCAATAGAATCAATTTGTACCCAAACTTCAGATTTACTTTTTTTAAGTTTTTGTTCTTTAGCTAATTTTTTTAAATTATTAGGCAATTCGTTGATAATACTTATGTCAAATATTTTTATTGCCTCATCTACCTTTAAAATTTCGTTCGAAACTAAAAAAAATATTTCAAACTTATGATGTGTTAGAGATATACTTTCAAAAAAATTAATTAAGTCCTTAACAGATTCAATCTCTCGATCGCTAAAAAAGAAATCTTTGGTTTTCTCATAAATATGTTGCTTAGAAATTCCAACATTTATTAATAATGAAGCTAATAAAGTAGCCAATTTACTTATTTTTTTCTTCGAACCAGAATTGGATATCTGATGAAATATCATTGAACAGCATATATTAAAATATTCTATTGGATTCAATAGCTTTTCTAGAACTTCCAGCCTTAATTTTAGATCACTTAATTTAGTATCTTCACCATTCAAAATAAAAGTTTCTATTTCTAAAGCAAGTATTTCTTTCACTACTAGGTCATTTCTTAATGCCCATTCCAGCTCCTCCAAAACAAAACTTAAATTATTTCTATCTATAGTTTCATTTTCTACTTCATTAATTAAGGCAAGAGCTTCTCTACAAATAAATGTAGGATTTAATGCAGGGGGTTTATATGTATCTAAAGTATAATCAAAGAATAGTTCATCTAATCGCTGCCCAAAAAACAAAACCAAACTTAAATTATCTTTTTGATGCCAAACATTCGTACTTTTAAAAAGCATATTCCCCTCTACCCAAAATCATATAAAATAAAAGCTAATTATTATAATTTGAAAAATTCCTATGAAAAACTTAAAACTACTCCTCGTTACCTTAATTCTTAGTTCAACAGCCATCACAATTGCTCAGAATACAGAAACCAAATCTATCCCTCACCAAAAACAGGTCGCTGGCTATTACCATTATTAGATTAACAATACCTAAATTACAGCCAGTCTCTAAGGTACAAAATACTTGGATCAATCAATACTTAAAGACTTATACACTACATAGAAAAGCCTCTATCTTTAGAGGCTTTTTTAGTTCGCTCTATAAATCAGATAGCACTTATTTATCGAGGAAAAATTCCCAGATGACATAGCCAATGCCGAAGCCTAGCAATGAATATAAGGTTATAATGAAAAATACAAATGCTGCATTATTTTTCTTTTTCCAAAAACTCATAGCGATACCCAAGGCTGTTTGCAATACCCCATGTTAACGGGCTTTTTTATAAAAGTGAAATTTATCTAAGTAATTTATTTATAAAAATATTTTTAGATAAAAAAACTTTTATTTCCTTATAAAATCAATATACAGATTCAAACTGAATGCCTAGTACAGATATTCAATTCCTCTTCTCTCTTTAAAAAATGGTAAATATTTTTATATTCTATTTTCATGCTTTACATGCTAATACATAGCATAAACTTCACAACCATAAGAATTGCCATGAATATTTTAAAGATATCCTTTCTCACTTCTTTACTTTCATTTTCTGTTTTAGGTGTAAGTGTGAGTCAGGCTGCTGAACCTGCAACGATTGCTTCACAAAAACAAGTCGCTGGCTACTACCATCACCAAATTGGTAATACTCAGATTACTGCCCTGCTCGATGGTACTAACTACTTAAATCCATCGATGTTTAAAGGCCTAAATGATGCAGAAAAAACAGAAATTTTGAAGAAGTATCATGCCGATCAAGCCAAAGGTATACAAACATCTGTCAATGCTTTCCTGATTAATACAGGCAATCAACTACTCATGGTGGATAGCGGTGCTGCAAGTTGCTTTGGTGCACACTTAGGATCAATTTATAACAATCTCAAAGCATCAGGTTATCAGCCTGCGCAAGTGAGTGGTATTTTCCTGACTCATCTCCACCCTGACCATGTTTGTGGCATTTCAAATAACGGCGCAGCAAATTATCCAAATGCCACTTTATATATTTCCAAAACCGAATATGACTACTGGCTGAGTCCAAATACTGTTAAAAAACTACCGAAAGACCAGCAGGAAAGTTTCTTAGGTACCGTAGAGAAAATTAAAGCAGCCCTTGCACCCTATGAAAAAGCTAAAAAAGTAAAAGTCTTTTCTGATAAATCTTTAGCCTTTGGTGGGATCGAGTTTAAGCCATCCTTTGGTCATACCCCAGGGCATTACAGCTTTAAACTTAAAGCAGATGGTCAAGAAGTGGTTTTTGTGGGTGACATCGTCCATTCACATACCTTGCAATTCGACAAACCTGAAACGGCAATAGAATTCGATGTTGATCCTAAAACTGCGGTAAAAACCCGTTTAAAACATTTCGCTGAATACGCAAAGCAAGGTCAGACCATTGCAGCGCCACATTTACCCTTCCCTGGAATCGGTCATATTTACTCACAAGATGGAAAGAACTATCAGTGGATTCCTGTGCATTTTAAAGATTAATTGAATACTTCAGATTTTAGCTCCGGATGAAACCCTAATTCGTTAGGGTTTTATTTATTGGAGATATAGCTAATTAATAGCCTATATGACTTCTAAAATTTAAAACCATGATGTACTTTTGCAATTCAAAATAACCATTCACTTAATTTTTTTAAATTTTTTCTTAAAAATCCTTTCACTTTTCATGTGCACCTTTAGCACACATTTTTAACACACCATTTCTCGTGTTAAAGCTAAATATCTAAAAAACAAAATATAAATTTAAATTTTATCTTTTCTTATGATGTCTTAGTTTGGTGCATAAAATTCTATTGTGCCTTATATCGAGTCTTGTCAGTTTCAAGAAATTCTTTATCAAAATTTCCCTTGCTAGTAACTCTTTTCGAATCAGTTTGCCTCTATATACTGGATTTCTTTTGTGATTCTATGCACTAAATTGGAACGCACAATGCAAAATATAGACTTATTATTTCTCCTTCTCGGTGCAGTTCTAGTGCTTGCCATGCATGCAGGATTTGCGTTTTTAGAACTAGGGACAGTTCGCCATAAGAATCAGGTCAATGCCTTAAGTAAAATTCTCACTGACTTTTCCCTATCTGCCATCGCTTACTTTCTGGTGGGCTATTATATTGCCTATGGTCAGCATTTTTTCCACGATGCCTCTACTTTAGCGGCCGATCATGGTTATAACCTGATGCGCTGTTTCTTCCTGCTGACCTTTGCCGCAGCTATTCCTGCAATTATCTCGGGAGGCATTGCTGAACGGGCTAAAATGCGTTCGCAGGCTTTAGCGACATTATTTTTAGTTGCTCTGATTTATCCATTTTTTGAAGGGATGATCTGGAATGGCAACTTTGGTTTTCAGGACTGGTTGGCAAATACCTTCGGTGCCAGCTTCCATGATTTCGCCGGCTCTGTGGTTGTGCATGGCATGGGGGGCTGGATTGCTCTGGCTGCGGTCGTTTTACTTGGTGCGCGTAATGGACGTTATAAAAATGATGGCCGGATTACTGCACATCCCCCTTCATCTATCCCTTTCCTTGCTTTAGGCTCATGGATTCTGATTGTTGGCTGGTTTGGCTTTAATGTGATGAGTGCACAGCGCCTGGATGCCATTTCTGGGCTGGTTGCGATTAACTCTCTAATGGCGATGGTCGGTGGAACTATTGCGGCAAAAGTAGCGGGTAAAGATGATCCTGGCTTCTTGCACAACGGTCCATTAGCCGGACTGGTTGCCATCTGTGCAGGCTCTGATGTGGTAAATCCACTGGGTGCGTTATTTATCGGGATCAGCGCAGGCGTGATTTTTGTAAAACTCTTTACCTATACCCAAAATAAACTCAAAGTCGATGATGTATTAGGGGTCTGGCCTTTGCATGGCGTATGCGGTGCTTTCGGTGGCCTAGCTGTCGGTGTATTCGGTCAGCAATGGCTCGGAGGCATGGGTGGTGTTTCTATCATTTCACAATTATTCGGTACAGTTCTGGCGATTGTAGTGGCTCTGGCAGGTGGATTCCTGGTTTATGGCTTACTGAAAGTATTGATCGGTATTCGTCTGAGTCAGGAAGAAGAATTTACTGGTGCGGATTTGTCCATTCACCGGATCTCGGCTAATTCCGAAGAAAATATTTTTTAAGCACCAGATAAAAAAGCCCCGAATCATCGGGGCTTTTTATAGTCTGCGATAATTGGAAAATTACTTCATCCCAAAAATCAGCTTTAAGCCAAGCACGGTCATGACCGCCCCTGCTGCACGGTCAAAGCCAGCTTTAAACTTCAAATATACTCGACGTGGCTTTTCAGCAGAAAGTGCAACAGCCACCAGCGAGCACCAGCCTGCATCAATAAAGAAACATAAAACTGGCAATACAAAGTAAAAGTAGGTTGGAATTTCTTTAGGCAAAAGTGCAGTAAAAATACTGGCCAATACAATGGCAATTTTTGGGTTAGATAATTGGGTAATCAAACCTGTCATATAAGCACGACGTAAGGACATCTGAGTTTGACTGTCATCGCCTGCATCGATCGGTTCTTTGGCATGCTTGATAATTTTAAAAGCCAACCAGAGCAGATATAAACCACCACAAATTTTAAGCGCCAGATAGGCAGACGGCACAGCCAGCAAGAATGCCTGTAAACCTAGGACTGCTAGCAGACCAAAAATAGCCGCCCCAGTACCAGTCCCTAAAGCTGTAAATAAGCCATGCTTACGTGAGATCGCAATTGAATTTTTCGCTACATAAATAGATGTTGGTCCTGGGCTCATTGCACCTAACATGAGGGCAAAGGCAATTGAACCTAAAATCCAAAATGATTCCACGTGACCATCCAAACTTAAAATGAATGGCTTATTTTAAGTAAAAATAATTTATTTTGCTTTAATATTTCTACACAAATGATGCAATATTTGTGCGAAATCCTGCTATTTCTTCAGTTGGTCTTGAACGGTGAGGGATGAATCAAGCATCTTATAATCATGGTCATGCACCGGAACTCCGCCAATGATCATGCTTCGTGTATCAGTTTTAGGTTTATTCAGCGGATCATCACAGCCAGATAAGACTACTAAGAACAATACACTTAAAATCGTACAGGATAGTATTTTCATTATTCTATCCTCCTCTAAGTTCCCTATAAGATTCAGATTAGCAAATTTGTTTAAATTTTCAGCATATAAATTGTGACAATCTACGAAATTTTATTCTTAGTTTAAGGAGCTCATGATTCTGTCATCCTGCTGATTCTATTTCGCTATAATTTGCTCATTCTTAGCCTATGAAAATACCATGTTTGAAAAAATCGCCCAGCATATTCCAGACCAGCGCATCTGGCTGAAAGACAGGCTTGTAACCATACGCCGTCTGGATCTGGTGCATCCGCAAATATCAGGCAACAAGTTTTTTAAACTGAAATACAATTTTCTGGAAGCACAGCAACTTGGCTTTAAAAAGCTGCTTACTTTTGGTGGCGCTTATTCCAATCATATTGCCGCAACGGCGTTTGCAACACGGCAGTTTGGCTTTGAGAGTGTCGGCATTATTCGGGGTGAGGAACTGGCCCATCAGCCTTTAAATCCTACTTTAGCGTTGGCACAACAATTTGGCATGCAGTTACATTTTGTGAGTCGTGAAGAATATCGACGTAAACAGGACGCTAATTATCTAGAAGCGTTAGCACAAAAGTTTCCTGCACATTACATCATTCCTGAAGGCGGTACTAATGCATTGGCGATTCGGGGATGTCAGGAGATTCTAAAGGACGGCGATGCACAATTTGACGTGATCTGCTGTGCTGTAGGCACTGGTGGCACGATTACAGGTTTGATTGAAGCCAGCCAGCCTCATCAACAGGTAGTAGGATTTTCTGCCTTAAAAGGCGATTTCCTGAATAAGGAGGTGGCTAAGCTGACCACGAAAAGAAACTGGTCCATTCTCGATGATTATTGTTGCGGTGGCTATGCCAAAACCACTCCTGAACTGATCCAGTTTATACAGCACTTTGAAGCTGAATATGATATTGCCTTAGAGCAGATTTATACGGGAAAAATGCTGCAGGGAATTTCTGACCAGATTGAAACAGGCTATTTTCCAGCAGAAGCAAAGCTACTAATCCTGCATACTGGTGGACTACAAGGTCGTAATATTTAATTGCCTTAAAGTACTGATCGAAACTTAAATGCCTATCGGATTATTTTCGTTTAATGCTATCAGCCCTTTTACCAGTCGATAGACATGCCAGACAAAGACCAAAAAAATAATCACAAAACCAATCAGAATTACAGTGAGCAAACCACCCAGAATATAACCCAGCAAGCTGAACCAGAAAGTTTTAATCTGCCAGTCCACATGACTTTCTAGCCAGGTGCCCCGCATTTCATCACGTTTGATATAATTCATGATGATGGCGATTAATGGGGTTATTCCCAGGAAAAAACCCAGTAGATGAAGAATATAGCTGATCAGATTATATTGTTTGTATGCTGCCGTATCCGTCATAAATTATTCCTTTCATTGTGATTATTTTTTAGGCATGACAAAACTATGCATGAATCCGCCAGCTGCTTCAAATTATTTATGATAAATATTCGCTAATACGTTGTAATTCGGGCAGCGCCCTTCAGGAATAGAGAAAGCTGAAATAAAATTGTCTATAATGCTCCCCTTTCTTCTCCCTTGAGTGTGTCATGTCTGTTCAGCAATACGATGTTTTGGTCATAGGTGCAGGTGCATCAGGTTTAATGACGGCCTATATGGCAGCACAACGTGGTCGAAAAGTCGTAGTCGTTGAAAAAGCCAATAAGGTGGGTAAGAAAATCCTGATGTCCGGTGGCGGCAAATGTAATTTCACTAACCTCTATGTCGAACCTGAAAATTTCATCTCGCACAATCCGCATTTCGTGATTTCAGCACTGACCCGCTATACCAACTGGGATTTTATTGGCATGGTCTGCGAATATGGCATCGAGTATGAAGAACGTAAACACGGACAGCTATTTACCTTAAATGGTGCCAAAGAAATTCTGGCGATGCTGCTGTCTGAATGTGACAAAACCGGTCTGGTCGAGATCAAAACAAACTGCGAAGTGAAAGCTGTCAATGCTGTAGACGATCAGGGATTTCAGGTAGCCACTTCTTTAGGATATTTTGAAGTGGAATCGGTTGTGGTTGCTTCAGGCGGCTTATCGATTCCCACTCTAGGCGGTTCAGGCATCGGCTATGAGATTGCCAAACAGTTTGGACATCATGTCTATCCAACCCGTGCTGGTCTGGTGCCCTTTACTTTCTCGGATAGTTTCAAGGAAGTTACCACCCGTCTGAGTGGTAATGCAGTCGAAGCCACTCTGTCTAATAATTTAAACAGTTTTACCGAAGCCCTGCTGTTTACCCATCGTGGTCTGAGCGGTCCTAGCTCCCTACAACTGTCAAATTACTGGGATGTTGGTCAAAGCTTTAAGGTCGATTTCTTGCCAAGTGTCGACCTGTTTGATTTCTTTAAATCTAAAAAACAGAGTCAGCCTAAAGTATTGCTACGTACACTATTGACCGAACATTTACCAAAGAGCGTAGTACTAGAATTACAGAATCTGATCTGGCCTGAAATAGCTGAAACATCTATTGGCAATATTAGTGATGACAAGCTCGAACAGATTGCCAAGCGTTTAAGTGGCTTTGAACTGAAACCTTCTGGGACTGAAGGTTACCGTACAGCCGAGGTGACTTTGGGCGGTGTGGATACAACCGAAGTTTCATCTAAAACCATGGAAAGCAAAAAGCAGAAAGGCTTATATTTCGTGGGTGAGATACTGGATGTGACTGGTCATTTGGGAGGTTTTAACTTCCAATGGGCATGGTCATCAGCACATGCCGCATCGGAATATGTTTAATACAAAGATAATCTGGGAAGAGAAAATACTTCGCTTATTCCAGATAATCCGTTTTAAACAGGTTGAGATTGGCCGTATTTTCTAAACGGTCAATCGTCAGTTGCATTTTCTGAGCCGCTTCCTGCAGATGTGATGGTACTTGATCTGCCATAGGCGCTATGAATTTATGCTGCAATGTTTTCCACATCTTATTGATCTCCTTTTTCTTTATATTTTTAATGCAAGAAAAATACCAAAATCATTTTAGTATTCACTTGAATATTCTATATTTTTTAAAAAATAAATTCTATGTGTAGTGACTGAGCTGTGTTCTGGTTTAGTTAAATTCGTCTGGATCAGGTATTTTCTTATCCAGCTCTTTTTTGGCCTGCTCATCCTGTTTGCTTTTCACAAAGACAAATCGATAAGCAGCTGTAAAAAAGCCAATGGTAATGCCTGCTATCACTAAGGGTGCTAACAGATTATTCGGTTTCTTGGCATTCATTCAGATTTCCTCATAATTAAAAAAATCGACCACTCAAGCGTGGCCGATTTTGTTTAAATAGAACAGGTTAATTCGGGTCATCTTTTTTTGGATGACTATCGACATCCGGTTCTTCTTCACCTGTAGAACCAAATGGATTATTCGCTGGCGGATGAGTTGGATCAACTTGAAGAGAATCCGGTACAGCCTGATCGACATCTGGTGTTACCTGGTCTACACCTGAAGCTTCATCATCCTGTGGTGCAGTGGTCAAGGTCGCTGGCGTACTATTGGATAAATTGGTACGCATTGGCGCATTGTCATCTTGTGATTGATCTTGATTCGGCACAATATTTTCTCCTGTAGTTGAACTGCCTGCACCTGTAGTACCACTGACATCAGCACCTAAACCTGAAGTCATGATATTAGTTTCATTTTTCAAAGGATTTGGTTCTTTAGCTTCTCGTTTAGCTTTATCGATCAAATCAGTCAGTACACGTTCTGCTGGTTGACGACCACCGAGACCAAAGGCCAAGGCAAAGGCCACTGCAACAGCACCCAAAGTTAAACCGAAGGCCAGATTCACGATCGAATCAGCAATGCCCATGGCACGTAGACCCATCGCAATGACCAGCCCCATGATCAATACACGAACCAAGTTCGCTAACCAGCGTGAACTGTTGTATTCACCACGTTGCACAATATTGGCAACTACATTGGCCAGCCAGAAGCCGATCACTAGGATTACAGCACCTAGCAGGATGTTTGCACCGAAGTAGATGAACATCGCAATCAGGCCACTTACCTGTTCAAAGCCTAAACGGTCCGCTGCTTCAGAAACCGCAAATAGCATGGTGAACAGAACAATCAGGTAACCCACCAGACTTGATAGTTTGGTTTTGCCCAGGAAGCGTTGTAGATCCAGTTTAGCTGGAACCTCATCTACGCCTGTTCCGGCAACGACTTCAGTCACCAGACGTGCTACCAGTCTAGACACCACATAAGCCAGGATCAGTATCAGTGCAGCTGCAATGATATTTGGAATGGCATTCATGATTTCATACAGCATTGCAGTTGCTGGTTGAGAAATTGCTTCAATACCCAGTGCTTCAAATGCAATGATTAATGACGTAATAATTACGACTGCGAAGATGAATGAACCAATCAGTTGAGCGACATTTGAGTTTTTGAAAATGCCGACTTTCTCAGCTTGATGTTGAATATTCAAGCTGTTGAGCAAACCTTCAACTATACCGCGAACGATTTTTGCCAGAATGTATCCGACAAATACAATAACTGCAGCAATGAAGATATTAGGCAGATAACTTACGACATCAGTTAGCATGTTCTGCACAGGTAGTAGTAAACCGTGTAGACCTAGAATCGACAAGACGATTGGCAAGAACAGCAGTAAAATCAGCCAGTAAACAATTTCACTGATATTTTGGCTAATCGGACTGACACCGACTTCAGCACTCAGCTTTTCATCCAGCTGGGTTCGGTCAAGCATTTTTTGCAAGCCGACTTTGACCAGATTCGCCACAATCCACCCAACAAAGGCCACAGCAATAGCCGCCAGCAATTGTGGAATAAAGAGCAGGAACTGCTGGATCATATTACTGAATGGTCCGCTCACTGCTGTCAGATTCAGTACATTAAGCGCACCGATGACCGCAATAATCAGAATAATCCAGAACACAACACGAGCGATAATACTCTCGACATTAGAGCGATGTCCTGTCGCTGCATTTAAGTGTGTATTGGTCCCTAGTTTTTGCAAGATTTTTTTAACACCTGCCGAGACGAGTAATGCAATAATCCAACCTAGGACTAATATGGCAATTGCACTAAGAATTGGATGAAACTGATCCCAGTAGTACATGGCATCATAGCCACCACGTGGGCCTCTCATATAATCATTCATGTTTTCTGCCCTCTTTGTTATTACGCTATTTATCTGAATTCACGAGCTTATTTTTGAAATCTTCAGCTCTTTCCGATTGTTTATAAAGTTTGGACTTCCTGTGCTTAGCTTGCCTGGAGATACAGAACTTTGAAAAACATCACCACCTATTGCAAAAAAGCCCTAGTCATTAACCAGAGCTTTTTTTAACAATCTCAATTATTGGGTGGCCTGTTGAGCATCAGTTGCAGTAGCTTCTGCTGTATCTTGTGACATTTCGCCTACAGTGGCTGTTGCTTCTGTCATCGCATCATCTGCAGTAGCCATTGCTTCATTGCTTTCACCGCCTGGAGTAGCCGCCGGACTACCATTATTGGCAGGGGCTTCAGTCGCTGGTACTGGTGTATTAGGCTGGGTCGCAGGCGCATCTGGCTTCACATCTGCAAACATATAGAACAGGACTGCCAGTAAAAAGATACCGACCAAAATCAGGATATAGACAGGAATGCGCTTCTTCTGCGTAATTGCTGCCTGATCATGCAAAGGTGGTTTTTTATTAAAATCATCAACCATGACCATTCTCACTCTTTCTTATTCATAAGTAGATTTTTATCATAACAAGCAGTTATCACAGCTTCTGTGACAAAAGATGGTGAGATAGTGAATGGATGTAAGTTATATGTATGAGTCTGATGAACTTGGTATTAGTTTCAAAAAAAGGCATTTTCTAGCCTGAACATACTATGGTCTTATGGTTAGAAACTCTCTTCCGAGACAATTGATACTGGCAGTTTTTAGCTGATTCATCAGGAATTGAATTGTCTATAAAATAAACAATATACCACTATGATTTTATTAAATTTTAAGCACATTTTAAGTGGGCTAAAACATGCTGTAAAAATACCATTTTTCAATATACCTGCTACTTTGCGCAAAATACGTTATAATTATCCACCTTATTTTTCATGCACCTGAGTTTTATGGCGTATCGTCAACAGAGTGTATCGCTTGATCTTGACACTGACGTCACACATCAATGTGCTTTGCACTACACTCGTGATCAGCATCTGATTGGAATCATTGAATTTAGCAAACCAAGTTTTATGCTACGCTGGCAGGATCTGGAATATTTCCGCCGCCGTACTGAAGAGATGTCGGTGATGCCTTTTCCGGACTGCATTAATGCCATGGTCATTGATGTACGGAATGTTGCGGCCTGGTTAGATAATGACGTTCCGATTATTCCATGGCGCTTACTGGAAGAAGATTGTCCGGTACGTTTAGTTGTGCCTGCGGATCGGATCGAGCATTATGCTGGTTTCTTTGAGCCGACCTGGTTAACGACTGATACAGATACTGCCATTCAGGAAATCCGTGACTTTATGGATATGTTTGTACATTAATTCCTGAATAGTAAAAAAACCTCCATGACGGAGGTTTTTTTGTGCCTAAAAAAATAAAAGTCCCCCTTTAACAAAGGGAGATTTAGGGGGGATTCTTTTTAACTTGAAAATATTTTCAGTTTTAATCCATTTCTAATTTAAAGAAGGATGTAACTCCCTTTCCTTTTAAGCGATGAGCAGCACTGCTGCGCAAGGGAGAGGTAAAAGCCCCTCCTTTGCAAAGGAGGGGTTGGGGAGGATTCAAGAACTGACAAATAATCTAACTTCAATCCCTCCTAACCTCCCTTTTAGAAAGGGAGAAACTCTAAAGAAATTACCAATAATTCTCTACCGCAATATTTCCTTCACCACGACGGTTCATAGTCAGGCCACGTGCTTTTAGCGCTTCTTTGGTATCTTCCACCATTTCCGGATTACCACAGAGCATCACGTGACTGGTTTCAGGATTAAGCTGAAGTCCTGCTGCCCGTTCAAGTTCCCCATTCTCAATCAAAATAGGTAAACGATGGTGAAGTGCTGCTTCAGGATCACGGGTAATGATTGGAATAAATTTAAAACCTGTATGACCTTCACCAAAGCTCTCGGCAATTTCCTGAATACGGTCGACATAAGCCAGTTCGTCTTGCGTACGGACGCTATAAACCAGGTTAATATGTTTATATTTATTCCAGGTTTCAAAGTCTTGCAGCATGGATAAAAATGGTGCCAGACCCGTACCAGTACCAAGCAGCCATAAATCTTGTGGCAATGGCAATTGATAACGTGCAAGCGTCAGATAACCATAGGGAATTTTCTCTAAGTAGAGTTCATCGCCTACTTTAAGATGTTGTAAATTCGAAGTAAATTTCCCTTCCGGAACCACAATCGAAAAAAATTCCAGCGTTTCATCAAAAGGCGATGACACGACTGAATATGCCCGAACGACTAGTTCATCCCCCACTTTCAAGCCAATACGCGCAAACTGTCCTGCCGTAAACTTGAAATGCGCAGGTCTGGTCATGGTGAAACTAAACAGCGTATTGGTCCAACGGTGTACAGATAAAACCTTTTCTAAGCTAAATTTTTCAATAGACATGATTCAAACGTGGCATCAAAGACTATGCTCATGGTAGCATGACAGCATAATTTATTAATATTTTTTAAATGTTAAGGCTCTATTCATGCGCATGACTTTACGCCAGTTGGCTGTTTTTGTAGCAGTTGCTCAAGAAGGCACCGTCACCAAAGCCAGTGATGCAGTCAAACTCACCCAAAGTGCGGCGAGTATGGCTTTAGCAGATTTAGAAGATGGTCTTGGCGCGCCTTTATTCGACCGTCTTGGTAAGCGTTTACAGCTCAATGACTTAGGTCGTTTTCTTCTCCCGCAAGCTCTTGAAATCCTTGGCCGCTGTGAAGCTTTCGAGCAGGCAGCCAAAGGTGAACTGCAAAGCATTGACCTTCGTCTCGGTGCGACGCTGACCATTTCCGACTATCTGATGCCAGATCTGATGGCGGATTTCCTGAAAATCCAGCCACAGGCTCACTTGCAACTGCAGGTCGGCAATACCCGTCAAATGATCGAAGCCGTAAATCAGTTCCAGCTAGATTTGGCCCTGATTGAAGGTTCTTGCCATTTACCACAACTGCAATGTATTCATTGGCGCGATGATGAACTGGCAGTATGCTGTGCGCCGGATCATCCTCTAGCTCAGCTAAACCGTCCGCTCACTGCTGAAGATTTTAAATCGGTTGAATGGATTTTACGTGAAGAAGGTTCAGGAACTCGTGAAGTCTTTGATAATGCCATTTTAAAAGATGTACCTGATGCCAATATTCGTCTGACTCTAGGTCATAATGAAGCGATTCTGAAGATTGTGGCAGGTGGTTTAGGGATGTCCTGTATTTCCAAGCTGGCGATTGAACCTTTGCAGGAAAAAGGTCAACTGGTCATTCTGAATACTCCATTCTGGTCACTCACCCGTCCTTTATTTATGCTGGTACACCGCCAAAAATATCAAGGACCAGGTCTTAAAGCCTTTATGAAATTCTGTGAAGCATAAATTTCACTTTCAATAAAAAAAAGCGCCTTTTGGCGCTTTTTTTTATTTACCGATGTCCAAATTGGCTTTCACATGGGATCCCATCGCCATCACCATCCATTTTGGTATTTGGACAATTTCTTAAAAAGTATAAAGCTTCTTCATATGAACTCATTTGACTACAATGCTGTCGTCCATCACAGCTAAAATTCTGCTGTACTTGTGGTTCTTCAACTATACGTTGCACTTCTACTGGCTGTATTCTGCTGCTTTGCCAATCCTGATATTTGTTATAAACCGCATAGGCTAAGCCAATCATAATCAGAAGTCCAATGTAAGTGCTAAAGCTACTTTTCTTCTCTTGAGATTGTTTTCGTTGAGTAATACGAGGCTTATTTTCTAATGCTCGTGACTGAGGCGTATGTCGAGGGGTTTCCGTTTTGAGATCCAAACGCACAATATTGTCTGCTTTAAACTTGCCTGCATCCTGTACTTTGAGAAACTTTAACCTTTCCCCAACTTTTGGTGGCACATTCTTATTTGGAAAGTCTTTAATATGGAAGAATAAATCTTTTGACTCACCCGCTATCTCAATAAAACCAAAACCTCGTTCTTCGTTATAGGTCTTGATCTTCCCCTCTAAAAACATAATTCACTCTATTGTTTGATATTTTTAACTATTGTATTCAAAAAGCGTTTTAAATTCTAAAAATAAAAAAGCACCGTAAGATGCTTTTTTTATTTGAAGGATGAGACAAATATCTTAATAAATGAGAACCTAACTTAAATTTCTCCAAAAATTATAAATCCAATCGCTGTTACCAGAATCAACCAGAGTGTGGGACTAAAGAAAATAGTATTGCGTGCCGGATTGACTATTGCAGAAGTAGAAGCTAGAGATGGTAATACAACTACTTCAGAAACGAACTCTTCCTGATGCTTGATATCCAGACGTACCATATTCTCCAGCTGAATCGTATTTTGCTCTTCAATTATTCTAAATTTAAGTCGTTCTCCGACTTGAGGCGCGATTTCAGGTGAAGGTAGTTGATCTAACTGAAAATTAAGCTCCTGTGCATTATTTTTTAGTTCAATACTCCCAGTCCCACGTACAGCATCATAGGTTTTAATTCTTCCATCTGTAAACATGATATGTGTCCCTAGATCATTCAACAGATGCGTAGTTTATATGGAAGGGATTAAAGGATATTGTTGAGCTTTGGTGGGTATTTTATTGTTTTCGCAACATTTTATAAGGTTCTGATTACACAAGATTCCTACAACTTACGTAAACTCATAACTCAAATAAAAAAAAGAGGCCCTAAGGCCATTGCTGTCCCACAATTTTTCACAAGAGGAAGCTCAAATGAGCTTCCTCTTGTTTTATGGGTATTTTATCGGGTGAAAATAAAGCTTTTAAAGTTCTTCTTTCAAACAAATTCACTTGAATTATTC
>NZ_VOZC01000015.1:0-71670 GCF_013419975.1 Acinetobacter sp. YH12041 | reverse complement strand
ATCATCAATTACGCAAAATAATTTGGTACTATTAAACATCGGGACTAGAGTTTTAAGTTTTGTGTGGTAACTCAACTGATGGCTCTAGTCCTCTTATTTTTTAAGTCAATTTTTTATCCGCGATTCGGGTTTTTTAGTTCATTGGGATACTTTCAACCTAAAAACAATAAAGTATCTTCATCATTCATTTTTAATCATTCAACAATGACCAAAAAAATTTCCTTATCCTAACTTTCTCCCTGAGGGAGAAAGAACTTTAAATACGAATGGACTAATATTTTTTATTTTATGAAGAGATTTAACTAAGGAAAAAAATAACGAAAGGTCAGGTTAATTCTAGGTTCTAAAACCCGAGTCGTTTTCCGGATACAATGTTTCCAGTAGTGTTGGGTCTGTCCTCGCATCACAATCAACTGACCACTTTGTAAAAGCAGATCTACTGTTTCATTCTCTGTTTTGTGTTTAAAGCTCATCTTGCGGGTTGCCCCCAAACTGAGGGATGCAATCACATTTTCCTGTGACGTTCCCTGATATAAAGCCGCTTCATCATCACTATGCCAGCCCAGACCTTGCGAACCATCTTCATATAAATTGGCCAGACAGGAATTAAAGGAATGGCCCACTAATTTTTCAATATACTGCTTTAACCGAAATAGCCCCGGTGTCCAGATATGGGCTTCTTTGGAACTTCCGGAATAATGATATTGATAGTGTTCATCGCCATACCAGACGACTTTTCGCCCAGTAATATAATGCTTGCCAAATAAAGTGACTTCATCCGCTTGCCAGGCCAGATGAGCTAAAAAATGCTGTAAATATTGCTGGCTCTGCTGCTCATTTAAAATCTGGCCATAATCCTCTACCACCCCATCAAAGGGTAATAAATTCATTTGAGGTTCTGGCGCAAACAGGTCCAAAGTCATTTTAAAATCAGTCTAAAAATTTCAGTATCTTGCTGAAAAGATTGAGACTTATCCGGAAAAATTACAATCTAATTTCACAAATAAATACAACATTTACTCTTGTGAGTACCTTTATTTCTGCCTAGACTAAATTCAACTTTGACAATAAAAATAATTGCTTATGAATTTATGGCAGCTGTTTTTAAAACTTCGTCCCTTTGTCAGCCCTTATCGACTTCTGGTGATTGCAACCCTCATTCTGACCCTGATCGGTTCCTTTACTGCTCAGGTCAATGCACTGACCCTGCAATATGCAGTCGACAGTATCAATGCTTTGCTGGAACAAGGACAAGGGCTGGATGAAGGCTGGCATATACTGATTACTATCTCTGCCATTTTACTTGGTAAAGAGGTGGTGAATGCACTGGTACAGTTTGGGCAGAAGTTTTATGGAGAAAAGCTGCGGATTTTTATTTCCCAAGATCTGGCTCAAGGCATTATTGAAAAGTTTTTAAAATACCGGCTGGCATTTTTTAATCAGGATAATAATCAGGCTGGAAAATTACAGACCCGGATTGACCGCGGAATTGGCTCCCTCACTCGACTGGTTCAGATCTTTTTTATTGATATTTTCCCTTTATTTACCAGTGCAATTGTCGCGCTCGGATTGATGTACTATGCCAATTTTTATGTCGGACTGGTCGCCACAGCGATTGTACCGATCTACTTCTGGCTCACCTATAAACAGGCACAAAAACTCGGTGGATGGCGTCGTAGTCTGAGAGATGGCCGGGAAAAAAAGAGCCAAGGTATTCTCAGCATCATCAATTCAATTACGGTTATCAAATCCTTTAACCGGGAATCGATTGAATCAGACAAGCAGCTGAGCTTGCAGCGTGAACTGACCGATAACCAGATGAAAACCCGGCAGACCAGCTTCCTATTTGATGGTCTGAAAACCTTTATTGAACAGATCGGCATAGTGCTGATTATTATTCTGACCTCCTATTTTGTACTGGATGGCCAGATGAGTATCGGCATGATCATGTACCATGTGCTGCTCTTTAATAACGTCTCTGCCCCGATTCGCTCGCTGCACCGGATTTATGATGAAGTGAATGATGCCATGATCTATTCAGAAAGCTTCTTTAATATTCTGGAAGCGGATGCTGAAATTGAACAGAGTGGCCAGCAAAAACCACCTGTCCAAGGCCGATTTGAGCTAAGTGGCGTGAATTTTTATTATCCGAATGGGCATCATGCTTTAAAAGATATCAATATGGAAATCCGCCCCAATACCATTACCGCACTGGTAGGATTATCTGGTGCTGGTAAATCAACCTTGATCAGTCTGCTCGATAAATTTTATGAACCACAGGAAGGCCAGATCAAGCTGGATGGGATTGATTTAAAAGATTATGACACTCAATATCTGCGTGATCATATCGGATTGGTGCTACAGAAAAACCATATTTTCCAGGGCACAATTTTTGACAATATCCGTTATGGCAAAACCAATGCCAGTATGGATGAGGTGATTGCAGCTGCTCAAAAAGCCTCAATTCATGAACAGATTTTACAGCTACCGGATGGTTATGATTCCGATGCCCTGCAACTGTCCGGCGGTCAGCAACAGCGAATTGCCATCGCACGGATGTTCCTGAAAAACCCGCCGATTATTTTTCTGGACGAGCCGACGGCGAGTCTGGATGCCATTGCAACAGAACAAATTAAACAGAGTCTGGATCAGATCAAGCAAGGCCGTACTGTGATTATCATTTCGCATAGCCTGTCTCAAATTATTGATGCAGACTATACCTATGTGATGAAAGAAGGTTGTATTGCCGAACACGGTGAACATGACGCGCTTTATCATCAGGACGGCGTATATAAGGAAATTTTCGATGCAATGGCCAAGAGCCTGAATATTGAAAAAATTGCCAAGACTTTTGAAGATGATGCAGAGGAAGAAACGCATAGTTAGCTCTTCATTCAACTATCCCTAAAAAATAAAAGCGGTCTTTAAAGACCGCTTAAAATCAAGATTCATCGTCCAGTATTAAAACCGCATAATCCATTCACCCCTGATATAACGATAATCGTAATTCGTACCATAGAAAGAAGCACTGCGGTTATATCCGGCATTCATCCGCAGAAATTGCGAGCCACGAACAGGACTTTGTACATTAAGCTCAAATAGCCGGGTAGACTGGCTCGGATCCTGATTGATTTTTTCTCGGCCAAAGCCTGCCGTTAAGCCTGCAGACCAGCCAGCAAAACGCTGACGCCAGCCAAGAGCGAGCATCGATTCTTGATAATCTTCTGGGTTGAAGTACTCTCTACCCACATCTTCTTCACTGCTGCGATACATACGATAACGAGCCTGAAGCGTTAGACCCAGATCCAGTGAAGGCTGATAAATCAGTCTAAGACGGCCATGATCACGACGGTTATCATCCGAGAAAAACTGTGTTCCCGCTAACCCCACGAGAGTGACATGTTCACCTAAACCCTGATCCAGTGCAGCACCAACAAAAGTAAAATTCGTTCCTGTATCAAGTGCAGGCTGGGTTTCAACCCAGTCACGATTGGCAAAAAGTTCTACTGCTGTCTTTTCTGCAAGTGCGGTACGGTAACTGCCATCAAAGGTCAATAAAGTATGATCACCTTGCTCAAATAATCCTGCTTCCAGCGTCCAGCCCTTGGCTGTAGTAGATTCGATGTCTCGGCCAATAAATGAGATCTTCTGACCATCGCGTTTCCAGTCATCTGCCCTATATTGATAGGCACTACCACGCACACCCAGATAATGATCAGCATCTTCATATTGAGGCAAGAATTCCGCTGATAATTTACGAGTCTGGAAGCCTTCGCTATCGTCACTTAAAAAGAATTCCGTTCCAGCCGCTCGTTCACTTGCTGTCTGATCTTCATTTAATCCATTGGCCAGGCTGGCAGTACTCAAACTCATGAGCAGAGGAACACATACATATCTGATTTTCATAGTGTTCATTTTGTTCCCCAGGTTTTTCGTGTTCTCAACACTTCATCCATATAGCCTAAAATACTGGCAGGTTGAAGCAGGAAGCTATAGGCCAATACGTACAATAAAAAGCCACTGAAGTTTTTGCGAACCTTAAGCTCCAGGTCATTAAACATTCTGCGTTCAATCGAATAATTTAAAAAGCCCAACAGGAATGCCATTGGCAATAACACCAAAGTCATGATCCCGACAATCCAGTAATGTCCGAAACATGCCAGAATGATTCCCGGAATAAAGCCAAAGGTAAAGGCAATATCCAGCCACGGGAAAAACAGGTTCCAGTAAATAAAAAATGTAGAGAGTCTTGGCTTGATTAAAATACTAGGATGTTTAATGAATGCCTCAATCATGCCACGAGCCCAACGCTGACGCTGTTTAACAAACACTTTAAGCGTCGTCGGTGCATTGGTAAACAGGCAGGCATCCTCACAATGGCCAATCCGATAACCTGCATTTAACAAGGCCCAGGTCAGTACAATATCTTCACCTACACATTCAGGCCAGCCGCCGACTTCAATCAGGGCATTACGGTCATAAATAGAGAAAGCACCTTGCGCTACCAGAGTTCCCTGATAAAGAGATTGCAGGCGTTTGGTTGCCGAGATACCCAGAAAATAATCCCATTCCTGAGTTTTGGTCAGCAGATTGGTACGCGAATTACGTACCAGAATTTTACCTGCAACCGCACGTGTATTTGGAGGATCTGCCACATAGCGCTCAACAATATTAATCAGAGCAATACGATGGAGATAAGAATCCGCATCGACGGTAATCACCAGATCATGTTCGGCAAGTTTCAGGCCTTCATTTAAGGCATGCGCCTTCCCTGCATTTTGCTTTAAATCTAGTAAAGTCAGCCAGGGAAATCTTGATTCTGCTTTGCGGACAATCTCTGCGGTTTCATCCTGAGAACCATCATTGATCACAATAACCTGTAATTTTCCCGGATATTTTTGCTGGTTAATACTGACCAAAGTGTCTTCAATTGACGCGGCTTCATTGTAAGCAGCCACCAACATGGTAATCCCTGGATAAACTGCTAATGGCTGGCGTTTAGGGCGTCTGTCCATCATCAGGCTTAATGCCGCAAATGAGTTCATAAATCCTGGAATAATGGCAATACCATAAATCAGAAAAATAGCCCAAAAATAACCGATATAGCTGCTCAAATCATGCAACCAGTCCTGAGCAATCCAGATGGAAAATACGGTCCAAAAAGACGCACCCATTAACGCGATCACAAACTTTAACTGCACAGAAAAATAAATTCGGGAAGCTTCTCTTTGACTTTCATCAATGATCATGAATTTTCTCTTAAATATATAATTTCACTGAGTAAATGAATGCAGGGTTAGGTTTAGACCAGAAGTATGTGACTGATAACAAAAGAGCTTCGTTTTTCTTTCTTATCTATAGGTTTGATGAGCACATGAAAAAATCTTTTCACTTTCTGAAAATAATTCCATTTTCATAAATCAACCCGCATTTTGCTAAATTATATACAACTTTTGTATGTTTTTTGATAAATAGTTCACATTTCTTTTAATTAAATTTATAAAGCTTATTAGTAATTGTTATTTATGTGATTTTTCTCATAGTAATATTAGGGAACGCCTATCCTGTCTAGCTTTCACAATATCAAGAACATATTTTTGAAATAAAAAAAGCCTACACAATGCAGGCTTTTTATCATTATTTAGGTTTGCTTAACGCTGAAATTTTTGCTCAATTTCTTCGACACTGCTATGCCGTACATCCAGGCCCTTGACCATATAAATGACCTGTTCCGAAATATTACGTGCATGATCTCCAATGCGTTCCAGCGAACGTAGTACCCAAAGTACATTAATCACCCGACTAATATGCCGTGGATCTTCAATCATATAGGTCATTAAAGTACGGGTAGCGGACTGATATTCCCGGTCAATGTCGGCATCGGCCTGCATCACGCGCAGCGCTTGGTCTACATCCAGACGGGCAAAGGCATCCAATGCATCATGAATCATCACTCGAACTTGGTTACCAATATGTCGGGTTTCCATATAACCGCGTGGTGAACCACCCTCTTCACACAAAGTCTGGGCAATACGGGCAATTTTCGATGCTTCATCTCCAATCCGTTCCAGATCGGTATTGGCCTTGGACATGGCAAGCACCATGCGCAGATCAATAGCAGCAGGATGACGGCGAGCCAAAATCAGGGTGAGTGCCTCATCAATTTCACCTTCCAGGCGGTTCACAATATTGTCCTGAAACTGCACATCGACCGCCATGGCAGCATCTGTATCCAGCAGCGCATGAATGGCATTGGCTACCTGCTGTTCTACCATGCCACCCATGGTCATGAACTTGGTATTTACATCCTGCAATTCTTCATTAAATTGCGAAGAAATGTGATGACTAAGTACAGGATTATTGGGACTCAAGGAAATCTACTCCTGAACAGGAAAAGGCAAGAACACTTCATGAAATATCATTAAAGCATGACCATCATGAAAGTTTGATGACAACTTGTTAGCCTTTTTTAAGAGCGGTCATATTCAATGAGCCAGGCATTCATCTCTGCCAGTTCCTTTTCTGTCAATTGTCCTACCGAAGCCTGTAATTGCAGTACATGCAGCAAATAATCATATTTGGCATTCAGATAATCGGTCTTGGCAGAGAAAGCATTGCGCTGGGCCAGTAATACATCCACCATGGTTTTTAAACCTTCCTGATATTGAGCTCTGGAAGCTTGAGAAACGATATCTGAAGACTGCATCGCTGCTTTACGTGCATTCAGCTTGGCCTCATCCGTTTCTACCTGCAGATAAGACTGTTTGACATCGGTGTTGGCTTTGCGAATGGCAGCATCCAGTTGGGCTTCACTTCGCTGCACATTTACGCCGGCCTGACGAATACTTTTTTGGGTTCGGCCCCCGGTAAACAGGTTCCAGTTAACTTCGACACCAATCTGGTCAAAATCCCCATTGGTTGATAACACTGTTTCAGGGGTCTGCTTCAAATAGCCATAGGTTCCAACGGCTTCAACCTGAGGATAGAGAGCAGCCTGCTCCACCCGTTTGGCATCTTCAGAATAGCGTTTCTGCAAACGTGCCTGCAAAATTTCCAGATTCTGGTTTTGTGCCAGTTCGGTCCAGGAACCGATATTACTTGGAACAGGTTTCTGGAACTGGAAATCCTCACGCAGAACCGCCAGATTTTCCTGATAAGGTCCAATCAACTGAGCCAACTGTTCCTGAGCTAGAACCAACTGCACCTGTGTAGAAATCCGGTTAGCTTGCGCACTCTGATATTGGGCATTGGCTTCACTGACATCACTTCTCGCCACGAGCCCTTCTCGAAGTTTGGCATTCATCATCCTTAACTGTTCTGATAAAGCCTGCTCTTCCTGTAAATAAGCTGTGGTTAAAGACTGCTGACGTAAAACATTAAAATAGGCTTCTGCCACCTGCAAAATATGCTGCTGCTTTTGCAGACGTAAATTAACTTCACTAAGTTCTACCGAGGTTTTGACCTGCTTATAACCCTGCCAAGCATCCCAGCGAAACAATGGCTGACGTACAGTAACTGCAATCTGACGCGTGGTCGTACTCGAACCCTGTAATTCCCCAAATTCGGCAGGCAAACCTTCTATCGATGAATTATCAGCAGACTGGTTTTTACGGGTCACATTTCCAGATAAAGTCACAGTCGGCAATAAATTTCCGCTGGCAATGCCCAGATTGAGCTGGTCCGACTGGTATTGCAACAGATTCGCCTGCCAGTTCGGATCATTCTGCTGGGCACGCTGATAAGCTTCAAGCAGATCCAGCGCAAACAGTGTCGGACTGACACCCAATAAACAGGCACTGACGATGAGTTTTAATTTCATTTTATAGTTTTCACCCCTACAGCCATTTCAATCATCAGATTAAGGCGCTTTAAACCCAGCAATACTAAAGATTTCTTTTGATTTTTTACGTATGACTTTTATTAATTTTCTCTTATAGATCCACGATTTTATTCAATATTCCTCCTATTTTCCCCTTCCTGCATCCTAGCTTAACAAAGCCATTCACAATACTACACATAGAACTTGAATTAGATCTATACAATATAGCTCCCAGTAAGGCAGTTATTTCTGATTTCATCTATATAGAGTCCTGAAGCATAGTGTTAACGCGAATTCATTCGATATTCAAAGTTTGTTTTGTTTTCAGCAGTTTGCTGTTCGTAGGCGGATGCCAGCAATCCTCAGAACCGCAAGTTGAAATGGAACAGGCCGAGGTTAAAACCGTTCAATCTCCCGCGAACGATTTCACCCTCATGTGTGAAAATATTGAAAAAAACATGTCCCAGATTAATGAACAGCGCACCACTTTTGCCCTGGAACAGATTAATCAGGACCTTAAAGTGTGTCTGCCGCTCATGGAACTGGCCGAGCAGAAACACCTGATGCAGCGTTCCACAGAAATGTATCAACGCTTCCTGCATGTGGAACGTACCGAATTCCAACAACGTGCTTTCGAGCAATATGCTCTGGATATGGCTCAGCATCCTACTATTCAGCAAAGCCACTTTGAACAGTTGACCACACGCGACCAGTATTTATTGAAGCATAAAGGTCAGGCCTATGTAGAACTCTTAGATCAGGGCAATGGCACGCTACAATATCGTCGTAGCCCGGAATATCTGGTACGTATCTTTGCGCCGTATTTACCAGCTGCCGAAAAGGTATTTATTGAAAATCTGGCTGAGCAGAATATGGAACCGGTCTTGGTCGAAAAACGCTTACAGCTTGAAGCTGCCAATATTGCCGCTCGCGCTTTATTCTGGGAAGATTATCTGCAAACTTATCCGAAAAGTAGCTATCAGCGCGATGCCGAATATCTGCTGAAACAATATACTTATTTCCTGTTCAGAGGCAGCGAGCAATCGCCAATCTCTGAGGATTATCGTGACCGTTATTCAGTAGAAACCAGCCATCTGGAAACTATTATTGGTCTAGCGCGTGGTCAGAAATCCAAGTTATCGACACAGGCGCAATTATTTTTAGAGTTTCTGGACATGAATCCTGAACAGCGTCAGCGTGCCTTAGCTGCGGAATATCGTGACCGTTCCAGCACTGAACAGATTTTATATTATGCTCAAGTCACCCCACCCTCACAGAACTATGGTAAAGACTGCTTTAAGGATGCGATCTGTCTTTAAAACAATCTTTTCTTAAAAATCGATGAGATAGCCGAAAATCAGCAACTCCTCCCAATTTAAAGCTACTTTTTAAATACCAACTAAGCTAAGATTTAGCCTCGCTTGACGGAGCGCGAGTAATAACTCGCTGAGATCACTTAAATCAGCCTTTTCGGCCATTTGATAGTGAGTACCGTTGAACCTGATCAGGTTAATACCTGCGTAGGAATCAAGCCATCTAAAAACGACTACCCTTGTTTTATCTACTCCCAGATAATTCTGTCCACGTTTTTGGTCGTGCTTGATTCGTTGATGTCATTCATAAGGATCATTGCAATGAGCCAGTTAACGAATCTTTCTTCTGAAACTCCCCTTACTCCACACGAGCAGGAAGCGCGCGATCTGACCCGCATTCTGCCGGCTTCCCGTAAAGTTTATCTGCAAGGCTCGCGTCCTGATATTCAGGTGCCCATGCGAGAAATTTCTCTCAGCGAAACTCCGACTGGTCTGGGCGGTGAATATAATGCACCGTTGATGGTCTATGACACTTCAGGGGTTTATACCGATCCAAATGTTGAAATTGATCTGAATAAAGGCCTACCAAATCTGCGTGAAGGCTGGATTGAACAACGTAATGACACAGAAATGCTAGATGATTTAAGTTCTGAGTTTGGTCGCCAACGTCTGCGCGATATCCGTACTGCCAATATCCGCTTTGCCCATATTCAGAAACCACGCCGGGCTAAACTTGGCCAGAATGTGACCCAGATGCACTATGCCAAACAGGGCATTATTACGCCGGAAATGGAATATATCGCGATTCGGGAAAACTTGCGTCAGCTGGAAGGGACCGATATGCGTCAGCATCCGGGACAGAATTTTGGTGCCAAAAATTTACAGGAAATCACCCCTGAATTTGTCCGTCAGGAAGTCGCTGCAGGCCGTGCCATTATTCCTGCCAATATCAATCACCCTGAACTGGAACCAATGATTATTGGTCGCAATTTCCTGGTCAAGATTAATGCCAACATCGGTAACTCGGCACTGGGTTCATCCATTGAAGAAGAAGTTTCAAAAATGACCTGGGCAACCCGCTGGGGTGCCGACACCATTATGGATCTGTCGACTGGTCAGAATATTCATGAAACCCGTGAATGGATTATCCGTAACTCTCCAGTGCCAATCGGTACCGTACCAATTTATCAGGCACTAGAAAAAGTCAACGGCGTAGCTGAAGACCTGACCTGGGAAATCTTTAAAGATACCTTGATTGAACAGGCTGAACAGGGCGTGGATTACTTCACGATTCATGCCGGTGTGTTACTTCGTTATGTACCACTGACCGCGAATCGTTTGACTGGCATCGTATCGCGTGGTGGTTCGATCATGGCACAGTGGTGTCTGGCACATCATCAGGAAAACTTCCTTTATACCCATTTCGATGAAATTTGTGAAATCATGAAAGCCTATGATGTGTCTTTCAGCCTTGGGGATGGCTTACGTCCGGGCTGTATTCAGGATGCCAATGACGAAGCGCAATTTGCCGAGCTACGCACTTTGGGTGAACTAACGCATCGTGCCTGGGAACATGATGTACAGGTGATGATCGAAGGTCCTGGCCATGTACCGATGCATATGATTAAGGAAAATATGGATCTGCAGCTGGAAGTCTGTAAGGAAGCCCCTTTCTATACCCTTGGGCCGTTAACCACAGATATCGCACCGGGTTATGACCACATTACTTCGGCGATAGGTGCCGCGATGATTGGCTGGTACGGTACGGCAATGCTTTGCTACGTGACACCGAAAGAACATTTAGGCTTGCCGAACAAGAAAGATGTGAAAGATGGCATCATTACCTACAAGATTGCTGCACATGCTGCTGATCTGGCCAAAGGTCATCCGGGAGCACAAGCGCGTGACAATGCCCTGTCTAAAGCCCGTTTTGAGTTCCGTTGGGAAGACCAGTTTAACCTGAGCCTGGATCCGGACACAGCACGCAGTATGCATGATGAAACCATGCCAAAAGCGGCGCATAAATCGGCTCACTTCTGCTCAATGTGCGGACCAAAGTTCTGTTCAATGAAAATCACGCAAAATGTGCGGGATTATGCCAGCCAGTTATCTGCTGATGAAACCCCGGCTGTAACGCAGGCAGAGATTGAAGCCGGCCTTAAGCAGATGAAAAACGATTTCCATAGCTCTGGTCAAAAATTGTACCACAAGGTGTAAAACCGTAAAAAAAACAGTTGTTTTCATAAAAATCTCAGATAGGATGAAAAAAATAAGTTATTTCATCCTTTTCTGAGTTATGAATATTATTAAACAAGCCTCTTATAATAAAAAAGATTTTAGGATAGAGGCCCGTGAGTTTTTATATCGGGGATTTATTCAGGTGGAAAAAGTCACGTTACGTCATCGTGTCTTCCATCAGGAATCTTATACACCTGCATTGCAGCGTGAGCTCATCCATCGTCCTGAAGCCGCTGGGGTACTGCTGTATAACGATCAACAGCAAAAATTTGGCTTGATTGAACAGTTCCGTATTGGGGGATTGGATGATCAGGATACGCCATGGCAACTAGAAGTCATTGCCGGTGTACTGGATGGCGATGAAACGCCTGAGACCTGTATTCGCCGCGAAGCTTTCGAAGAGTCAGGCTGCACTGTTGATTCCTTACAGCATCTTTTCAGTTTCTACCCTTCTGCCGGTGCCTGCTCGGAACTGTTTCATCTTTATGTCGCCCAGACTGAACTGCCTGAAAAAGGCGGTATTTTTGGTATGCCGGATGAAGGGGAAAATATCCAGCTGCACATTCTGGATTATGCCGATATTCCGACCCTGCTGAGTAATGGTCGCCTTAGAAATGCACCTGTGATTATGGCCTTACAATGGCTACAACAGCATCAACAGGCTGTCCCGTCAGGTTTAAGGGGGCAGACATGACATCGGAAAAATTCAATCCTGCATCGACACAAGAATGGACCATTATCCAGATTTCTGACACCCATTTGATGGATCAGCCCAATCTGGAATTCGCGAATATGAATCCCGAGCAGAGCTTCCATGAAGTCATGCAGCATATTCAGCACAATTTTCCAGAAATGGATGCACTCGTACATACCGGTGATCTGGCACAGGTGCCGATCGCAGAAACCTATACACGTTATTTAAAATATATCCAGTCCTGTCAGGTGCCCTATTACCAGATTCCGGGCAATCATGATGACATCAAGGTCTTCCCTTTTTATCAGGATCGAGATCAGGCACATGCCATCCATTTTGGCAACTGGACCCTGATTTTACTAAATAGTGCAGTCCAGGATCGGATAGATGGTTGGGTAGAGCAGGCTCAACTGGAACAGCTAGACCAATTATTGCTTGAATATCGTAATCAGCATGTGGTTGTGGCTTGCCATCATCATCCTTTTGCGATGAAGTCGCACTGGATTGACCAGCACCGGCTAAAGAATGCCGAAGATCTAAAAGATGTACTGGCCCGGCACCAGAATGTGAAGCTGGTTCTGTTTGGTCATGTGCATCAGGATTCCTGCAATGAATGGCACGGTATCCAGTTTTTATCGACGCCATCGACCAGCGTACAGTTCAAACCCAAGAGTGATGAATTCGCGCTAGACCAGGCGGCACCTGGCTATCGTGTATTACATTTGAAACAAAATGGGGAGTTCGATACACATATCGAACGTGTGACCTTAAGCCAGCAAAATATTAATACCGAAATTTCAGGTTATTAACTTTGCATTTTATTTTTTTTGAATTACTTTATTGCAACCAAAGGAAATGTGATATCTATAATCCAGACATCAAAGACTATCAAAAAGCATAAAAAGTCTATATGATGACGACCCCCGTAGGAGGATAATCTTTCTACAGGGTGGATAAAAATTGCATATCACCATATTTTTTGCGTATTAACATACGCATATGATGAGGAATGCCCTAAATGGCGAATGACAACCAAAATCAAGTCTTAGACGAACAAACTGATGTTGTAGAGGAAAAACCTACAAAACGTGTGCGCAAATCTAAGCCGAAAACGACTGAGGGTGGTTCTACTGCTAGCTTATTTGGTATTGAACCTTATCAACCTAAAAAAAATGAAGAATACATGTCTGAAGGGCAGCTTGAACACTTCCGCCAAATCTTGATGGCATGGAAAGCTGAACTGATGTCAGAAGTTGATCGTACTTTAAATACGATGCAAGACGAAAACACTGCACTCCCTGATGTAAACGACCGTGCGACTCAGGAAGAAGAATTTGCTATCGAACTTCGTACTCGTGACCGTGAACGTAAACTGATCCGCAAAATCGAGCAATCTATCGAAGCGATTAAAAACGATGACTACGGTTTCTGTGAAACTTGTGGTATCGAAATTGGTCTGCGCCGTCTAGAAGCACGTCCAACTGCAACTTTATGTATCGACTGCAAAACTTTGGCAGAGATCAAAGAGAAGCAAAATAACGGTTAAGCATGTCTTTAAGTAATCCCTCCCTGACCCTCCCTTTATCAAAGGAAGGGAAAGCTGAAGAGAATTACGTGGGCCGGTTCGCGCCATCGCCAACCGGCCCTTTGCATTTTGGTTCACTCATTACCGCAGTCGCTAGCTACTGTGATGCCAAAGCCCATCAGGGGCGCTGGCTAGTCCGCATTGAAGATACCGACATCCCGCGAATTTATCCCGGCAGCGAAGAACATATTTTGCGTGCCTTGGATGCTTTTGAATTCGAGCCAGATGGAGAAATCATTTACCAGAAAGACCGTCTGGATATTTACGAAAATGTGATCCAACAACTGCGTCAGCAGGGTCTGGTCTATGCCTGCCAATGTACCCGCAAAATGCTGGGTTCTAATCATATTTATCAGGACACCTGTCGTGACTTAGGTTTGTCTTTTGAACATCAGGCAATTCGGGTCAAGGTTGAAGATGTTGAAATCTGTTTTGAAGACCGTCTACAAGGCCGACACTGCTCACAACTGAAAAAGGACTTGGGCGATTTTGTCTTAAAACGCCGTGATGGCATCATCAATTATCAGTTGGCAGTTGTGGTCGATGACTATCTGCAAGGCATGACCCATGTAGTCCGTGGTGCAGACCTTTTGGACAACACTGAACGTCAGATTTACCTAGGTCAATTACTAGGTTATCCGCGTTTAAGCTATATGCATTTACCACTGGCAATGAATGATCAGGGCCAAAAACTGTCCAAGCAAAATCTGGCGCAAGCACTGGATCTTGATCAAGCTCCCCTGCTCTTGCAAAAAGCACTTCAAGCCCTATGTCAGGTGCCCGTAGAACTGGATCGCCCTGCTCATATGCTCGAACAAGCCGTCGCACAATGGGATATTTCCCGAATCCCGCATACAACTGAGCTACAAGGTCACTATTTATAAAAACAGGTTTTCACTTAAGCTAAAAGCAATAACAAAGGCGAGTGAGGACTATAAAAATGTTTTTTATTTTTGGTGTAGGACCGAAAACCAAAGTCATTGAGAAAAGTCAGTTTCTTTGTCCAGTCTGCCGAACCCGTTCTGGGTATGAACTAAAACAGCAGCGTAATTATTTTTCTTTATTTTTTATTCCGCTGATTCCACTTTCCAAGGCGAAAAGTGCTTTTGTGCGTTGCCTGAATTGTGGAACTGTCATGCCGAGCACAGTACTTGACCATGCTCAGCCTGATCCACAGCGTCCGTCTAATCTAGAAGCTTGATTCTTCCCGGCTTGGATTGACCTGCTGGGTCGTTGAATCAATTTTCAGAATCAAACTGATCATCACTGCACAAACAATAAGTGATGAACCGCCATAACTAATAAATGGCAGGGTCAACCCTTTGGTTGGCAATAGGCCCATATTCATCCCGGCGTTTACCAGAATCTGTAACAGGAAAATGATACTGATCCCATAAGCCAGATAACCTGCACGCAAGTACTGATGCTGCAAGGCACGATGCCCAATCCGGATACAGCAGACCATCACGGTGAAGGACAGAATCAGAATAGTAGAAATACCCAAGAAACCAAATTCTTCCCCTAAGATCGCCAACATGAAGTCAGTATGCGCTTCCGGTAGATAAGACATTTTCTGGATACTGTGGCCTAGCCCTACTCCCGTCCATTCGCCACGACCAAAGGCCATCAAGGCATTCGAAAGCTGATAACCGGTACCGAGCGGATCTTCCCAAGGATTCGAGAATGACAATAAACGTTGTAAACGATAAGGTTCCAGAGCAATCGCAGCAGCAAACGCACCTAATAAGGTTATAAAAGCAACACCGAACTGAATCCAGGGTGCACCAGCCAGGAAGAATACACCGAGCATGGTCAGGGTGATTACCACTGTGGCACCCAAGTCAGGTTCAAGAATAATCAGACCAACCGTTGCACCCATAATAGCACTTAAACGCACCAAGCCTTTGATATTATTACGAACCTCTTCAGCACGACGCACGACATAGTCAGCGGTAAAAATCGCCATCATGACCTTGGCGACTTCCGAAGCCTGCAAGGTAAAACCAGCCACCCGGATCCAGCGCTTGGAACCGTTTACCTCAGTCCCGACAAAGAGGACGGCGACTAGCAAAACAATAGTAATAATCCATAAAAAGAAGGTGTTATTGAACCAGACCTTTAATGGGACTTTATAAGCTAAAAAGGCTGCACCGGCCGCAACCAGAATCGAGATCGCATGTCGGGTCACATAATGGAAAGCATTCTCATGCATCCGTTCCGCATAAGGCATCGAAGCCGATGCCACCATGATCGAACCGATGCACAGCAAAGCCAGTACACAAAAAATCAGCACATTACGCGGATTAACTTCAGCGGGTAACTTAGGTACCCACTGCTGATAAAATTGATTAATTTTATTGATCGCAGTCTGAGCAAACTCAGCCATATCACGAATCCTTGTTATTCTTAATTGAGTTCATTCACATAGGCCACAAACTTGCGACCACGTTCCGGATAACCGGAGAACATGTCAAAACTTGCACATGCAGGAGACAATAACACGACATCATGTGCCTGAGTGCGCTTTTGGCAAACTTCTACTGCTTCCTGTAGGCTTTCTGCATGCACCAGCTCAGTTGTACCCGCAATGGCTTTTTCAATAATTGGACGGTCCACACCAATCAATACGGCTACTTTTGCATACTTAGATAATGAGTCACGTAAAGCAGTAAAGTCCTGGCCTTTACCCTGACCGCCAAGAATAATGGCAACTTTACCACCTTGGGCTTCGATCGCCATGCCTAGACCATCAAGTGCTGCCAGCGTTGCACCAATGTTGGTTCCTTTGGAGTCATTATAATAACGTACCCCATTGACTTCTTTAACAAATTCGCAGCGATGTTCCAAGCCTTTGAAGGTTTTTAACGTATCCAGCATAACGTTCATTGGCAAGCCAATTGCTTCACCTAAAGCTAAGCAAGCCAAGGCATTCGCCACATTATGGGTACCTTGAATATACATGTCAGAACTTTTGAGCAGACGTTCACGACCACGTGCCAGCCAGATTGTGCCATCCGTATCTTTGAGAATACCGTACTGGTTGATGTCTGGTGCATTCAAACCAAAGCTCTGCATCGGTGTTGCATCTGGAACCAGTGGACGGGTCAGTGAATCATCACGGTTAAACACCACTTTTTTCACACCTTGGAAAATACGGTGTTTGGCGGTGTGATAACCCATCATGTCGCCATGACGATCCAGATGGTCTTCACTCATATTCAGAACAACAGCCACTTCAGCCTGCAAGTTTGATGTGGTTTCTAACTGGAAGCTCGACAACTCCAAAATATACAGTTCAGGATCATCTTTGGTCAGATCCAGTGCTGGACGACCAAGATTTCCCCCAACTGCCACTTTTTTACCCGCATTCGCTGCCATCAGACCGATTAAAGTAGTGACTGTACTTTTGGCATTTGAACCGGTAATGGCCACAATCGGCTTATCAGTCGCGCGACGTAAAATCTGGATTTCACTTACTACAGGAATACCTTGAGCCAGTGCTGCTTGAATCTCAGGCAGTTTCGGATCAAGTCCCGGGCTGATGATAATTTCTTCGGCAGAGAGCAACAGATTCTGGTCAAACTTGCCAAAACTGGTCTGTACTTCCGCAGGAATCTGGTCATGTCCCGGAGGGGTGGCTCTTGAGTCCGTTACTGCAACGCGGTAGCCTTGGTCATGTAAGAAGTTGACCGCTGCAACACCTGAAATCCCGAGTCCTGCAACGACTTTTAATCCACCACGTTGTATTAACATTTTCGCCCCATTTTCTGGTCTATTTTAAAACTGACGAAATGGTAGCACTTTGCTGTTTTGAATGCTTTTTCTGTTTTGACTTTCTCTGGCATTTTTTGTGTCAGGGCGTAAAAAAATATCGTTAAATCTTCATCTTTAATCGGTTTAATAATTAATAAATTTTTATTGGAGCCATCATGGGAATAAAAGTTAAGACTATGCTATCCATAACTTGAAAGGAAAATCAGATAACGCTTCCATTCATAATATAGAAAAATAGTGGATTCTTTTCACCTAGATAAATTAATAAGTTTTTAAAAAATAAAAAATGAGGGAGCTTATTTCTAAGCTCCCTACTCATTTGCATGCTCAGTTTTTATTCTTAAACAGAATGAAAGTTTACTTCCATTTCACTGCCTGAGCTTTAGGTTTTGTACTTGAGCTTTGTTCCGATGCCGGACAGGCACAGTTACCACCACAGCCATTGGCCATAGCCGGTTTTAACCATTTCGCCAGCGTATGCCAGCCTTTGGCTGCACAGGTATCAGACAGCTTCTGGAAGACTGAGCGTGAGGTATTCGGAAATACCTTTTTAAATACCACGAGCGCACTCCAGACAACCAGTACCGCTACAATCAGAATTTCAATCATCTCAATCTCCCATTCACATGATCAGTCAGATCGAGCCAAGGTTTCCCTTCAGCCAGTTTAACCCAAATAATGTGATGCAATTTGATAAGTCAGGAATGACATGAAATATGCCAAACCAAACAGGTAGAAGGTCATAAAGCTGACCGTTTTCCATGAACCGGTTTCACGCTTCACAGTGGCTAAGGTCGCCAGACAATGTGGTGCATAAATAAACCATACCAGTAGAGACAAGCCGGTCGCGATCGACCAGCCCAAATCACCGCCGCCACTAATCAGTGCCGCCAGACCCTCAGACATGGCATCTTCATCGACTGCAGACAAGGCATAAACCGTACCTAGTGCTGCCACGACAACTTCACGCGCTGCCATCGCCGGAATCAGTGCAATACAGATCTGCCAGTTAAAGCCCAATGGTGCAAAAATAGGTTGCATCACATGGCCCAGCATCCCGGCAAAGGAATAATCGATATCCGGTAAAGTTGCACCTTCTGGTGGCTGCGGGAACGTACACAGGAACCATAGCAGAATAGATAATGCAAAGATGATGCCGCCGACACGCTTCAAGAAAATTTTGCCGCGATCCAGTAGGCCAATCCAGACGTTTTTCACATCCGGGAAACGGTAACTTGGCAGCTCCATCAACAGCATATGCTGTGACTTGTCCTTATGGAAAAATTTCAGGATAAAGGAAACAATCAGTGCACTTAGAATACCGGCCATATACAGACCAAATAACACCAAACCTTGCAGATTCATGAAGCCCCACACGGTTTGCTCAGGAATGAAGGCTGCAATCAGCAAAGCATATACTGGCAGACGTGCCGAACAGGTCATCAGTGGCGCCACAAAAATCGTGGTCAGACGGTCACGTGGGTCACTAATCGTTCTTGAAGCCATAATTCCCGGTACGGCACAGGCAAAGCTGGACAATAATGGAATAAAGGCTCGGCCCGAAAGACCCGCTTTAAACATCAATTTATCCAGCAGGAAGGCGGCACGTGGTAAATAGCCGGACTCTTCTAGTACCAGAATAAAGAAGAACAGAATCAGAATCTGCGGCAGAAAGACCACTACCCCACCCGCGCCGGCAATAATCCCGTCAACCACCAAGCTGTTTAATAAAGGATGAGCGATCAGTCCACCCATGTACTCGCCCAACCAGCCGAAGAAAGTTTCAATCCCATCCATGAATGGCGCAGCCCAAGCAAAGACCGCCTGAAACACCACAAACATCATAATGGCTAAGCTAAGCAGGCCCAATACCGGATGCAGGAATATCTTGTCCAGAAAATCAGTACGTTTATCTTCCTGATCGGCATAATTCACCACATCTTTCAGAATGCTGGTAATCTGATGATGGTGATCGCCACTCAAACCGCTGAGTTCAGTTTGCGGAGCAGAAAACTTGTTTTTATCCAGTGCATTTTTCAGGTTTTCAATGCCTGAAGTACGCACGGCTACTGTTTCAACCACAGGTACACCCAGACGTTCAGACAGTTTCTGAGTATTAATCTGCATGCCACGACGGCGTGCTTCATCCATCATGTTCAGCACCACCAGCATTGGACGACCCAGCTGAATCATTTCCAGTACCAGTCCCAGATGCAGTTTCAGGTTGGTTGCATCTACAACGCACAGGAAAGTATCCTGCTGGCCTTCTTCTGCAATTTTACCCTGAACCACATTACGGGTAATTTCTTCGTCCGGGCTAGTCGCATCCAGACTATAAGTACCTGGCAGATCCAGTACACGTACCGGTTTGCCTGAAGGAAGCGTAAAATTCCCGACTTTACGTTCAACCGTAACCCCGGCATAGTTGCCGACTTTTTGACGGGATCCAGTTAAATGGTTAAATAAAGAAGTTTTACCGCAGTTTGGGTTACCGACAAGGGCAATACGTAAGGTATCACTCATGCCGCGGCTCCCTGTTCAATTTCAATCTTGGCCGCTTCCGATTTTCGTAAAGCAAAACGCGTAAACCCTACCTGAATAAGAATCGGATCCCCACCAAAAATACCTTTGGTAATGACTTGTACCTGAGTCCCTGGTACAAAACCTAAAGTTTCCAAGCGACTGGCCACAACATCGTGGGAAGCGCCTTTACCATCAGTAGTTCGATTAACTTTTCGAATGATGGCAGTTTGTTTTGCTTTCAAATCAGACAAACGCACCGTGAAAATTCCTAAGACTTTTGTACAGTATACAAACAAATGAGAATAATTAACAAATAAGTATTAATTACATTTCTTCTTGGCTGTATAGCACATCGACATGTCAGTAAAATTAAACTAGAGTGGAGAATAGCAATCAGGCTTCTCGCTTTTAAAAATTATCTTCATTAAACATCATGCTGAATAAAAAACCTCGCATTCCTAGTCCAGTTCAGATTCCTGAAGCTTTCAGTTACTTACAGGGTTTTCGTGATTATCTGATTGCCCAGACAGTGAGCCCTCATACCCGAAATGCCTATTTGTCTGATCTGATCCAGTGTGCTGAATGTCTGGTTAAACCTTTACCAGAATGGAACCATGATGATATTTCCGATGTGCTGATTGAACTAACCAAACAGCAAAAAAGTCCACGTTCAATTGCACGATGTTTGTCCGCCTTACGTTCTTTTTATAAATTCCTGCGGGAACAAAAACTGCGTAGTGACAATCCGGTCGCTGCCCATAAAACACCAAAACTGGGCCGTGCCCTGCCCAAAGACCTGTCTGAAGCTGATGTCGAAGCGCTGATTCATGCACCTGATATTAATACTGCCCTTGGTTTACGTGATCGTGCCATGTTTGAAGTGCTTTATGCGTGCGGTTTACGGGTGACGGAACTGATTAATCTGCGTCTGGATCTGATTAATTTAAAACAGGGCTATTTGCGTATTGTCGGTAAAGGCAATAAAGAACGTCTAGTGCCGATGGGACAGATGGCCTGTGAATGGGTAGAAAAATATTTACAGGAAGCACGTCCGCAACTTTATAAGACAGCGACTGATTATCTGTTTCTCACCCAGCATGGTGGGATCATGAGCCGGCAGAATTTCTGGTATGCCATTAAACGCTACGCACTACAAGCCGGAATTCAGGCTGAACTGTCTCCACATACTTTGCGCCATGCCTTCGCCACGCATTTACTTAATCATGGCGCTGACTTACGGGTAGTACAAATGTTGCTAGGTCATAGTGATTTATCCACCACACAGATCTATACCCATGTGGCACAAGTTAGAATGCAGCAACTGCATGCAACCCATCATCCACGGGCTTAAGAGCTGATTTGAATAGAATAAACTGAGAAGTTTGACGTAGCTCTATCTTTTTTTGCTATGCTAATGCTCTGTTTTTAGTCCAAGAAAAAAAGGGTTATTATGACATTTGCCCGCACCAAAATTTTTATCGCTTGTCTGCTTGCTACCGGTCTGGGACTGAGCGCCTGTTCCAATTCCAATAATTCAGATAAAAAGCAAGATACGCTTACAGCAAGTGCACCGGCGACGGGTGAAGCCTCTAACCTTAGCGAACGTAATGCACAGCAACGCCTGATTTCAACGCTCGAAGGTCATTTCAAAAAAGCGGGGATTAACGCAAAAATCACAGGTATTAAAACCACTGAAGTACCCAACATGTCTTGGGTCAGCCTGGAAGGTATGGCACCTGTGTATGTAACAAATGATGGTAAATACCTGATTCAGGGCGATGTCATTCGCCTTGGAGATAAAGAGCTGCATAATGTCAGCGAAACACTGCAATCTGACGTGAACAAGAAAATCTTTGCAGGTCTTAAAGCTGAAGACCTGTTGATCTATCCAGCCAAAGGTAAAACCAAGCATGTGATCTATGTCTTTACCGATGTCAGCTGTCCGTATTGTCACAAATTCCATGAACAGATGGATGAAATGAACAGCAAAGGCATCGAAGTACGTTATATTGCCTGGCCACGTGGCGAGCAGCATATGCCTGCTATGGAAGCCATTTGGTGTAATTCCGATCGTCGCGCAGCCTTCGATCAGGCCATTGCCGGTGGATCTATCACCCCTACCACTTGTAAAAATCCTGTGAAAGATCAATATCAAATGGGTCTTAATATTGGTGTTAATGGTACCCCGGGTGTATACAGTTCTGAAGGACTTTATCTCGGTGGCTATATGAGTACCTCAGAATTATTGGATCGACTTAAATAACTCATTTTAATTAGTTATTTAACTTTATTTTATAGATGAAGATATTCTGAAATGACCCTAGAGTCAGGCCGCTTTTTTAGCTATGATCTAGGCTCTCGTAAAAAACTGTTTATATTTGGAGTGTGACGTGAAACCAGTTCGTCTGGCAATCCTCGGTCTTGGTACTGTGGGTGGTGGTGCCCTTAAACTATTAAAAGAAAATGCTGCTGAGATTAAACGTCGCACCGGTCGTGAAATTCAAATTACCCATGTTGGTACGCGTCGTCCGCGTCCTGATCTGGATCTACCTGAATCAGTTAAACAAAGTGCAGATCTGCTCGACATCGTACGTCAACCTGATGTAGATGTGGTGGTTGAAGTCATGGGCGGTATTCACCCTGCTTATGAAGTGATTAAAGAAGCCATTTTGCATGGCAAACAGGTCGTAACTGCCAACAAGGCCCTATTGGCTGAACATGGAAATGAACTGTTCAAACTTGCCGATGACAACGCTGTGCAAATTGCTTACGAGGCAGCGGTGGCTGGCGGCATTCCAATTATTAAAGTGATGCGTGAAGGTCTGGCAGCCAACAAGATTGACTGGCTGGCTGGCATCATCAACGGTACAGGCAACTTCATCCTGACTGAAATGCGAGATAAAGGCCGTGCCTTTGCTGATGTACTGAAAGAAGCACAAGAGCTGGGTTATGCAGAAGCAGATCCAACCTTCGACGTAGAAGGCATCGATGCAGCACACAAACTGACATTACTGGCCTCTATTGCTTTTGGTATTCCATTACAGTTTGATAAAGTCTTTACTGAAGGCATTAGCAAAATTACTGCACAAGACGTGAAATATGCTGAAGACTTGGGCTTCCGTATCAAACACCTCGGTATTGCCCGTCGTGCTGAAACTGGTATCGAACTCCGTGTACACCCTACCCTGATTCCTGAAGAGCAATTGATCGCTAATGTGAATGGTGTAAAAAATGCAGTTCTGGTTCAAGCCAATGCGGTTGGTCCTACACTGTATTACGGTGCAGGTGCGGGTGCAGGTCCTACAGCTTCTGCAGTAGTCGCAGATGTCGTGGATATCGTACGTGATATTTCTTATACTGAAGATGGTGCTGGTACAATTCCACAACTGGCTTTTGAAAGCTTAAGTGACCTGCCAATCCTGCCACGTGAAGAAATGACGACTGGATACTATATCCGGATCAATGCTGAAGATCAAACCGGAGTACTGGCTGAAGTAACCTCTATTTTAAGCCGTGAAGGCATCAGTATTGATGCGATTCTGCAGCAGTCACGTCTGAAAGATCTTATTCCTATCGTGATCCTGACTGATCCAGTCAAGGAAGCGAAAATGGATGAAGCGTTAAAACAAATTCAAGCTCTTCCTGTCATTCATGGCGAAATTGTACGAATTCGTTTAGAATCGCTTGATAATTAATCGGGTCGAGGGGACACTCTCCCCTTGCCAAGCTCTACACACAATTGGAACATCATCATGTCGAATGCCAATCGTTATACTGGTTTAGTTGACCGCTATCGCGACCGTTTACCAGTGTCTGCAACTACTAAAGCCGTTTCTCTGGGTGAAGGTAACACGCCACTGATTAAGCTTGCGAATATTCCGCGCATTATTGGCAAAAATGTTGAAATTTATGTGAAGTACGAGGGCTTAAACCCGACTGGTTCATTTAAAGACCGTGGTATGACCATGGCGGTAACAAAAGCGGTTGAAGAAGGCTCTAAAGCGATTATCTGTGCTTCTACAGGTAATACTTCAGCTGCTGCTGCAGCTTATGCAGCGCGTGCAGGTATCAAAGCGTTTGTTTTAATCCCAGAAGGCAAAATTGCGATGGGTAAAATGGCGCAAGCGATGATGTATGGTGCAATTACCATGCAAATCCGCGGTAACTTCGATGACGGTATGCGTCTGGTAAAAGAAATCGCTGATAAAGCACCTGTGACGATTGTTAACTCAATCAACCCGTACCGTCTGCAAGGTCAAAAAACCATTGCTTACGAAATCGTGGATGAATTGGGCCGTGCACCAGATTACCACTGCCTGCCTGTAGGTAATGCGGGTAACATTACTGCGCACTGGATGGGTTATACCGAAGCGGTTGCAAATCAGCCTACTGGCGAGTTTGAACAAGTGGTTTACGACGCTGCAACTGATGCCTTCACTGGTCCTAAACCTGAAGGTCTGCCAACAATGGTAGGTTACCAGGCTTCTGGTGCTGCACCTTTCCTTCGTGGTGCACCTGTTGAAAATCCTGAAACTGTTGCAACTGCAATCCGTATCGGTAATCCACAAAGCTGGAACCATGCGAAAGCGGTTGTTCGTGATTCTAAAGGCTGGTTCGATGAACTGACTGACGCCGAGATTCTGGAAGCTCAACGTCTTCTTTCTATGTATGAAGGCGTATTCGTAGAACCTGCATCTGCAGCTTCAATCGGTGGCGCAATCCGTGACATTAAAGCAGGTAAAATTGCTGAAGGTTCTGTGATCGTGTGTACTGTAACTGGTAACGGTCTGAAAGATCCGGATACTGCGATCAAACAATGTTCTGATGCCGTAATGCTTTCAATTGACGCAACTTTAGAACAGGTTCGTGAATCAATTCTTTCTAATATGTAATTTAGATTGAAATAAAAGGCCCTGCAATTGCAGGGCTTTTTATATGCGCTTAAAAAAGATTAAACACGTTGTTTAGGCAGGCTAGATACCCAAGTCATCAGACGAGTCGCATCATTGGTACGTGCAGCAGTTGAATCCGCACCTAATACCACGACCACCACAGGACGGTTATTCAAGGTGGTGTGCATGACGACACAACGTCCTGCTTCATTAATATAACCGGTTTTAGACAGATTGATATTCCAACCACCATTACGCACCAGTGAATTGGTGTTGTTGGATTTCAATACACGGTAACCCAGGTTGAAATCATAGCTGGCAGTGGTAGAGAATTGACGGATCAGGCCATACTGTGAAGCGGTATTGACCAGAATCCCCAAATCACGTGCAGAAGACACATTGCCAGGATGCAGGCCAGTAGATTCCATATAGTGGGTTGAATTCATGCCCAGCTCTTTAGCTTTGGCATTCATCTTCGCAATGAAGGCTGCACGACCGCCTGGATAAGTACGCGCCAATGCAGCTGCAGCCGGGTTCTCAGACTTCATCAAAGCAAATAATAAGGCTTCAGCACGATTCATGCTGTCCCCGGCTCTTAAGGTAGAACTTGAGCTCTTACAGCCTGCACAGGAAAAATCAGCCTGTTGCAGGGTAATTTTTTCAGACATATTCAAACGCGCATCTGAAATCACTACTGCAGTCATCAATTTAGTAATCGACGCAATCGGGTAAGCATTATTGGTATTTTTACTGAATAACACTTCACCCGTCTGTGAATCCATCACCAAAGCTGCACGCGCACTTACAGCAGGTTGATTACTAAAATGACTATTATCAATAATCTGTACAGGTTTTGTCGGTACTGGCGCTGGTGCACTGCCCTGACGAATCGTCGTCGTAACAGTTGCTGAACCTGGTGGTGAAGGTTCTGCAGCAGATACGCTCAAATTATCATTCATGAGCTGATTGACTTCATCAGAAGACCAGCTGATGCTGGATCCGCCCTCTGTTATGCCAGAATTCATAATGATTTCAGCAAAACTTGTCATGCTCATGCTGATTAACACGGACAGGCCGAGTAGATGCCTTAAAGACTTGTTTATTTTCTTCACTATTCCTTCACTCAACTAACAGAGGTAAGATTGATTTGCGTATTACCTCTAATATGCCTTACATTTAAACACAATGCCGAACATTTTTTGTTCTTGACACTATGTGATAAGTTTCAGATTTAATCTGCGAATAGGATTGCTAATTTTGTAGTTTCATTGCAAGCTTATTTTGCTTTATGTAACAAAAAAACGATTTTTTAATGAGGGAGAGTCTAGGTGATCACAGTTTTAGTTGTCGACGACCATGAATTAGTTCGTACTGGAATTTGCAGAATGCTGGAAGACCATGCGGATGTTCAGGTGATTGGACAGGCTGAATCTGGTGAAGAAGCAATTACCCTCGTCCGTCAGCATCATCCCAATGTGGTTCTGTTAGATGTCAACATGCCAGGTATCGGTGGTGTAGAAACCACACGCCGTTTGCTACAGACTGCTCCTGAAACCAAAGTTCTTGCGGTCAGTGGCCTGGCTGAAGAACCTTATCCTTCACTATTATTGAAAGCAGGTGCCAAAGGTTATATCACCAAAGGTGCACCTGTATCAGAGATGGTCCGTGCCATCAATAAAGTCATGCAGGGCGGTAAATATTTCAGTGCCGATATTGCTGAACAGCTGGCGAGTTCTTACCTGTCCGATACCCAGCAATCCCCTTTTGATGCACTGTCTGAACGTGAAATGCAGGTAGCCATGATGGTTGTGAACTGTATCAGTGCGCAGGAAATTGCCGACAAGCTGTTTGTGAGTGTTAAAACAGTCAATACTTACCGTTACCGGATCTTCGAAAAACTGAATATCGATAGTGATGTTAAACTAACCCATCTTGCAATGCGCTATGGCCTGATTAAACCTTAATTTAACCCTCTGCTTAATGCGGTTCCTATGGCGCAAACATCCAGTTATTCTGAACTAAATCAATATCATCTGGGCCTATGGTATAGCGCCTACCGCCTGATTATCAGCACGGGTCTGTTGCTGATTTTTCTGCTGAGTTATCCTGATATGACTACAGATTATCAGTATCCTAAACTCTATCACTATGCCTTAATGATTAGCGTCGCCGTCAATACTGTGCAGCTGTTTACGCTGAGATGGGTAAAGCGCCTGATTCAGCCGCAGTTCATTCTGATTTTTGCCAGCGATGTCTTTTTTCTCAGTTTATTGACCTTGGCCAGTCAGGGTCCAAATGTCCATCTCGGACTGATTTTTGTTATTACCATTTTTTCAGCCTCATTATTACTGGATGCCAAGAAAGCCCTGATCATCACCCTGATTGCGGTGATTAGTATCATCTACCAGCATTTTATCGGCAGTATTTTTGCCTTTTCCTCGCTTACCAATATCGGGAATAGTGCCCTGCTGGCCTTTCTATTTTTTGTCGTCTATGGCTCGGGACAAATTGCGGTACGGCGCTTTCAGATTCTGGAAAACCTGAATTTTTCTCAATCGCTGGAACTATATCGCTTACAGAATATTAACCGCTATATTCTGGAACAGATTGAAACCGGCTATCTGGTCTTAGATGAGAATTACCATGTGGTGCTCAGCAATCCGGCTGCCTGTCATCTGCTGGGTATTGAGCCAATGTATGCCCATGAAAGATTTTCGTTATACCAATCTCAAAATGATTTGTTTGAACTGATCCGTTTTGAGAATCTGGAAAATGGTGAGCGGTTTCAATTTGAATCCCAGCAGAGTCGTTATAATATTCACGTGCAGGTACAAAAGCTGATTGTGCCGCACCAGACTCTGACTCTCCTCGTGCTGCAAGATGCCCGCAAACTTAATCAGCAGGTGCAACAGTTAAAGCTTGCTGCTCTAGGCCAGCTTTCCGCCAGTATTGCCCATGAAATTCGCAATCCTCTGGCTGCCATTGTACAGGCCAATGATCTTTATCTCGATTCTGAACCTGAACAGCAACAGGTTCTGCATCAGATGATCAGCCGACAGGCTACCCGTATTGACCGGATTATTCAGGACACCCTGAATATGGTGAAAAACAAGGAAACCCATCCGGTCGTAATTCAGCTGAATGAATTTATCCTACTGTTTATTCAGGAGGATTTAGCAGATGTGGCGGACCAGATTCAATTTAATATTGATGTACCACTGGCAATTCAGTTCGATGAAGCCCAGTTACGTCAGATTCTAATTAACCTGATTCGTAATGCCATCCGGCATAATTCACCGGATTCGTCCCATATTCAATTGAATATTCACCCATATGAACATAAGGTATGGATAGATGTCCGGGATTTTGGCTCTGGTGTTGCCACCCATGATCAGGAATTATTATTTAAACCTTTTTTCAGCACGTCTATCCATGGAACGGGACTCGGACTATATTTATCACACAGTTTTTGTGAAGCCAATCAGGCACAACTCAACTACATTTCACAAGAACAGGGCGCATGCTTTCGGATTAGCTGTCAACGTGTGACAGCATAAAAGGAATAAGGGGAAATATTGTGGAACAACAACCACTGGTTTTATTGGTGGATGATGAGGAAGATCTATGTACCCTCATGCAAATGTCATTGATGCGCATGGGAATCCGTACGCATATTGCCCATCGTCTGGAAGATGCAAAAAAATGTCTTAGGGATCATCAATATGATGCCTGTCTGACAGATCTAAATCTTCCTGATGGCAATGGTCTACAATTACTGGACTGGATTAACCAGCATTCCCCTCACCTTCCGGTAGCTGTTCTAACGGCCTATGGTAATATGGAAATTGCCATTGCTGCACTCAAGGCAGGTGCATTTGACTTTGTCAGCAAACCGATTAATCAAAAGCATCTGGAACAACTGCTGCAAAAAGCGCTAAATAAACCAGTAGACTATTATCAGAATAATTCCAATGATTCATTAGAACATAAATTGCTGATTGGACAATCTCTGCCTATTCAGCAATTGCGGGTCACCTTGAAAAAAATTGCCCGTTCTCAAGCTCCGGTATTTATTACTGGTGAATCAGGGACCGGGAAAGAAGTGGTGGCCAATCTGGTCCATCGTCTTAGTAACCGCAATGAAGGACCTTTTATCGCGATTAACTGCGGTGCAATCCCGACTGAATTAATGGAAAGTGAACTGTTTGGCCACAAGAAAGGCAGCTTTACTGGCGCGACTCAGGACAAACAAGGACTAATTCAGTCTGCCCATGGAGGTAGTTTGTTCTTAGATGAAATCGCCGAATTACCGCTATCTATGCAGGTTAAACTGTTACGTGCCGTCCAGGAAAAACGCATTCGTCCCGTCGGTTCTGACACTGAAATTGATGTCGATTTCCGTGTCATCAGTGCCAGCCATCAGGATCTCGATGCATTGGTACAACAAGGCAAATTCCGTCAGGACTTGTTCTTTCGTATTCATGTGATGGATCTGGTCTTACCACCCCTGCGTGAGCGCGGCCAGGATATTCTGCTCCTCGCTGAGCATTTTATTCAAAAGATCTGCCAGGAATGGGAGATTCCTGCGAAAAAACTGACGGAACGGAGCAAGGAATTTTTACTGGAGCAATACTATCCGGGCAATGTACGCGAACTGCGTAACATTATTGAACGAGCTATTACTTTGAGTGATGAAGACAAGATTGATCTTCAGCATCTGCAAACTGCTCCACTGCGTCATCTGGCACCTGTCTTATCAGAAACGGCAAATCTGGCAGAGCCGACCTCATCTACGGATCAGATCATTATTCCCAAGAAACTCCCCGAGGAAGGTCTGGAACTGTATTTAGAAAAGATTGAAAAAGAAATTCTGCTGAATGCTTTGAATCTGACGCATTGGAATCGTACATTGGCCGCCAAAAAACTCGGTATGTCGTTTCGCTCTTTACGTTATCGTCTGAAAAAATTCGGACTGGATACCGAAGAAGAGGAATAATTATTTCTGCAGGAGCAGCAAGTCTGTGACGTGATCCAGATAGCTCTCCTCACGCGCATCCTGACCGAGAGGATAGGTGAAATGTGGCTGAATCCCCTGTCCTTCAATCATATTGCCGCTCGGGCTAAAGTATTGCGATACAGTCATCTGCAAAGCAGAGCCATTGCTCAAAGGAAACAGTTTCTGCACCACCCCTTTGCCATAGCTCTTTTCCCCTACCACCCAGGCACGATTATGTTCTTTCAGAGCAGCAGTAAATACTTCTGCAGCGGAAGCCGAACGGTTATTGATCAGAATACCAACTTTCAGGTTCTGGAACTCAATTCCTGGTAGTGCCTGAAATTGCTGATTGCCTTCAGAACGGCTCTTGGTCGAGACAATAATGCCCTGATTCAGGAACAAATCTGCTGATTCAACAGCCGCAGACAATAAACCACCCGGATTATTACGTAAGTCAAACAGCACTGCTTTCAGGCGATTGGTTGAATAACTTTCAATAATTCGCTTGATTTCATTAGCAGTATCTTGCTGGAAAACTTTGACCTGCAGCACCAGAACCTGATTACTGTGTAAAGTCGATTTAATCTCGGTATCCACTTTGGTATTGCGGACCAGTGTAATCGGTACACTTTGCGCAGAAAGCTGAAGCGTTAAAGTAGAGCCAATGGCACCAGTCAATAAATCTCGCACCTGCTCACGTTTCAGCGCACTCAAGACCTGATCATCAATCTTATAAACTGTGACACCATTGCGAAGGCCTTGTTTGGCAGAGTCAGCATCCGGACTTAGGCCTTGTATCATCCATTGTTTTAGCTGTGGATTAAAATGCAGATCAAAATCAATACTGGCCAGATCACCTTCAGTATATTCACGCAGCTGTTTATAATCTTCAGGAGATAAATAGCGGGAATAGCGGTCCAGGCCGCTCACCAAACCTTGAATGGCTTGCTGGAAAAGCACATCGTCATTTTTGTCTTGAATATAATTATCTTTGACGATGCCATAAATCTGAACAAATTCCTGGATGGATGTAACAGGAATTTCATTATAGACCTGTTCATCCATTTCCAGTTCATCGAGTGCCATCTCGGTCGAAACAGCACTCCAGGCGGAATGACTCAAACACATCAGTAAGCAGGATAAGACTACAGACTTGCCATGTGTTTTTATCATTCTTAGACCTGTTTTATAAAAGATTAAGCGTGCAGCTCAATAAGATTGCGACCCTGCATTTCAGCTGGTACCGGAATTTGCATCAAGTTCAGCAGGGTTGGTGCGACATCAGCCAATACGCCACCTTCTGCGATTGTTGCAGAGCTTGGACCCACATAGATAAATGGAACCAGTTCAGTGGTATGCTGGGTATGCACTTGACCGCTCTGATAATCCTGCATCTGCTCCACATTACCATGGTCTGCAGTAATAATCATATGACCTTTTTTCGCCATCACAGCTTCATAAACTCGGCCTAAGCAAGTATCCACGGCTTCAACGGCTTTCACTGCTGCATCAAATACACCAGTATGGCCGACCATATCACCATTGGCATAGTTCACAACCAGTAGGTCAAACTCGCCTGAATTGATCGCTGCCACCAGTTCATCTGTTACTTCATAGGCACTCATTTCCGGTTTCAGGTCATAAGTCGCAACATTTGGAGATGGGATCAGGATACGTTTTTCACCTGGATATTCATCTTCACGGCCACCGCTAAAGAAGAAGGTTACATGCGCATATTTCTCGGTTTCTGCAATACGTAGCTGAGTTTTACCCAGGTTCGACAGATACTCACCTAAAGAATTTACCAGCGCTTCTGGCATATAGGCTACTGGTGCATCAATGGTCGCCTGATAACGGGTCAACATTACGAATTTCGCCAGATTCGGTACAACCTTACGTTCAAAACCGGCAAAATCTTTTTCAACAAAGGCACGAGTCAATTCACGGGCACGGTCAGCACGGAAGTTCATGAATACGACGCTGTCGCCATCCTGAATCTTCACAGTGTCGCCAATGCGAGTCGCTTTTACGAATTCATCTGATTCCTCTGCAGCATAAGCCTGTTCCAGACCTTCAACTGCAGTAGCTGCAGTACGCATTGCTTCACCTTCAGTCAGCAGACGATACGCTTGCTCTACACGATCCCAACGGTTGTCACGGTCCATGGCAAAATAACGACCGATCATGCTGACAATACGACCCTGGCCCGGATATTGAGCAAATAATGCATCCAGTTTTTCTAAAGAGGGTTGCGCACTTTTTGGTGGTGTATCACGGCCATCCAGGAACGCATGCAGATAAACCTGAGCACCGCGTTTTAAAGCCAGTTCCGCCATGGCCACAATATGGTCTTCATGTGAGTGCACACCGCCTTCAGAAAGAAGGCCCATAATGTGGACTGCGCCATTTGCTGCTTTGGCTTTCTCAACAGCATCAACCAGCACTTCATGCTCAAAGAAAGCACCAGTACGGATATCTTTGGTAATACGGGTAAAGTCCTGATACAGCACACGGCCAGCACCAAGGTTCATATGACCGACTTCAGAGTTCCCCATCTGACCATCAGGCAGGCCGACATCTTCACCTGAACCTGAGATCAAACCATGCGGATGCTTTTCCTGCATAGCAGTTAAATTTGGTCGTTTAGCCGCTAAAAACGCATTGTCTTCGACCGCTTCGCGATGACCCACACCATCCATAATCACCAAAACGTGAGGGATTTTGCCAGCAGTTGCATCCGTCATAATGAAATACTCTTTTCGTCTACGAATTAATCGCTCTAGTTTACCGAATTTTGCAAAAAGAGGCCATGACCAGACGATGGTTTAAGTCTCTTGTTGCGATTGATTTCTTCTATTTTCCTGTGGCTTAGCGGGCCCGATGGAGCAAGTAGCCGCCAATAGCAAACATCAGCAAAATAGGAATAAATACGAACCATGCCGGTGACGGCGCATAGACCAGACTGGCATAGCCGAGAAAATCCTGCAGGTAGAAGAAGCCTAACCCTGCGAATAACGCAATCACCAAACGGAAGCCCATCGATTGCTGACGCAATGGCCCAAAGATAAATGAACAGGCAATCACTACCAGCGCAATCAGGGCAAATGGCGAACCGACTTTCTGCCAGAAGGCCAGCTGATAGGTTTTAGGTACCTGACTATATTCATGCATATAGCTCATAAAGCTCACTAACTGACTTGGTGATAAATCTTCCGGATCAATCGTGACCATATGCACATATTTCGGCTGCAAGGCCAAAGCCAGTGGTTGCTCATCATGCTGTACCAGTGTCGCATTGCCGTTTTGTAAAATATCAAACTGTTCAGTGCTATCTAGTTTCCAGGCCCCATCTTTGACGAATTCACCCTGCTTGGCATCCAGAGTGCCCCGCAGACGGTAATTGTCATCAAAGTCCAGCATCTGTACATTTTTCAGCTGGCCTTTGGCGTTGGCATAATCAATATAGATAAAGCGATTGCCCTCACGCGTCCAGTAACCTTTAACTTCACCAATTTTGACCGGCTTGTTATAGCTTTTGACCGCTTTGGCCTGTTCATTGGTATATGGAATCACCCACTCGCTCAGGGCAAATGACAATACGACTAATAGCAATGCTGAACGGATCACCCAGCCGACAATTCGCCAAAGACTAACCCCCACCGAACGCATCACGATCAGTTCACTATTGGAAGCCAATGTACCCAAACCGAGTACCGCGCCAATCAGTGCCGAAATTGGCAGGATTTCATAAAGATAATTGGGTGCACCCCAGAGTACATATTTCAAGACATCCCAGGCACCATAGCCTTCTTTCAGGGAACCCAATTCACCTAAATACGTAAATAAGACCTGCAGACCTGAAAGAACAGCTGTTGCCCCAAGCATCGCCAGCGCAGTGGTTCCGGTCACATGTTTGGCAACTATACGACGTGCTAACATTGTTAAGACCTCACTCGCTGAATCCGTTTTTTAATTTTTGGTGCCAAATTCTGTTTACGTGAGAACAATGCACCGGCTATGGCATATATGATCAGGACTAATGGATAAGCCCAAATGCCCATTTCTGCTTTACTGACCCGGGTTTTGATCGCCATCAGGGCGACAATCAGGCTGGCAAAGATCATCAGTGCCGGGAATAATTTGAGATAGCGCCCCTGACGCGGACTGACTTCAGACAAGGCTACAGACAAAATCAGGGCAATCACAATGGCAAATGGTACAAAGACACGCCAGCCAAGTTCACTGGCTACGACAGGATCTTGACGGTTTTTCCAAAGCTGTCCGGTCGGCAAGGCTTCAACTTCATCACTGGCCAATTCTGCTTCTTTATCACTTTCGATCCGTAAACGATAGCTTTCAAATTCAGCTTGAGTATATTGCGGCGTGCCTGGATAAATTTCATAGCGGCGACCATTGACCAGGTCGACCACATTGGCCGCATCATTCGGCATTTCAATTCGGGTCGCTTCCTGCGCCAGAATCATCACATCCGGCTTGCCTTCTTTTTCCGCACGCTGATAGAAGAAAATATCTTTCAAGTTTTTGCGATCTTCGGATAGATCTCCGGCATAAATCGTATAAGGTCCGGAAGAAATAAATTCTTTGGGTCGAACCAGATCAAAGCCGGTTCGTACTGCTTGCTCACTGGTCAAGGCTTCAAACTGACGAATCCCCCACGGCGAAGCCCACAGCATGAGAAAGCCTTGTGCAAGGAGATACACTAGAGTCATCGGAATCAAAAGACGTGCCAGCTGATGCCGGCTAATTCCGCTACCGTTTAAGACCGCCATCTCATGATCAACATAGAGACGGCCAAAGACCAGCATTAAGCCAATAAAAAACCCAAGTGGAAGAATCAGGGTCAGGAATTCAGGCAGACGATAACCAATGATGCTGAACAGGATTCCAGCATCCAGACGCCCCTGTGCGGCCACACCAAAATACTTGATCAAACGACCGCCCATCATGATAAGGGTCAGTAAGGCAATCACCACCAAGGAGGTCGATACCACTTGCTTGACCAGATAACGCCGAATAATCAAATTAGTTCTTCCAAAATGAGCTCCATAAAACGAGTGCTAGTTTACCCGAATAGCAAAAATATAAAACCTAGGTGGCTCTGCCCATTGAAAATCTATTCGGATAAATGTTTCAATGCTTGAATGATTTGCAAATCTAAACAGGCGTGAAAACAAGATATGAACCTTACAATTAATACGTCATTCCCAGAGAATGGATCAAGTCAATCTTTGTTGATTTTAGTCGACTCAGAGCAAATTCAGAGCGCTGCATCAACATACCAAATCAACAACCTAGACACATTAATTGAAGCATCTCAATTCAAGGCTGGTCTGGCAGAAAGTTTAAGCCTGATTGGACAGGTCAGCCAGTCTCAGCATGCGGCCCTGATCGGCCTCGGCAAAACTGCCGAATTACAAGCGGGAAAACTGGCGAAAATTGCCCAGGCCATTATTAAAGCCTCTCAAAAAAAATTCAAACAGATTTCTGTTGATCTGACACAACTTCCACAAGAATTGCACTATCTGTTTGCATTGGCTTTAACTCAAGCCAGCTACGGCTATGACGAATACAAATCAAAAAAGAACGAATTTATTCTGCAGCAAATTGATTTCATCGCTGCCGAAACTCCGCTAACGGATGAACAGTTGCAATTGATTCAGGCGGTTCAGACTGGCCAAAATCTGACACGTGATCTGGGTAATCGTCCTGGTAATATCTGTTTCCCGGAATATCTGGCAGAACAGGCGCAAGCGCTGGCGGCTCAATATCCGGACCTGCTTAAAGTAACTGTACTCAATGAACAGCAAATGGCTGACCTTGGTATGGGTGCTTTCCTTGCAGTCAGCAAAGGTTCAGACCGTCCAGGCCGTATTATCACGATTGAATATCTGGCTCACCGTGAAGAAGCACCAGTGGTATTACTGGGTAAAGGCATTACTTTTGATACTGGTGGTATTTCATTAAAACCAGGCGCTGGCATGGACGAAATGAAATACGATATGTGCGGTGCAGCTTCAGTTCTGGGCACGCTGCGTGCACTATGCGAATCTCGTTTACCAATTCACGTTGTAGGTGCGATTGCTGCAGCGGAAAATATGCCATCGGGCAAAGCAACACGTCCAGGTGACATCGTAACGACTATGAGTGGTCAAACCGTTGAAATTTTAAATACTGATGCTGAAGGCCGTCTGGTACTCTGCGATGCATTAACTTATGTAAAACGCTTTAATCCTGCTCTGGTGATTGATATTGCAACTCTAACCGGTGCTTGTGTAGTGGCCTTAGGTTCAGTCTTGACCGGTATGTTTACGCCAGACAATGAGCTGGCTGCAGAACTTGAAACCGCTGGCCAAAATGCATTTGACCGTGTATGGCGCATGCCAGTACTGGACGACTATCAGGAACAACTGGATTCCCCATTTGCGGATATTGCCAATATTGGTGGTCCTAAAGCCGGTTCTGTAACGGCTGCATGCTTCCTGCAACGTTTTACGCGTGACTATCGTTGGGCTCACCTGGATATTGCAGGCACTGCATGGAATTCAGGTCCAAATAAAGGCGCAACTGGCCGTCCAGTACCTCTATTAATGCAATTCCTGGCTAATCGCGTTCAAAAGCATGGCTAAGGTCAGCTTTTATTTATTTGAAAAAAGCCCTGAACGACAAGTGGACAGCACTTGTCGTTTATGCCGTAAAATTTTGCGTCAGCCAGAGCGTATCTGGCTGCTGTGTGCCGATCCTGCCTTACAGCAGGAACTGGATGAAAAGCTGTGGAACTTTGATCCCGCCAGCTTTATTCCGCATGGAATCGATCAGCCAGATGCGACCGTTTGTATATCGGCTCAATTACCAGAGCAGTCGGGCTGGATTATTTTTAATTTTAATCCAGAAGCACTTGAACCTGATGCGAAATTTAGTCACATTATTGAGATTATTGAAAACAATGAACCGGCCAAACAGCTGGGACGTGAAAAATATAAACAATATCGTCGCTTTGGCATTCAGCCAAATACCTTTAAGCTCTAAGTAATCACGTGAACAAGGAGATGCAAGTGGCATTAAATGTAGGTCCAGATTTTAAACAGCGCTGGTTAAACACGCCTGAGGCTGTACGTCAGACCTTTATCGATGACCTCTCGCGCATTTGTGAAGTACTTAAGCCTGAAACCGCTGTAGAAGAATGGCTCGTCCGCGACCAGCAGTTACAGAAAGAGTCTGAGCGTAAAATTGAAGCAGCATATGCACAGCGCAAGGCTGAACTGATTGAAGAAGCACGCATTCGTAGACAACGGGCACTCGAAAAAGCCTTAGCCGAAAAACGTGCTGAAGAACAGGCTTATGCCGAACAACTACGCCGTGATGAAGAGCGAAAATTTGCCGAGCAGACCCGGAAGCTGGCTGAAATGCGTCATATACTGGATACTGAAGTTCAGGATTATGCCGCGCGCTATCAGAAAAATCCGGATCAGGTGCTCGACTTTGCCAGAGGTCGCTTAAATATCGACGATACCCAGATTTTGTCTGAGCTAGAAAGCTTACGGTTACGTCTGGAACTCGAAGCAGAAACTGTGATTGAACAAACCGTCAATGCACTGCGTGAGAAATTACGCGCTGCAGCCAAAGAAGAAATTGACTATATTCTGAAAAATTCTGATCTGACTGAGTAAAGTTGATAGTCAGTTGGCTGAAAGAGTCTTTTTATTTTTCAGCCTTAACCCCTTGCTTGCCTTATTTAAACTTATTCTATCTAGCTAAAATCTACTTTAAAATTAAAACAAGTCAGCCAGTAAAAATGCGGTATTGCCAAGCAAATAGCCTGCTCCCAATAGCGTACTGATCCAGAGAAGACCACCGGTCACATTATAAAAACTGAAAGTCGCAAAGCTCATATGGCCTGAACCTGCCGCAAAAGGGCCGAAGGAACGTACAAAGGGAATAAAACGCGCAATTAAGATCGTCTTGCCACCATGTTTCATAAAATAATGATTGGTTTTGACCATATATTCGGGTTTGAAAAACCGTGAATGCTCATTGAAATACTTTAATCCGAGCACCCTGCCCGAATAATAATTCACGGTATAGCCCAGAATCGAAGCAATTAGTAGCAATAAACCCATGGAGTGCAAGGTAATCAGGTCAGAGCTGGAACACAGCGCACCGACAGCAATCAACAGACTGTCACCGGGCAAAAAAAAGAAAAATGGCGAACCTGTTTCTGCAAAAATCACCAGGAACAAAATTGCATAGATCCACACCCCATACTGCTCCAGCAATAAGGGTAAAGACTGTTCAAGATGAAGTAAAAAATCGAGCATTCGACCTGTCCACTGGGGCTAAAATCGCGAGTTGAGCTACGTATTATCCCGAAAAATAAAAAGACAGTCTAATTTTTCAATTAGACTGTCTGGTAATTGCTCAGCGGATTTATTTCAAAAAACCATTTTCGGCTAAGAATTCCATGCTGATTTTAGACTGTTCTGTATTTTCTGCGGCCTTGTCACCCAGTAATAACCGCTCGATATAACGCGCCAACACATCTACTTCCAGATTGACTTTAGTACCTAATTTCCAAGTGCTAATATTGGTACGTTCGGCTGTATGCGGAATCAGATTCAGACTAAGGATATTTCCACGTAAGTGATTGATGGTCAGGCTGATACCATCTACTGTTATAGAGCCCTTCTCTGCCAGATATTTGGCAATTTCTTTTGGTGCAGTCACTTCAAAGTAGATGGAACGGGCATCGGAACGTACTACCGTGATTTCACCAACCGCATCGACATGACCAGAGACAATATGTCCGCCAAAGCGTGTAGTTGGCAGCATTGCCTTTTCGACATTTACAGGTTGGCCGACTTTCCAGTTAGCCAGTGTAGTCCGGTCCAGGCTTTCACGTGATACGTCTGCAGCATACCAGTTCTCACCCCAGTCAATTACGGTCAGACAGATGCCATTGGTGGCAATCGAGTCACCCAGATGTACATCGGACATATCCAGATCCGTCTGGATGCGTAAGCGTACATCACCGCCAACGCTTTGCAAGCTCTCGACCTTGCCCAGACTTTCAATAATACCTGTAAACATCTTTATTTCCTTTTTCTCTGCGCTTACCACAAGGCCAATTGGGTGCTCACGCCGGTCGTATCCACACCGCCCAGCTCAGCATAATGATGCAACTGGCTCAGTAACTGACGAATTGGCGGACCTGACTTGGCATGCGTGTCGGTAATTACAATAAATTCCAATACGCGTGCACGTTCAGACTGGCGCTGCTTACTGACACGATAACGTGGCACATCCTGAGTGAGCAAGGTTACACGGCCACGTTTCAGGTTGGCCTGCAGCAAATCTGTGGCACTGATATTACCATCGGTTGAATAACTGGTCAGGATAAAACGCGCATTAATGGTCGCCAACAAAGTTTCATAGGCTTCTTTGGCATGCTTGGATGAGTTGTACTGACTTGGACGTTCTTTACGCCATGCACGGTCAATCCCGCTCTTGAAGCCTTTAGTGTCTGGAGTCGGCAGATCCACCTGATCCCACAGTGTTAAAGCATTCAGCACATGATAGTTACTGCTATAAGCATGCTGGTTATACGGTGGATCAAGATAAGCCACATCGACTTCAAATCCACTCATCTGATTGGCCAGATGTTGGGCATCTACACACCACATTTCTGCAGCAGGTCCTTGATGCTTGGCATCTTCACAGAAACGGCTTGGCGTTAACCAAAGTAAAGATTCAATACGTTCTAGTGCAGTCTGGGTTTTTCCACCCCAACCATGATGAAAACTTTTAAATACACCAGAAGTATTGCTGACAAAACTGGCTGAATATAGCAGCGGTGCTAACAAAGCACTCATCTCGACATCATCGATTGCACCTTGCGCCTGCCAGGTCGCAATCTGCTGACGAATGGCATCAATACGCATGCCATTACGGCGCTTGAAGAACAAACGGTCACGGGTCGGATCATAGATTTCGTCATTGCGTGGACACAGGTTATGCGTCACCCAGCCTTTGACTTCAGGCAGACGGTTTAGATAGTCGATCGCTTTCTGATAGCCACCCAGTTCTTTAAATGCAGGTGCATCAGTGCATGCCAGAACTGCATGATTCAGCGCATGGCTATAGGGTTCCCAGTCATTGGCAATGACACGATAGCCATTTTGACGTGCCAAACGTGATACCACACCAGAACCGGCAAAGAAATCGGCAAATATCGGCGCACGGCCATCTTCACGTTTTAAGGTTCCCGTGCTCTCAAGTGCTTCCAGAATTAAATGTAGTAAACGGCGTTTGTTCCCCAAATAAGGAACCAACTGATGGAAAAGATATTCATCGGTAGTACGTGCCGCATGGCGGCGTTTGTGATAAACCGTAGACTCTGAATTCATAGTGTCTCTTGAGAAGGAATTAACCTGAAGCGCACGTCGTCACCCAAACGGGTCACGTCCTGCAACTTAAATCGAAGTTGTTCTGCCATTCGGCTAAATTCTGCATTGAACATACTACGCGCAGTTTGCCCCAATAAGGTTGGTGCAACATAACTGATGAGTTCATCCACCAGTCCTGCCTGTAAAAATACGGTAGATAAGGTCGCCCCTGCTTCTACCAGCACATCATAAATCTGATGCTGCTGAACCAGTTGCTGTAATAATTCTTTTAAAGGCTGAATCTCAAGTTGAATCACGCCGAGGTCGGCTAGTTCCGGACAATAAGGCCCCATCACCATTACCGTTTCTGGATTTTTCAAGAGCTTGGCAGTGAGTGGCAAACGCCCCTGACGATCCAGAATAATCCGTTTTGGCTGAACAATGCTGCTGATGTCATCCACACCGTTTAAGCTACGGACATTGAGCTGACAATCATCGGCTAATACGGTTTCAATACCGGTAATCACCGCGCCAGAAATCGCACGCCAATGCTGTACATCCTGACGCGCTTCAGGCCCAGTAATCCATTTCGATTCACCCGATGCCATTGCCGTACGGCCATCCAGACTCGATGCAATTTTCAAACGGACATAAGGCATCCCAGTCGCCATCGCTTTTAGAAAGCCATCATTCAGTGGATGTGCTTCATCTTCACAAATGCCGACTTCAACGTCGATTCCGGCATCTTTCAGGATTTGCACACCTTTGCCAGCGACCAGTGGATTCGGATCAGGACAAGCCACAATCACTTTGGCTACGCCAGCTTCAACCAGACCTTTGGCACATGGAGGTGTACGGCCATAATGCGCACAGGGTTCCAAAGTTACATAAGCGGTTGCACCATAGGCCTGCTCACCGGCCTCACGCATTGCAAAGACTTCAGCATGTGGCTGACCCGCTTTGGGATGAAAACCTTCGCCCACTACTACGCCATCTTTGACAATGACACAGCCAACGTTTGGATTCGGTTTAGTGGAATACTGTCCCTGACGTGCCAGTTCGATGGCACGGCGCATCCAGACTTGATCTTGAGTGAATTCAGTCATGCTTATTCTTGAAATTCGCCACGTTGCTGCATCTGTTCAATTTGACGACGAAAAGCCTCGACATCCTGAAAATCCTGATAGACCGAAGCAAAACGGACATAAGCCACATGATCAAGTGCAAATAGAGATTGCATGACAATTTCACCAATAGTGCGTGATTTCACATCACGCTCACCCAGACGGCGAATCTGTAATTGAATATCACTGAGTACCGTTTCAATCTGTTCTTGCGTCACAGGACGTTTCTGCAAGGCATGCATCAGGGAACGGCGTAATTTGGCTTCATCAAAGGGTTCATTCTTGCCATCAGATTTGATGACACGCGGCATCACCACTTCATAACTTTCAAAGGTGGTAAAGCGTTCATTACAACTGACGCATTCACGACGGCGGCGAATCTGGCAACCTTCAGCGGCCAGGCGTGAATCAATCACTTTACTGTCTGGTGTATTGCAAAATGGGCAATGCATAGCGGTTTAATTGAACAAATCCTGATGATTTCCGAGTGTAGCAAAAATTCCAAACTTTGTAGAGTTTTACGCAACATATAGAAAAAAAACAGCCCAGATGGGCTGTTTTACACAATATATTGATTATTGTTTTAGCAGATTATTCTACACGTTCGCCATGTTGACTTAAGTCCAGACCCATGCGTTCATCATCAGAAGAAACACGGATACCGATGATCAGATCAATCACTTTAAGAATCACGAAAGTTAATACTGCAGAGTAAGCGATGGTTGCAAGTACACCTTCAACTTGAACCCAAAGTTGGCTCATTACATTTGCTGGAGCAGCATCACCCATGATGAATTCGCTTGCGAAGAATGCTGTCAGAATCGCACCAACGATACCACCCACACCGTGCAAACCAAAGGCATCTAGAGAATCGTCGGCTTTTAGTGCGCGTTTCAGAGCAGTAATACCCCAGAAACATACCACACCACCGATCAAACCCATTGCCAGTGCACCACCGACAGTAACGAAACCAGCCGCTGGAGTAATCACCACCAGACCTGCTACCGCACCAGAAGCCCCACCTAATACAGAGGCTTTACCACGTACTACTTTTTCAGTAATTAACCAAGAGATCGCTGCTGCCGCTGCTGCAACTTGAGTTACGATCAGCGCATAACCTGCAGAACCATTCGCACCCAATGCTGAACCACCATTGAAGCCAAACCAACCTACCCAAAGTAAGCTTGCACCGACTACAGTTAAAGTCAGATTATGTGGCGCCATTGATTCACGGCCAAGGCCCATACGTTTACCAAGCATGTAGGCTGCAACCAGACCCGCTACACCTGAGTTGATGTGAACGACTGTACCACCAGCAAAGTCAAGCGCACCGTCGTTGCCTAACCAGCCGCCACCCCATACCCAGTGAGTAATTGGTGCATACACCAGAATCACCCAGAGTGCAATGAATGCCACAAAAGCACCAAACTTCATACGCTCAGCAATCGAACCGCTGATGATGGCAACCGTAATAATGGCAAACGTCATTTGGAAGATCACGAACAGGATTTCAGGAATTGTGCCTGAAAGCGCATCGGTGGTTATTCCAGCCAGCATGAGCTTGTCCAAACTGCCGATAAAGGCATTTCCTTCACCAAAGGCCAATGTATAGCCAATCACGACCCAGGCAATACTGACTACGGCTGCAGCAACAAAGCTGTGTGCCATGGTTCCCAATACGTTTTTCTTACGGACCATACCGCCATAGAACAGGGCTAAACCTGGAATGGTCATCAGTAATACAAGGGCTGTTGAAGTGAGAATCCAGGCTGTATCGCCAGTATCGAGAGTAGCTTCTTCTTCTGCAGGCACTGCTGGTTCAGCTGGCGCCACTTCAGCAATCTCTGCTGTAGTTGTGTCTGTTGTTGTAAGTGAAGTATCACCAGTCTCTGCAACAAGTGCGACTTCTTCAGTAGGTGTTGGTGCTGTTACGGCCTCTTCAGCCCACGCAACAGAACCACCTAAAAGAGCGCTGGACAAGCCGAACGCCATTAGCATTTTTTTCATTCGTATCCCCCAACCATGTTTTTTGTGAGTTATTAGGTACTCAGCAAACTTCGTGCCAAATTAAACAGCGTCTGCACCTGTTTCACCGGTACGAATACGGATGACTTGTTCTAAGTTAGTTACGAAAATTTTTCCGTCACCGATTTTGCCAGTGCTTGCAACACGAGTAATTGATTCAATTACCGAATCAACCATTTCGTCGCTGATTGCGATTTCAATTTTGACTTTCGGTAGGAAATCTACAACGTATTCAGCACCACGATAAAGTTCAGTATGGCCTTTTTGACGACCAAAGCCTTTGACTTCAGTCACAGTGATGCCTTGAACACCAATTTCAGATAATGCTTCACGCACATCATCCAATTTGAAAGGTTTTACAATTGCAGTTACGAGCTTCATGTTTGTTTTCCTTCGGCTTATTTCACCAGTAAGGTTTTATGTTCAAATTTCATGCCAAGATTCCTAAGGTCGGGGGAAATTAGAAAGCCCGGCACGATGTTTCTTGCTCTTTTATTTTATACTTATAACGTATTGGAATCTGCATAAATTGGATATTTTTTATGTGGATTTTTACAATATTACTAATCGAAGCAGCCTATATTTTATCTGAAATACTGTAAGTCACTCTTGCAGCAATGCTACACTGTCCGCGCATTTATATGGCGATGGATCAGATTATGATTGAAACCCTGTTACAAGCAATTTTGCAGCAAGTTGAACACCCTAAAAAGGACCTGGAGCACAATCTGCGTGCCCTACTCAATGAAGCCGTCAGTAAAATGGATTTAGTGTCTAAAGAAGAGCTCGAACGTCAACGCACTGCCCTAAATAATGCCAATCAGCGTTTAAATGTTTTACTAAAACAAGTCGAAGAGCTAGAAGAAAAAGTCTCGATTAAAAAATAAGCACAACTACAGTGCACAAAAGACACGAGAACAATAAAAATAATGCACTATATTGGAACAACAATATGTCTTTTGCCAAAATTTATACGCGAGGCCTGTTAGGCTTGCATGCACCTTTAATTGAAGTCGAAGTTCATGTGAGTTCTGGCATGCCTTCCCTCACCATTGTGGGGCTTCCTGAAGCCGCAGTCAGGGAAAGTAAGGATCGGGTTCGATCAGCTATTCTGAATAGCGGCTTTCAGTTTCCGACCAAACGCCTGACCATTAATCTGGCACCTGCCGATCTACCTAAAGATGGCTCACGTTTGGACTTGCCGATTGCGCTAGGAATTTTAGTGGCCTCAGGGCAGCTTCCAGAAAATTGCACAGATGACCTTGAATTTATTGGTGAACTGGCCCTAGATGGTCAATTGCGGCCAGTAACAGGAATCCTGAGTATTGCAATCGCCTGCCAGCAGGCACAGCATCAACTGATCTTGCCTAGTCCGAATGCTCAGGAAGCCTCTCAGCTTCCGGATTTTCAGGTATTTGCTGCCAATCATTTACAGGAAGTCTGTGCACATCTGGCTCAAGCAGAAACCTTGCCCCCGTTTAAGACCAGTCCATTAGATCAGCACTCTTTTTATAAATTTGATCTTGCGGATGTGAAAGGACAATTGCGACCACGACGTGCCTTGGAAATTGCAGCTGCAGGTGGCCATTCCCTGCTGTTCCGCGGCCCACCTGGTACAGGTAAAACCTTATTAGCATCGCGCCTCGCCAGTATTTTACCGCCCTTAAATACTCAGGAAAATCTGGAAGTTGCCAGTATTTACTCGATTGCGAATACCAATCATCCTTTTGGCCAACGGCCATTTCGGGCACCGCATCATACTGCGTCTGCCATTGCACTGGTCGGCGGTGGCTCACATCCTAAACCTGGAGAGATCACACTGGCGCATTTGGGGGTGTTATTTCTAGACGAATTGCCTGAGTTTGACCGCAAGGTTTTAGAAGTATTACGTCAGCCGCTTGAGTCCAAAGAAATTGTGATTTCGCGTGCTTCCCGGCAAATTACTTTTCCAGCTAATTTTCAGCTGGTGGCAGCCATGAATCCCTGTCCATGCGGTTATGCATTTAATCAGGACAGCCGCTGTCAATGTTCACCTGAAAGCATTAAGCGTTATCAGAGCCGGATTTCTGGCCCATTACTGGATCGGATTGACCTGCATATTGACGTACCACCTTTACAGGCACAGGAATTACAGGACAATAAACCTGTCGAAAACTCTGAAACGGTCAGACAGCGCGTGATCACCGCCTATAATATTCAGATCGAACGGCAAAATGCCTTGAACATGAGTCTTAGTCCAAAGCAACTAGAACAATACGCCTCTCTCGATCCACCAGCTCAGAAAATGATTGAACTGGCTCAGCAGAAACTGAATTTGTCAGCACGAGGCTATCATCGGATTTTGCGTGTTGCCAGAACCATTGCCGATCTTAACCAAAGTCCAGATATTCAGACTGGGCACTTATCGGAAGCCTTGTCTTATCGCGGGCAGCAGCAGATTTAGAATATTAAAAAAGGCGACCTGAGATCGCCTTTTTTAAACCCCAAAGATTAGAAGCTGTAGCCTAGTCCTAATACCACTTTATTTTTCTGTTTATCTTCAAAACGGTTATAACCACCAAAAATATAATTCATGCTGGCGGTGATGCCTGTATCAGCAAGTGGCTTGCTTAGACCGATATCGAAATGACGGAAACCGAAACTGTTTTCTGTTCCTTTTATGTCGCCATCTTTGGCATAAATATATAGGCCAAGTGCAGTATCCAGACTAAAATCTTTTGGCAGTGCATAGCTATAGGTGCCTTTTAGATAGGTATCCCCTGCATTACCCCAATCAAGATCTTCAAGCAATGTTTGAGCAGTCACACCAAAATCTTTGTACGTCAGACCCAGCATGGTTTCAAAACCATTTGAGCCTGTATTGCCAATATCATAATAGTAATAATAAGTTAAACCCGCTGTATAACCCCAGTCTTCATTGATTGAACCGTTATAGCCCGCATAAAAATCATTTTCAAAGGCATTGGGCAAATCATCACCATAGTCTAATGTCGAACCCCACCAGCCTGCATAGAAGCCAGAGGCGTGATTATAGTCAAGTCCGCCTTGTAAAGTAGCTCCGCTATTTTCAGGTGTGTTGGTAATCCCACGCAGGTTATAGCTTGAAAGTACACTGATATTTCCAGAAACTGAATGTTCAGCAGCTGGTTCATCCGCAAAAGTGAAAGAAGATGCAGCGCCCAATAAAGCAAGAGATAATACTTTTAATGTTGATTTCATTGTGTGACTCCCCCAGATCGTCTGAGACGTTTTTTATGGTCATTGATTAAACTCAAGCTCGAAACTGCAAGAGCTATGCCAATCTGGAATAAAACAACTAAAATCTGATGAATAAAAATAAAATAAAGCACTAGGTGTTTGTTTTTAAATTATATTTAAATTTTTAAAAAAAGCACTTTAATAGATTCTTTTTAACCTTGGTCCTTTTTCAAAGATTTATTTTCTTTTTTCGGTCTTATACATAATCATTTACAAGTTGCGCCATTTTGAGTCTATTTTCTCTTTGATTAAATTTTGTGCTAAAAAAAGGTGCAGAAATAAAAAGTAGAGAAACACATTGCTCTATTCGAGTTTTCGATTCTTGCTCAAACTCAGAAAATTTCTGGATTAAAAAGTTCAAAATAGTGCTAAGCAAGAAAAAGTGATGCTCATGGAATGACTTTTTATTATTCAGAAATCTATGCGCATTTTTGGATTTATAAATATTTAAATTAAATATTTATATATTAAAATTCAATAATTTATAATCAATTCTCACTTTTAAGAAATTATTAATGAAGAGTCTGATACAGAAAATGAAGATTTTGAACACTCAACTTTTTCATTCTAAGAATTTTAATTTTAAATATTATTGATGCACTCATGAGTCATACCCTTCAGAGAATTTATATTTAAAAAATATCTTTGTTTTTATTTGTTTTTTTACTATATGGTCAGGATTTAGACTGTTAGATCTCTTACCATTATTCACTTTAGATTAAAAAAAATCCATCGACTTTAGTGGAATATCGTAAATAAAAATGACATTTATTCAGCGAATCTTATACAATTCCTAAAAATTTCCATCAATTTGTATAAGGCTCTCTCCCAATGCAAAACACAAAAAAATTAACATTGGCAGTTTTGATTCAGGCTGCATTGATCTCAACCGCTTTTGCTAGCGAGCAGAGTGAGTCTAAAGGTTTTGTAGAAGACGCAGAAGGATCTGTACTTTTCCGTACTGGTTATTTATCTCGTGATAAGAAAAATGGCGTAGCAGATACAAGTTCAGCTGCACAGACTGCAATCGTAAAACTGGATTCAGGTTTTACTCAAGGTGTCGTCGGCTTTGGTGCCGGGATCATCGGTGATGCTTCTTTCAAACTAGGAAACAACAAAAATGCCGGTAATGGTATGATTCCTCGTGAAAATGGTTTCAACGCTAAAGGTGAATACGTTAAAGGTGCTGGCGATACTTATGATCATTGGGCTCGTGGTGGGGCTTATGTGAAAGCTCGTGTATCTAATACCACTGCTGTATATGGTACCCAAGTTTTAGATCTTCCTGTATTGGCATCAAATACTGCACGTCTCGTTCCTGAATACTTTGAAGGCGTATTAGTGACTAGCAATGAAATTGATAACCTGTCATTAACAGCTGGTAAATTTACTAAAAACCAATATTCAGACCAAATCGACTCTGATGGTAACGAGCTTGATCGTGCTGTTGTTTGGGGCGCGAAATATAAATTTAGTGATGCGCTAAACGCTTCTTACTATGGTACAGATATTAAAGACCGTTTAGACCGTCATTATGTGAATGCGAACTATAGCTATGCAGTAGCCAATGGCGGCACTTTAACTCACGATTTTAGTGGCTATCATACTGAGTGGGATAAAAAAGCTGACGGTGGTGCATATACTTATTCTCATACCACAAATGACTTGAGTAACTTAAGCAACAATATTTGGGCTATTTCTACCACTTACAATACTGGTCCGCACAATGTCATGGTGGCTTACCAACAGAATACTGGTAACACAGGCTATGACTATGGTTTGGGTCGCGGTGTAGGTGATGGTCATCAAACGATTTATCTACCAAACTCATACCTGTCTGACTTCATTGGTAATAATGAAAAATCAGCACAACTTCAATACACATTTGACTTCGGTGCTGTAAATGTTCCTGGTCTATCTTGGACTTCAGCATTTGTATATGGTTGGGATATTGATGTACCAGCAGACCCTGAAGGCGATCGTTCAGTGTTAGCGACTAGCGATGCTCATGAACGTGAATTCTTTAACCAAGTGAAATACACTGTTCAATCTGGTTTTGCTAAAGATGCAAGCTTGCGTTTACGTCACTCTTACTACCGTGCAAGCAATGATTACCAATCTAACTACATTGGTGACACCAACGAATGGCGTATTTGGTTAGACATTCCTGTGAAATTATTCTAATTCACCCGAATTTCAAACCATAATAAAAAACCTGCACATTGTGCAGGTTTTTTTTGTTTAAGCTTTAAAAAGTTAAAGACTTAAACTGAAAAGCAAATGAATTATTTATTTGCTTCTGCATAAGCTGCAATTGAGCTAAGTACTTCTTGTTTAGCAACATCAGCACCTTCCCAACCACTTAACTTAACCCATTTGCCTGGTTCCAAGTCTTTGTAATGCTGGAAGAAGTGTTCGATTTGGCTGATCAGTAATGGAGGAAGATCAGTATATTCTTGAACATCTTTGTAGATCGGAGTCAGTTTGTCGTGTGGAACTGCAACCAGTTTCGCATCAACACCACCGTCATCTTCCATGTTCAGTTTACCCACAGGACGGCAACGAATAACTGAACCTGGCTCTACTGGATGTGGAGTTACCACCAATACGTCTAGAGGGTCGCCATCTAGAGAAAGTGTATTTGGTACATAACCATAGTTTGCTGGGTAGAACATTGCTGTACCCATGAAACGGTCTACAAATAATGCATCAGAATCTTTATCGATTTCATATTTGATTGGTGCTGCATTTGCAGGAATTTCGATAATGACATAGATGTCGTTTGGCGCATCTTTACCCGCTGGGATATTGCTGTAGCTCATAGCATCACTCTTTAACAAGTTATATCTTTTAAAAACCGCGATAATTATAACGGTTTTTACAGATTTTTTTTGATTTTAAAATATCGAACTGTAAATATCTCGACCTGCTTTATTTTTGGCTTAAGAGATTTTGATAATTAACAGCAGTAAGGTTATTGGACATAATAAGGATAACAGCCAGACAATTGAACGTAAGGTCGACCAGTTCGCCAGATAACAGATCCCATAGATGACCCGAAAAACCAGATAGGCAATCCCAAAGGTCATCACCAGACTTTGCGACACGACCATATATTCTGCCATCAGAATCGAGGCGATAAAGAGCGGTAAGCTTTCAAAGCTATTTTGCTGAGCGGCATTGGCGCGACTGGCCAGGCCTGTAGACTTTTCTAAAAATGCCCGCGGATTCTGATTGTCTTTTGCACGAAACCCTGCCGATTTTTTCGCAATCAAGGTAAAAACATAGGGTAAAAGACAAGCTGCCAAAATGAGATAGATAACCCCACTAATGCTATGCATCTGATTTTTCTCTTGAGAATTTTTATGTCTATCATAGCATGGCGTTTCGTGAATAAATTTTGTTAAATAGAGTGTTTTTATAAATGATTAAGGATTCACTATGGTCAGCCCTGATCAAAATGAAATGTTCGATGTCCTCGAGAAACAGCGCCAGCATCAACGTCAAGTGGATCGCGTATTAAAAATCGTATTGCCGATTGTTGCATTTCTGATAGCGGTCATTTGTGCCAATATGAATATCTGGTCTCCCCTCTTTACCTTTGCCATCTTATGGATTGCCTTCTATGCCGTGGGCATCAAGCGTATGCCGATCTGGCACTGGGTAGTCGCGATCATCATTTATTGCTTGATAGATAATATTCTCAGTTATGGCAGTTTTAATTTGAGAGGATTTAACCGCCAGTTTGGTACCATGTTTATTTTTTTGGGTGTGATCGGGGTAGGACGTCCTTACTTCGACCGCTGGCTAATGAAAAAAGAGAATTAAAAAAAGCGCCCTTAGGCGCTTTTTTTATTGCAGGATTTATGCAGTCTTACGTAGGTCTTTACGCAGGATTTTGCCTACGTTAGATTTCGGTAATTCATCCATAAATTCAACATAACGTGGGCGTTTATAACCGGTCAGGTTTTCTTTCGCAAATGCCAGAACTTCTTCAGTCGTCAATGAAGGGTCTTTCTTCACCACAAACAGTTTTGGCACTTCACCTGATTTTTCATCTGGTACACCAATTGCAGCCACTTCCAGTACTTTTGGATGTTTCGCAACGACTTCTTCAATTTCAGAAGGATAAACGTTGAAGCCAGAGACCAGAATCATGTCTTTCTTACGGTCAACGATTTTGATGTAACCACGTGAATCCATAACACCGATATCACCGGTACGGAAGAAGCCATTTACCATCACTTTATCGGTTTCATCCGGACGGTTCCAATAGCCTTTCATCACCTGTGGACCACGGATTGAGATTTCACCCTGCTCACCGAGTGCAACTTCATTACCGTCATCATCCAGAATTGCAACTTCAGTCGAAGGTAACGGAATACCAATCGTACCGCTAAATGCTTCAGATGCCGGTGGGTTCGCAGTTGCTACTGGAGAAGTTTCAGACAGGCCATAACCTTCAATGATGTTAGTGCCAGTAATTTTCTTCCAAGCTTCTGCAGTAGAAGGCAGAACAGCCATACCACCGCCCATCGCCATTTTTAAACGGCTATGATCCAGTTGCTTGAACTCTTCGTTGTTTACAAGCGCATTAAACAGCGTGTTCACAGCAGGGAAGAATGTTGGCTGGTATTTACGTAATTCTTTCATCACCGCAGGCAGGTCACGCGGGTTAGGAATCAGAACGTTCGCCTGACCTTTATACATGCCGTAAAGTGCACAGACCATGAAAGCAAAGATGTGATAAAGCGGTAAAGCACAGAAAATACGGTCATCTGGCTGGCCATCTTGCGCACCGAATTTGCTCTGGAAGATACCGTCACACTGCAACAGGTTAGCAACCAGGTTACGATGAGTCAGTTCAGCACCTTTAGAAACACCGGTAGTACCACCTGTGTACTGAAGTACAGCAGTATCACTTAAAGTCAATTCAGGGCGTTTATAGTTGCTTGGATTTACCTTGTTCAGTGCAGCATTGAACTTGATGTGACCTGGAATATCCCATGCCGGAATCTGCTTACGTACTGAACGCAATACGAAGTTCACCAAAGTACCTTTTAAAGCACCCAGCATGTCACCCACAGAAGCAACCACGACGTGCTTCACAGGTGTTTTGCCAATAATTGACTGATAAACGCTTGCAAAGTTCTCAATAATGACCAGAACTTCAGCGCCAGAATCTTTTAACTGATGCTCAAGCTCACGTGATGTATACAGTGGATTTACATTCACCAGTACTAAACCAGCGCGGAACACCCCCAATGCTACGACCGGATACTGAAGAACGTTTGGCATCATTACGGCAACACGTGTGCCTTTTGCCAGACCCAAACTTTGTAAATATGCTGCGAATTTACGACTAGCTTCTTCCAACTCATTGAACGTTAAAGTCTTATCCATAAAGATAAAGGCATCACGTGAGCCAAATTTTTGGAAATTGCGTTCAAAAATATCAACCAGAGATGTATTTTCTGCTGGTAATTCTACAGTTTCTGGAATCCCTGTTTTTTGGTATTCAGCGAACCAAATTTTTTCCATAATGCCAATCTCTCCAATCATAATCCTTAGTAGTTCAACTGTTTTTTTCAATGCTGCACGTCATTTTTTAGACTTGTATATGTGCAACATTGCATCCATTTGTCGAATCGTTACTCATATATAACGTATTTCGATTCATGGATGCTAGTATTATCTTTGAATCAACAGTTTATTTGCTTTTTGATATCCACGTGGTAACAGGGTTCCTTTAGAGCCTCGTTTCCCAATATATTTTTGCAGGTCATCCCCTTTAAGTTTTAATTGTTGCTGTCCTGCAAGCACTTGAATTATTTCATCAAGTTTTAATATTGTCATGGATAAAATTTGATCTTTATCTTCAAGTTGTATCAATTTATTACCTTTACCTTTATTCAGTACAGGTAATTCCGACAGATCAACAATCAGCAGACGGCCAGCTGAACTGAGTAGTGCAACATGAGTTGCGTCTTCCAGCGGCTGCAGGTTCATGACCTGCGCGCCTTCAGATAGATTCAAGAAAGCCTTACCTGCTTTGGCATTGGTATCCAGCTGCTTGGCCTGAGTTTTAAATCCATAGCCTTTACTGCTGACTGCCAGGATTTCCGCATCATCTTCAGCGACCAATACCTGCTTGAAACCAACTCCACTTGCCGGAGACAGTTTTGAACTCAACGGTTCACCGAGTCCTCGTGCGGATGGCAGGCTATTGATTGGCAAGCCATAGCTACGGCCACTATCATCTAATACATAGACGCGTTGATTAGATTTACCTTGGGCATGACTGAGATACTGATCGCCCGCACGGAAATTCAGATTTTCAGCATCCACTTCATGCCCTTTGGCACAGCGAATCCAGCCCGCTTCAGACAATACTACCGTTACAGGATCCGCTGGCAGCATTTCAGTTTCATCAATTGCAGCGGCTTCGGCACGTTGTACGATTGGAGAACGGCGATCATCCCCAAATTTCTTTGCATCCTCTTTGAGTTCATTGATGATCAAAGTTTTTAAAGACTCAGGATTCGCCAGCTGTTCACGAATCACGGCAGCTTTAGCTTCCAGCTCTTCCTGTTCGCGGCGCAGTTCCATTTCTTCAAGCTTGGCCAGATGACGTAGCTTGAGTTCTAAAATGGCTTCGGCCTGAATCTCATCAATACCAAAACGTTCCATCAACACTGGTTTAGGCTGATCTTCCTCACGAATAATCCGAATCACTTCATCAATATTCAAGTAGGCAATGATCAAACCGCCGAGAATATGCAGGCGTTTTTCGATCTTGTTCAGATGATATTGCAGACGGCGAGTGACTGTAGTTTTACGGATTTCGATCCATTCCAGCAGAATACGACGAATCGATTTCACCTGTGGACGGCCATCCGCGCCAATCATGTTCATATTGACACGATAGCTAGACTCAAGATCTGTAGTCGCAAACAGGTGGCTCATTACCGCTTCAGCATCAATACGGTTCGAACGCAATACCACCACTAAACGTGTTGGATTCTCATGATCCGATTCATCACGAACATCAGTGACCAATGGCAGTTTTTTCGCCTGCATCTGGTCCGCGATCTGACTGATAATTTTTGAACCGGATACCTGATACGGTAATTCAGTGATCACGATTTCATTTTTATCAATGGTATATACCGCACGCATGCGGTAACTGCCACGACCTGTCGTCTGAATTTTAAGCAGTTCGGAGGGTGGCGTAATGATTTCCGCTTTGGTCGGTAAATCCGGTCCCGGAATGTATTCTGCCATTTTAGCATCGGTCAGGTTCGGATTACGGATCAGAGCGATAGTACCTTTTACCACTTCGCGCAAGTTGTGCGGTGGAATATCAGTCGCCATCCCTACAGCAATCCCGGTGGTACCATTTAACAGGATATTCGGAACACATGCCGGTAAGTTAATCGGTTCTTTCATCGAACCATCAAAGTTATCCTGCCAGTCACAAGTGCCCTGTCCCAGCTCCGATAAAAGCAGTTCACTATATTGCGACAGTTTGGCTTCAGTATAACGCATCGCCGCGAAAGATTTAGGATCATCCGGTGAACCCCAGTTGCCCTGTCCTTCAATAAACGGATAGCGATAACTGAATGGCTGCGCCATTAAGACCATGGCTTCATAACAGGCCGAGTCACCATGTGGATGGTATTTACCCAGTACATCCCCGACAGTACGTGCCGATTTTTTCGGTTTGCTGGTCCATTTCAGACCCAGTTCACTCATGGCATAGACAATACGGCGCTGTACCGGTTTCAAACCGTCACTGATATGTGGCAATGCACGATCCATAATCACGTACATGGCATAATTTAAATAAGCTTGTTCGGTAAATTCGGCTACGGAACGGTTTTCTGTCGCATGATGCGCAAGGCTTGTCATAACAACCTATAATCCTAAAATTCGTTTTTGTATCAATGTTTCTTATGCTAAGACGCAGCTGTGTGCTGCACAAGGGCAGTAAACTACACAGCGCGACAAATCGTGTCTTATGGGCTAAAAATATCCACTTTATAGCAGCTGAGCAACTAAAAAATCACCAACCTTATAAACCCATAGATTCTAGCGTCTTGCCCTTGGTCTCTTCACCCAGGACTAAAATGACCACAGCTACTGCGATTAATACTGCAGTAAACATGGTAAAGACGTAACTGAAACCATTTGGCATCCCCATCAAATGGGTTACGGCAAAAGGTGCAGCAATCCCGCCAATACGACCAATTGCACCGGCCCAGCCTGAACCAAAAGCACGGATATTGGTTGGATACTGTTCTGGTGTATAGGTATAAAGAACGCCCCATGCCCCCAGATTAAAGAAGGACATCAGACAACCCCAGATTACGATCTCGGTGACACTACCGGACTGGCCAAAGAAATAGGCTGAAATCGCACACATGCCGATAAATCCAGCCAGAGTCGCCTTACGACCGAGTTTTTCGACTAGCCATGCTGCCGCAATATAACCTGGCAATTGCGCTAGAATCATAACCAGGACATATTCAAAAGACTGCACGATGGTATAGCCTTCCTTGACCAGAAGGCTTGGTAACCAGGTAAAAATACCATAGTAGGAGAAAACGATCCCAAACCAGATTAGCCACAGCATCAAGGTGCGGCGGGCAAAAATACCACTCCAGAGCTGGATAAACGAGATATTCTGCTTGGCAGCCACGGGTTTAACTTCAAAGATTTCCATGACTTCGACGCCGCATTTGCGCTCAATCTTTTTGACCAGAGCTTGCGCTTCATCTACCCGGCCACGATTGATCAGATACGGCACCGACTCAGGCACCAGTTTCCAGATTACGATGGCATACAGTGCCGGTATCCCGCCAATCATGAATGCAGCTTGCCAGCCAAAATCAGGAATCACAAAACGCGAAACCAGCGCAGCCACCAGCCAGCCCAAGCCCCAGAAACTTTCCAGCAGCACAATGAAACGACCACGTACCCGTGCCGGGATATATTCACTGACCAGTGTCACCGCAACCGGCAACTGACCCCCTAATCCCAGACCGACAATAAAACGGAATACCAGTAACCAGGTCAGATTCGGCGCAAAGGCACAGGCAGCAGTCGCCAGACTATAAATCACCAGCGTACTGGCAAATACCGTTTTACGTCCCCAGCGATCTGCCAGTCCACCTGAGAAAATCGCTCCAATCGCCATACCGATAAAACCGATCGAAACCACCCAGCTTTTCTGGTCAGCGGTCATCTGCCAGTCTTCAGCCATTTTCGCCAGAATAAAGGAAATCAATCCCGTATCCATGGCATCAAACATCCAGCCAAGACCAATCACCCATAAAAGAGTGTAGTGGAACTTGCCGATCGGCAAGCGCTGTATCCGAGAAACTAAATCCATAACAAAAATCTCTGATCAGGTGAAACGGGAGGTGCTGCTGTCCCAACAGGAGGTTTGATTTTTTATTTTTTTATACTACGAATACGTACGCCTGCGGGAAGTTTTCCCTCCCGCAGTTACCATAATTCATATCAAGATTCGTCTTTGGATGAAGCGGACTGTTCGTCATCATCCTTATAGATAAACTTCGGCATTTCCAGACCGAAATAGATCGCAATCAAACGCAAACTAAAGCCAAAAATCAGGGTGGAAATAATGGTCAGTTCGAGTGACAGACCGAAATTGCTGCAGAGCCAGTAGAAGATGACTGCAACAAAGGAAATACTGGCATACAGTTCACGGCGGAAGACTAAAGGCACATCATTACATAAAATGTCACGTAAAATACCGCCCGATACTCCGGTCAGAACCCCGGCGACCGCACTGACTACAAAACCATGCCCCATTTCCAGCGCAATCTGGCAGCCAATGATGGTAAAGCCAATCAGGCCCAAGGCATCCAGTACCAGGAAGATATTGCGTAAATGGCGCATCCATTTGGCAATCAGGATGGTGACAAAGGCGGCACAGCAAGTCAGCACCAGATATTCCGGGTGTTTGACCCAGGTCAAAGGATAATGGCCAAGTAGTACATCACGTACCGAACCACCACCGAGCGCCGTAACACAGGCAATAATCGTGACCCCAAACCAGTCCATACTACGCCGACCGGCAGACAAGGCTCCGGTCATGGCTTCAGCGGTAATTGCAATAATATAGATGACGGTCAGTAACATCGCCCTGCTTCCACCTGAGGCTATGAGATGGCGGCTATTCTAAGCTAAATCTATGTGAAAATTATAAAAAATGCGCACAACATTGCTTAAATTTTTTCCCGGAGCCACAGATGCACGGCTGTTTCATTGTAAACTGTTGATCTGTCGTTGGATCCAGAAAGTACCAGCGATTCTCGAACTTCACAAAATGTGAAATTTCATGATGAATCTGGGCCTGCTTGCCATCGTGATAATATGCTTTGAACTCGACCAGCGCATGGGTCTTGTCCAGTTTTTCATTGGCTTGCACGATTTCCAGCTTCAGCCATTGATTGGTTCTACTCCATTCAGCAATGGCTGGCATGTCCAAAGCCTGCTGCTGTCCACGGGCAGTAGTCTGCTGGATATAATCAATTTCATGCTTGGCAAAGGCACTATACCGCGAGCGCATTAATTGCTCGGCGTTTTGAGCCAATTGCTGGCCCTGATGTAGTGGCTGGCAACAGCTTGCGTATTCACCTCGTCCACATGGACATGCTTCTGACATCTCAATTCCATAAAAAATAGCCCGACAGTGCGGGCTATTTTAGCAAACTTTTAGCTTCGTCCTTCGGGCGCTGAACTAGTCTTTCCGGTTCGCTGGGGCAATGATATGCACCTTATCAATCTTGTGGCCGTCCATCGTGACCACCTCAAAGATATAATCATCTGCTTCGAGCTTTTCGCCATTTTCTGGCAAGCGCCCCAGATGGAACAGAATATAACCCGACAATGTCGAATATTCTTCCGTTTCATTGACCAGATCACGATCCAGAAGCAGTGACACATGGCGAATATCGGTTGAACCATCCAGAATCAGGCTGCCATCTTCCAGGCTTTCTACAGCTGCTTCTAGCTGGTCTTCATCCGGGAATTCACCGGCAATCGCTTCCAGCACATCAATCGGTGTCGCCACCCCTTCAATTGAACCATATTCATTCAATACCAGTGCCATTTGTAGCGGTGCCTGACGTAGCTGATCCATCACCATCAAGACCTGAGCATTTTCATGCACAATCACAGGTTCACGCAGATGTTTTTCGAAGTCCAAAATACCTGTTTCGATGTATTCATTCAGGACTTTATGGGTTAGCACGACCCCAGCAATATTGTCCAGTTCACCACGCGCCACAATCAGGCGTGAATGGCTCATATGCAATAACTGCTCTTTGATACTGGCATGATCATTTTCCAGATCAATCCATTCCAGTTCAGGACGCGGTGTCATCACCGATTTCACCGGACGTTCTGACAGGCCAAGTACGCCCTGCACCATAACGCTATGGTAGACTCCACTTTCGTCGTCATCAAAGACTTCATCAGCAAAGGCACGAGTCGCCAGTACATCTTCCGGTTCAGAAGAATCATTGTCCTGAGCCGGTTTACCGCCCAGCATACGCATTACGGCAGACGCAGTACGGTAACGCATATCAGTTGTCGTCACCATTTTTTCCTGATTGCGTTTCATGGTCTGGTTAATGAACTCGACAATCACCGAGAAACCAATCGCGGCATACAGATAGCCTTTTGGAATATGGAAACCGAAGCCTTCAACCACCAGCGAGAAACCAATCATCATCAGGAAGCCCAGACAGAGAATCACTACTGTCGGGTGCTTGTTGACGAAATCCATGAGGGCTTTAGAGGCCCACAACATGATACCGACCGCAATAATCACCGCGATCATCATCACAGACAGATCTTTGACCATACCAACCGCAGTAATCACGCTGTCGAGCGAGAACACGGCGTCCAGTACCACGATCTGCACAATCACCATCCAGAACACCGCCTGAACCGGATTTTCTTCCTTGGTCACAGGTTTGGCTTCCAGACGCTCATGCAGCTCCATAGTGCCTTTAAACAGCAGGAATACACCACCGAATAATAAGATCAGGTCGCGTCCTGAAAATGGATGCTCAAAGATATGGAATAGCGGTTCAGTAAGCGTTACGACCCAGGCAATCGATGCCAGCAACACCAGTCGCATTAACAGCGCCAAGCCCAGACCGGTAATACGCGCTGCATTACGCTGTTCGGGTGGAAGCTTTTCCGCCAGAATTGCAATAAAGACCAGGTTATCGATCCCGAGTACAATTTCAAGAACAATCAGTGTGAGTAAGCCAATCCAGGCAGAGGGATCTGACATCCATTCAAAAATCATTGCATCTGCTCCTCTAACCGAGGAGAAAAGCAAGTATTTGCATGATGAGATACAGGTTGATACCCGACTTGAATTAAAGACTTGATAATGTGACGTTTTACTGAATTAAAGCGCCAACTTCGACTACCCATGTGAGTTCTATTGTAGTAAGACAGACTTTCAGTATATCAAGAACAGCATGAAATTCACCTGTTTTCATCCGGGATTATGGATGAATTTGAATGAAAGATTTTGTCCTAAAATGAGGTCTGCTCATGGAATTGTCATATTTGTTAACTAAGTTATAGTAAGTAGATAAAAAAATGATAAGGTGAAAAAAATAAATGCAAAGTGTAATGGAAATGACCGATTATTTTAATGATAACTCCCCAAAAACAACACGCCCGCTAGTAGCTTTATATTGTGGCTCTCGTGCCGGCAACAAACCGATTTATCTGGAAAAAGCGATTCAACTGTCACAAGGTCTGGCCGAACATGGTTTTGGTCTGGTCTATGGCGGCGCCAGTATTGGTCTGATGGGCCAGGTGGCAGACACCATGATTCAGCATGGTGGTGAAGCGGTGGGCGTGATTCCGGAATTTATGCTGGATTATGAGATTGCCCATCCTCAACTCACAGAACTGCATATCGTCACCAGCATGCATCAGCGTAAGGCCATGATGGCAGATCGTGCCTGTGCCTTTGTCGCCTTGCCGGGTGGATTGGGAACCTTTGAAGAAATTCTGGAAATTGCGACCTGGGGTCAGCTGAACCAGCATCAAAAACCGATGATGCTGTATAACGTCAATGGCTTTTATAATCCCCTGATTGCCCAGCTTGATCTTGCGGTGCAGGAAGGCTTCTTGCCGCCCCAACATCGGGCTAAACTGATTATCTGTGAACATGCAGATCAGATTTATACCACCTTGCTGAATCTGGATGCTCCGCAACGTTTTGTGGTTTAAATTTTTCATCTGCTTTAAATAGCAATGATTTAAAGCCATAAAAAAGCGAGCTTGATGCTCGCTTTTTCATTTATACATGCAAAGACATTAACCAGAAATCGTGTGATAGAACCAAGGCAAGGTCGTCGCTAGGAACACACTAATGGCTAGGCCGAACATCAGTTTCATGGCATCTTTGCTGACATTCCGGGAAGTACGGTGTTTATTGACTTCAGTCACCAGCATTGAAATCGCAAATTCACGACCGGCCAGTAACCCCAAGAATACCCAAGTGGTACTCATCGGGATGTTACTCCACTCTTTGAACACCAGCAGAATCAGCGCATAAATGAAGTCGATAATCGTAGCAGAACGGACATCGGTCACCCCAGTCTTGGTATCGACAATATTCTGGATAGCTCCACCACGCTGGTAAAGAATCATGCCCAGTAGTATCACAAAGACAGAAATGGCAAAGATCAGGAACTCAAACGGCACCTGACGTGGCACATAAACAAAGATATTGGCCAGATCCTGGATCAGCCACTGGCTCCACAGAAATGCCGTAGATAGCCATTGCAAGGCCATCCACATTGGGGAGTGTTGCTGATCACGGGTTTCACTGAAATAGACCGCGAGTTTTTTCATGACCAGACGATAGATTACAATCGCCACAAAGAAAGCGACGGCGTAACCCATCATTGACTTGGTCAGCATGGAACCCAGACTGCTCGGGGAGAAAATCGTGAGCACCAAGAAAGTAGTACTGACCGGAATGCCATATTTGGTCAAAATGATCAGTAAAAGAGGCGGTACCACATATAGCCAGGTGACCCCATCTTCAGGGAAAGGAATGGTTTCCAGACGTCCATAAGAGGCATCCCCTACCCCAGAAGCAAACCAGCCATAAATTAACACCACAACCAGAATAGTACTGATGTAAATCCAGAGTACCCACCATGGGCGATGTGAGTTCGATGAAATAAATGTTCCTAATGTTTGCGGAACATCATTCCCCACGATGGAATAGGCGGCCAGACAGAAGCCAACTACCATCAGAATCTCGATGGTCATAAGTACAAAACCTTTTACTAGACAGTTCCCAGTACAGCAGTTCTGGAAGTTTGCCCCAGATTATGACGGTTTTATTTCATTTTCATGACATTTCCGTCATATTTTTTTGTAGCCTGCTCCTTAAAAAGAAGCTTGAAGTGTTCCAAAAATGACGTATTTATGAATCTGTATCAATTTGAGAGGTTCGCAGTATAGAAATATATCTTTTACCCTTTCCTCTTCAATAACTGAAATCAGGCTGTGAATTCATTAGCATTTTGTCTACACGACTCCTATTCACAATCGTTTTTATTTCAGTCACACTGCTGCATAGATTTCTTTAAACTATTCAAAATAGATGATTTTTTAAATCCATGAATGTCACTCCTACGCATCAATCCCTACAACCTGAATTCAGACTGCTGGTCTTGCTGGTATCGATTGGCTTTTTCATGCAAGGCCTGGATACCACGATTATCAATACCGCCTTGCCTGCGATTGCCAGTAACCTGCAGGAAGATCCGTTACGGATGCATAGTGTGGTGGTGGCCTATGTGCTTTCTGTGGCAGCCTGCATTCCCTTAAGTGGCTGGCTGGCAGATCGCTTTGGGGTTCGGAATATCTATTTTGCAGCGATCATTATTTTTGCTCTGGCCTCACTCGGCTGTGCCTGGTCTGAGAATCTGAATGAACTACTGGTTTATCGGGTATTTCAGGGCATTGGAGGTGCTTTGCTGCTTCCAGTCGGACGACTGGCCATGCTGAAAATTATTCCTCGTACCCAGTTTCTGTCCGCCATGAGCCTGATGAGTCTGGCAGGACTGATGGGTCCTCTGATCGGTCCGACCTTAGGTGGCTGGATGGTAGAATACCTGTCCTGGCACTGGATTTTCCTGATCAATCTGCCGATTGGTCTGCTCGGTGCATTGATTACCTTTAAAGCTATGCCGAATATCACTGAACCGACGGTACAGCGTTTTGATTTTGGCGGTTTTATTTTACTGGTCATCGCGATGATCGGCTTGTGTCTAGGGATTGAAAACTTTGCCAATCCACAATATCCACTCTGGTGGAGCTTAAGCCTGGTCGGAAGTGGTCTGATTGCCTCACTCATCTACGCCTACCACTCGCATACTCATCTGAACGCGCTTTTTCGCAGTAAATTATTTAAAAACAAAATTTATTCGATTGGCATTCTAGGTAATTTCTTTGCCCGACTCGGCGGCAACTCGATTCCGTTTTTGCTACCTTTAATGTTGCAGGTCGCTTTTGGTTTTGAACCTTTTATTACCGGTTTACTGATGATTCCAACCGTACTCGGTTCTTTAGCATCTAAACCGATTATCCGCAAAATCATTCAACGTTTCGGTTATCGTAGAGTCTTGTTGATCAACACCTTGCTGGTCGGTCTATGTATTGCCAGTTTTGCCTTGACTACGGCGGAAACCCCTATCTGGCTAAGAGCCATTCATTTCTTTGTGTTCGGGATTCTGAATTCGCTGCAATTTGTCTCGATGAATACGCTGACTTTAAAAGATTTAAGCCAGCAGGATGCCAGCAGTGGTAACAGTTTTCTGTCGATGATCATGATGCTGTCAATGAGTATCGGGGTGGCACTGGCAGGTACGCTAGTGAATATGTTTAGTGCCTACTTCGGCCCTGAGCAGCTGGATAATGCCTTCCACGTTTCGCTGCTCTGTCTAGGCTGTATTAACATTATTGCTGCCTATATTTTCTGGCATATCCCCAAAAACACACCAGTCTAGGGCAGAATATAAACTCGATATGAATATCTCTAGATTAGGCCACCGTGCACATGAAAGCAGCTCCTACTTCTAGCAACTGGAAAAAATACTCAGTGATTGCAGTCGGGCTGCTGATTACGCTTGTGGTAACCACTGTGCTTTATCTGCTGGTTTTCAAACAGCCATCAGCGCATGCAGCAGATTATTCGATTCATGGTTTTGATGTTTCCCATCATCAGAAAGAAATAGACTGGAAGAAAATCCCAAAACAGAAATATAAATTTGTCTATTTAAAATCCACAGAAGGCGGTGATTTTAAAGATACCAAGTTTCAGGAATACTGGCTGCAGGCCCGCGAACAGGGCTTTCTGGTCGGTGCTTATCATTTTTACCGGCTTTGCCGTGATGGCAGCATTCAGGCTCAGAATTTTATAGAGTCGGTTCCGCGTAAAAGTGATGCCCTGCCACCCGTAATGGATCTGGAATATGACAGCAAATGCATCAATCACTATTCCAAAGAGCAGATGCTCAAGGAAATCCGGATCATGCATGATGCCTTAAAACACCATTATGGCAAGCAGCCGATCTTCTATGTGTCCAAATCTTTTTATAACATCGTGCTGGCGGGAGAGTTTGCTGACGTACCGCTCTGGGTACGTGAGTACCAAGGTTTGCCAGATTTAAAGGGTCAGCCTAAATGGACCTTCTGGCAGCATAGCAGTCAGGGTGAAATTCCCGGCATTGCCCGTACTGTGGACCTGAATGTGTTTTATGGCTCGGAGCAGGACTGGATCAAATTTTTACAGCAGAACAGTATTCCCACCCCAGATCAGTCCCAGCCTCCGGCCAAGAAATAAACTCAATTTCTCCCTGATTCAACCATGAAATGGATATTGAATTATTTAGGCAGGATATGCTTCGTCTTGAATAATGCTTTAGCCTGTTTACTTGTCAATCCGGTCTCTTCCCAATCCAGCTAAAGCCACTTAAGATACTGGATATGCGCAAAATTATTCATATCGATATGGATGCCTTCTACGCCTCAGTCGAGCTGCGTGAGCGTCCGGAGCTGAACGCTCTGCCTGTGGTGATTGCCTCGCATCATCCGCGGGCAGTGGTCGCGGCTGCCTCCTATCCGGCCCGCGAATTCGGACTGCGCTCTGCCATGCCGATGACTCAAGCACGTAAGCTCTGCCCTCAGGTCATCGTGATTGAACCGGATTTTGCCAAATACCGTCAGGTCTCTGGTCAGATTCATCAAATATTTCAAACTTATACCAAGGTCATCGAACCGTTGTCTCTGGATGAAGCTTATCTGGATGTCACCGAAAATTTGCAGCAGATTCCAAGTGCCACTGAAGTGGCAATGCGCATTCGTGAAGATATTTTTCAAACTACTGGACTAACCGCTTCTGCCGGCGTGGCCCCGAATAAATTTCTCGCTAAAATCGCCTCTGACTGGCATAAGCCGAATGGAATCTGTGTTATCAAACCTTCACAAGTACAGCGTTTTATTCAGGATCTTCCACTGAAGAAAATTCCCGGTGTAGGCAAAGTCACTCAAGAAAAACTAAAAAGTTTGAATCTGGAAACCTTGGGAGATTTACAGCAGACTGAAGAAGCGATCCTGATTCAACATTTTGGCAAATATGGACGGCGTCTTTTTCTTTATGCTCAAGGCATTGATGATCGGCCAGTTGAAGCTGAACGGGAACGCCAACAGATTTCCAAGGAAACGACTTTCGATGATGATCTGTATTTACCGCAATGCCAGCCTTACTGGCAGCCATTAATTGCCCAGCTCTGGCAGAGTCTGGAAAAAAAACAGCTCTCTGCCCGCGGGGTTACTGTAAAACTGAGAATGAAAAATTTTCAGACCATGCAGCATAGTAAAAGCTTCAGCCAGCTGCTGCGTAGCCCGCAAGAACTGGAGCAGGCTTTACACTTATTGCTTCAAGAGATGCATATTACTCCTCAACTGCAGTTTCGGCTGATTGGGCTTGGCGTCTATCAGCTCGCTGCACGTGAAACAGAAACGCAATTGCTGCTGCTTTAGGCCTATTTTGTACAAGTATTAGACGTTAGTTTAAAAATACGGCAACTTTGTTTTTACATTTTGAATTTTTGGAGTACTCTATCTGCGCAATGCATTATCCATGTATGTGCTGAGATGCTGAAAATCACCTTTACTTTCAGCATACTGTCCTGTGATTGGCGTGACGATCAAATCCGAATATTACAGGGCAACTCTGATGTATCTCATGGAATCCCTCCCTGCATGTCCTCTGTAAATTCTTCTGTTATTCAAGAACGACGCGCGCGTAAAGCGGCGTTATCCAGTTTTGTTGGTGCTGTTGTCGATTGGTATGATTTTCTCCTTTACGGCATTGTTGCAGCCTTAATTTTTAAAGACCAGTTTTTCCCAAGCATTGGTGCCAATATGGGTACCTTGGCGGCTTTAGCCACCTTTGGGGTAGGCTTCCTGTTTCGTCCTCTAGGCGGTGTGGTATTTGGTCATTTCGGCGACAAGCTCGGCCGCAAGAAAATGCTGGTTCTGACTGTGGTCCTGATGGGGATTTCCACCGTCGGGATTGGTTTTTTACCTAATTTCGAAGCTATTGGCTGGTGGGCACCGGTTTTACTGGTGACCCTGCGTGCCATTCAAGGCTTTGCAGTCGGTGGGGAATGGGGTGGTGCTGCCCTGATGGCGGTGGAAAATGCCCCTAAAGGCAAAAAGGCCTTTTATAGCAGTGGCGTTCAGGTCGGCTATGGCGTAGGTCTGGTACTGGCAACGGGTGCGGTATCCGTTATTATTGCCACACTGGGTGAAGAGGCTTTTGCTGAATGGGCTTGGCGCATTCCGTTTATTGCCAGTATCGTGCTGATCGGGATTGCGATGTGGATTCGCCGTGATCAGGATGAATCTCAAGAATTCGTAGAGAAAGTGATTAAGGCAGATCATCATCCAGAAAAACTGCCAATCTTGCAGGCCATCAGCAAACATCCTAAAGCTTTCTTTTATATTATTGCCTTACGTTTGACCGAACTGCTGACCATGTATCTGGTCACCAACTTTGCCCTAAACTATTCCACCAATAATCTGGGCATGGACAAACAGTTCTTCCTGAATATTACCCTGATGGTCGGTGCGATCAGCTGTTTCAGTATTCCTTTCTTTGCCTGGCTATCGGATAAAATCCAGCATAAAACCATGTGCGTCTGGGGTGGTCTGATCGGTGCACTGTCTGCCTTTCCGTTTTTTATGGCACTGGATGCACAAAATACCTGGATGATTATTGTTGGCGCCATTCTACTGGCCAATGTCGCGCATGACATGGTGGTCAGCGTGCATCAACCGATTTTTACCTCGCTATTTGGTACGGAATATCGCTATAGCGGTGCCGGAGTCGGTTATCAGGTCGCCAGTATTATTGGTGGTGGTTTTACCCCAATGATTGCAGCCTCCTTAGTGATTTGGGGTGATGGTTCATGGCATTATGTAGCCATCTATCTTGCGATAGGCTGCCTATTGACTGCATTAGTCGCAGCCTTGATGCCAAAAACCAAGGATTAAGCTGATGTCTGTTCAACGTTTGCATGTTTCACAACGCTTTTCTGAGATCGCCATTGCCGGCAATCTGGTTCATCTCGCCGGTCAGTTGGCGACAGACCTGGATCTGGATATCAAAGGTCAAACCCAGCAGACACTGGATATTATCGACCAGTTCCTGGCGGATGCCGGTACCGATAAAAGCCAGATCATGTCGGTGACGATTTATCTCAAAGATATTGAAAAAGATTATGCAGCATTTAATGAAGTCTGGGATGCTTGGGTAGCGGATATTCAAGCCCTGCCCCGCACTTGTGTCGAAGCTAAACTGTATGATCCACGCGTGTTAGTGGAACTGACTGTCATAGCCGTCAAACCTGAATAGACTTCTTAGGCCTAATTGCTACTCATCTAAAATAGAAAAAAGTATGCGCTTGGCATACTTTTTTCGTTTAGGTTCTATCAGTTTAATGCTTTGACTTTACGTCGTTCCAGATCTGAATAGAGATGATATTTTTTGAGATCATTCACAGCGGTAAATCTCTGGTCTTTACTGGAATGCTCCTGCTCACGCAGGAAATCTCCTCGTAACTGATAATATTCCGGTACATCTTCATAGCGAATGACCCGATAACCGGCCATAGTCAACAAGGCATCCTGAAATTGCGCCTGCTGTGGACGTTTTAAAATCACCGGATCATCGACGGCTACAATGGCAACAATCTGATATTGCTGATCCAGAATCACAAAATCTGCAATCAGATCACGATACTTGTGCCGGGTACGACCAAATTTGGTAGTAAGTAGTGCATCATAAGAAACATGGGCCAGTACAATATAATCAGGCAATACTTCTTTCAGGCGTGTAAACGTCAGTTGTTCATTTGGATTAAAAATAGCGCGCTGTTTTAAGGCGCTGTCTTGTGGTTTTGGGCTATTCCTTAGCTGCTTCCATGCCATGAGCACGACACAGAACACCAAGAAACTCCCTATAATCATATAGGTGGTCATGACTCAATCCTTGCATTCTTATAATCATTCTTGTTTTATTGTTATCCAGTATAAACCCATACTATTTTTAAAATTGCCCTGCTACCATTCTGTGTAGAGACCAATACAATTCTTAGCAAAACTTGATTGCCAGTTACTTAAAAACCGCTTTTTGCTATTTCAATAGAAATTAGGGTTAAATCCTTATATGCGACTGTAAAATAGTCTCCTGATAGATCGCAATATAAATCGGTTGAACTGTAAGACAATTCCGACAAAGTGTTATTTTTATATCATTTTTCAAAAATTTAAATCGACTAAAAATAAAATATTTTACATTTTAATTGAGAACCTGAAAGCCGCATCAATAAAGTCTGAACATAAAAAAGACACCCGAAGTGTCTTTTTTATCAGCTTAATCAAGCACGTGATTTTGGCTTTGATTTTGCTTTAGGTTTAGGGCCGCCGAATGGCTTTTTCGCATCACCCGTTTCACGCGGTGGCAGACCAGTATGCTGGGTCAGAATCTGGCCTTTTTTCGGACGGTTATTTTGAGCCTGACCACGATTACCTGGGTTAGCAGTACGTTTCTGTGAATCACCCGCTACAGTCGAATTCTTCTTACGTGCAGACTGGTATTGCCCATCTGTACCAGCAGGTTGATAGGTTGGAATCAGATGCTGTTTCGAGTTACCAATCAGATCCTGACGCCCCATTTCCTTTAAAGCTTCACGCAATAAAGGCCAGTTGTTTGGATCATGATAACGCAAGAAGGCTTTATGCAGACGACGACGTTTCTCACCTTTCACGATGTCCACATCTTCAGTATAACGCGCGACTTTCGCCAGCGGGTTTTTACCGGTGTAGTACATGGTGGTTGCAGTGGCCATTGGTGATGGATAGAAGGTTTGTACCTGATCGGCACGGAAACCATTCTTTTTCAACCAGATTGCCAGATTCATCATGTCGTAATCAGTGGTACCCGGATGCGCTGCAATGAAATAAGGAATCAGATACTGTTCCTTACCGGCTTCTTTACTGAAACGGTCAAACATCTGCTTGAAGCGGTCATACGTCCCGATCCCCGGTTTCATCATCTTGGATAATGGACCTTTCTCGGTATGCTCTGGTGCAATCTTCAGATAACCACCCACATGATGGGTGACCAGCTCTCTGACATATTCCGGGTTCAATACGGCAAGGTCATAACGCAGACCAGAACCGATCAGAATCTTTTTAATACCCGGTAAAGCACGTGCCTTACGATACAACTGAGTCAACGGTGCATGGTCGGTATGCAGATTTTGACACACACCCGGGAACACACAAGATGGTTTACGACAGTTCTTCTCAATCTCAGGATCTTTACATGCCAAACGGTACATGTTGGCTGTTGGGCCACCTAAATCCGAGATAATGCCGGTAAAGCCGGGTGCGGTATCACGAATTTTTTCTACTTCACGCAGGATTGATTCTTCAGAACGGTTCTGGATGATACGGCCTTCATGCTCGGTGATCGAACAGAAAGTACAGCCACCGAAACAGCCACGCATGATGTTCACCGAGAACTTGATCATGTCAAAGGCCGGAAAGCGTGCATTACCATAGGATGGATGCGGCAGACGTGCATAAGGCAGGTCGAACACATAATCCATTTCTTCGGTAGTTAATGGAATCGGTGGCGGATTGATCCACACATCACGTTCACCATGTTTTTGTACCAAGGCACGCGCGTTCCCTGGATTGGTTTCCAGATGTAGAATACGGTTCGCATGCGCATACAGCACAGGATCATTCGCGACTTCTTCAAAAGAAGGCAAACGAATCACTGCTAATTCACGTGGTGGTAATTTATGTTTAATCGCTTTAGATGCCGGTTGTAGCTGCACGATTTGCGTATCTGGATCTAAATCATCCCCTTCACGCACGATTGGATTCGCTACGACTTCTTTCTGGAAATTCTGGTATTGGCTTAAGCTGTTGCCTTTATCTTTTTCAATTTCACAGCCATCAATATCTTCGCTCATCACATACGGGTTGATGATCGGATCGACACGGCCAATGGTGTCGACATCATTGGATGCAATTTCCACAAACTGGGCTTTCGCAGCACGGTTATGTTTATTGATAATGAATGCGGTACCACGAACATCAGTAATCTGATGAATCTTTTCACCCTTAGCCAGGCGATGCATGATTTCAATGATCGAGCGTTCGCCATTACCGTACATCAACAAGTCCGCTTTAGAATCCATTAAGATCGAACGACGGACTTTATCTGACCAGTAGTCATAATGTGCGATACGACGTAATGAACCTTCAATACCACCGAGTAATACCGGCACATCCGGGAAAGCTTCACGACAACGTTGGCAATAGACGGTTGCTGCGCGGTCTGGACGTTTATTCGGCTGGTTATCTGGAGAATAAGCATCATCTGAACGAATCTTACGATCCGCCGTATAACGGTTAATCATCGAGTCCATATTACCGGCAGAAACGCCCCAGGCAATATTCGGCTTACCGAGTACACGGAAGGCTTCTACATTGGTCCAGTCTGGCTGGGCAATAATCCCCACGCGGAAACCTTGTGCTTCGAGCACACGTCCAATGATCCCGGTCACAAATGACGGGTGGTCAATATAGGCATCACCGCAGACAAAAATAAAGTCACAACTGTCCCAACCGAGTTGGTCCATTTCCTCGCGTGACATCGGCAAAAAAGGCGCGGGTTCAAAACATGACGCCCAATATTTGTCGTAATCAAACAACGCTTTAGGCGCAGTCTGAGCGGTATAAGCAGTAGACATGGCTAGCAATTCTCGGCTGGCAGATGGAAGATCAGAAAAGTGATCAAAGATGAAAGCCGAGTATTTTAGCATGAATTCGGCTTAGGTTGCTTGATTATAATTTATACAAAAACAGCTTTAAGACCTTTATTAGGAATATATACTCATCCTGATTTTGAAGAATCATTTATAGGTTTTAAACGCTGTGCCATCAGCAAGCCTAATCCTAAAATAATAGCGATAAATACACTTAGTCCTAACCATCCGGAATTTTCCCAGACCAGTCCACTCGAACTTCCAAGTAAGCTTGAACCCAGGTAGTAACAGAACAAATAAAGGGACGAACCTACCGCACGATACTGTAAGGATTGCACCGATACCCAGCTACTGGCAGTTGAATGAGCCGCAAAAAAGGAAAAGGTAAAAATCAGCAAACCAATAAAGACTAAAGCCAAGTTATTAATCAACATTAAGGCTAAGCCAAACAGCATGGTACAAAGCATGGCGGCAAGTACCCTATAACGTCCAAACTTCCTGCTCCAAGCTGCGGCTCGTGGCGAGCTATAAATTCCAGCCAGATAAGTAATCGAAATCAGACCAATCCAGACATGAGACAATTCAAATGGCGCTTGAATCAAACGATAACTCAGATAGTTAAATACCGAGACAAATCCCCCCATCAGGATAAAGCCCTGTAAAAACAGAATTCTTAATTTAGGATCACTCAGATTCTGCTGAAATGCTCTGATAAAACGGCTGAATTGAATTGGATAAGCCTGAAAGTGTCTGGACTTAGGTAATAGAAAATAGAAGGTTATAGCGATACATAGGTTCAGTAACCCAATGATCAGAGTCGCGGATTGCCAGGAAATAAAATCGACCAATGTCCCTGCGATCAACCGTCCGCTCATGCCCCCAATCGCAGTTCCGGAAATATACAGCCCCATGGCAAAGCCCACATCCTGCTCTACCACTTCCTCTCCAATATAAGTCATCGTCACGGCTGCCACACCACTGACCGTTAAACCAATCAGTACTCGTGTGGCTAGAAATATCGACCAGATTGGCAGTAAAGCACTGAGTAACAGTAAGACTGAAACTGAAAATAAAGACCAGACCATAATCGGCTTACGGCCAAAACGGTCTGAAATCAGACCAGTAAAGATCAAGCCAACAGCTAGTGCAATCGTAGAGAATGAAAGCGGAAAACTGCTTTGTGTCGGAGAAATATGAAAATAGTCTGCCAGAATCGGCATCATGGGCTGGACACAATACAGCGATGAGAAAATCGCAAAACCCGCCAGAAATAAGGAGAATAAAATAGCTTTAAAAGCAGATGAACCATATGCGATATAGCTTGAAGATGAATTTGAGGACATATCCGCTCCATGAACCTGCTCAGTATACGCCTCTCAATTCGCCTTTTATATGATGATTCAGTTTAAATAACCATCGAATAATTAATTTTCTTAAACCCCACGCATAAAAAAAGCCCCCTGTATGAGCAGAGGGCTTTTGGAATAATGAGCTGGCGATGACTTACTCTCACATGGGAGACCCCACACTACCATCAGCGCTAAGAGGTTTCACTTCTGAGTTCGGGAAGGGATCAGGTGGTTCACTCTTG
>NZ_VOZC01000014.1:0-77265 GCF_013419975.1 Acinetobacter sp. YH12041 | reverse complement strand
TCCAAATTGGATTGAATATCTCTCAGACTTTGCCTACAAGAGAATTGAGACATCAATATGGCAATAAACTGATCCCACCGGGAAGCCGCTCTAAATTTCTGTCCAACATGGTGTACTTTAGCAAGTTGTTCAAAATCCTGTCGCACAACAGGTTTAATTAGCTCATGAAATACGGTATTCTGATGGGACAAAACCTGAATCCTGGTCGTTAAAGTGTTTGTTTGCACTCATATTTTAACTGTTAGGACTCAGGTTTTTTTATTTAAAGCAAACTATGGGACAGCAGTGGCCCTAAGGCCCTATTTTAAATGAATTTTCCAAGCAAATATTAACGCTTTAAATTCGACAATAGTGCTGATGTAATCGAAGTATTGACTGCTACCGCTTTGGCTTTTTTGGCTTTCTTCGATTTATCTTCTACACGCTCAATCTTGATGGCTTTATAGCGATCCCCATTCTGAACCACATTGAATTTTACCCGGTCATTGCGCTTCGGTTCACCTGAATCGGCAGGGAAATCCGAGATATGAAAAAATACCTCACCTTCAGGTGAAGAAATAAAACCAAATCCTTTTTCTGGATTGTACTGTTTTACTTTTCCTTGGTATTGCTCGGAAGTCATAAACGTCCCCTACTCTGTATCTGTCAGTATTCAGTATATAAAAAAGAGGCTGTAAAAGCCCCTTTTCTGTTCATTTTCAAAAATATTAGTCTTTTTGAACTGAACCAAAAATCTTGTCACCCGCATCTCCCAGACCCGGAACGATGTAACCATTTTCATTCAAGCCATGATCAATCGCCGCAGTGAAAATCACCACATCTGGATGAGCTTCTTCAACACGTTTAATGCCTTCAGGTGCTGCGACCAATACCATCACACGAATATCTTTACAGCCGCTAGCTTTCAATACGTCAATCGCAGCTACCAGAGAAGAACCAGTCGCCAGCATTGGATCAATGATCATGGCAAGACGGTTTTGTACGTCTGGAACCAGTTTTTTATAATAAGTACGTGCCTGTAGGGTTTCTTCATCACGTTCCAGACCCAGTACAGAGACTTTGGCACTTGGAATCAGATTCAGGAAACCATCCAGCATACCAATACCTGCACGTAGAATTGGCACCACAGTAATTTTTTTACCTGCAATGCGGTCTACAGTTACCGGTCCGTTCCAGCCGTCAATCTCATGTTCAACGACAGGAAGATCCTTGGTCGCTTCATAAGTCAAAAGCATAGTCACTTCCTGAGCCAGCTCACGGAAGTTCTTGGTACTAATGTCAGCACGACGCAGTAAACCGAGTTTATGTCGAATTAAAGGATGACGGATTTCATGGATTGCCACGGGAGAACACCTAGAAGGTTAAAGATAAATTTCCGCTATTATAAAGACTTTTCCGGATTTGTTTAACTAAAAAAGCCCCCAATCGTGGAGGCTTTTTTGTAATAACTTCAAACTTGCGCTGAATTAGTTAAAACCACTTTGAACCAAAGTGAAAATAAACTGTTGTAATTCAGGCGACATTGCGAAGAACGCATAGCGAGACAGCGCAATGATTGGATCCGGATAAACACCGATCACCAGTACCAGTAATGCGACAAGCAATACCATGATACCACCAACTTTCTGACCCCAGTGATTTACAGCGTCAAGACGTGGTGTTTCTGGTGGAGTCATATACATGACAACCATCACACGCAGGTAGTAGTACAGACCAATACCTGAACCCAGGATGACCATCGCAGCAAGGAACCAAGACTCACCTGCTACCGCAGTTTTCACTACCAGGAACTTACCGATGAAGCCCGCTGTTAATGGAATACCTGCTAGAGACAGCATCATCACAGTTAATACAGCAGTCAATACTGGACGGCGCCAGAACAGACCGCGGTACTCCGCCAGGCTACCTGCTTCATCTGTATTGTTATACGGACTAGACATCAGCGTTACCACACCGAAAGCACCAATCGTAGTCAATACATACGTGATGATATAGACGTTTACACTTTCAAAAGTCGCGAAACCTTGAACCTGTAAAAAGTCAGTATTACGTGCAGATACGATCGCAACCAGTACATAACCGAAGTGAGCAATTGAAGAGTATGCCAAGATACGTTTCAAGTTCACCTGTTTCACTGCAAGCAAGTTACCTACAATGATGGAAAGTACTGCAATCACGCTGATGATAGTGACGAAACTATCTGACAGGATTAAGCCAGAAGACAATACATAACGTACGAACAGACCCAGCATTGCCACTTTAGATACAGTTGCAAGGAAAGTTGCAACTGGCGCTGGAGCACCTGCATATACGTCTGGTGTCCATTTGTGGAATGGAGCCAGTGACAGTTTAAAGCCAACAGCGAATACAATCAGTGCCAGACCGATCACCACAGCAGGCTGACTGAATGCAGTCAACAGTTTGCCTGGTTCAGCGACAAAGCTTAGAGAACCTGTATATGCATAAACATATGCCATACCCATCAACAACATTGCAGATGCAGTTGCTGAAAGCACCAGATATTTTACACCTGCTTCAAGTGATTGAGAACGTTGATGTGTATACGCCAATAAGCCGTATACAGGGATCGACATGAGCTCAAGGCTAATGAAGAAAGATGCATAGTGAGAACTTGCCACCATCAGCATCGCACCGGCAACGGAGGTCAGCATCAGGATGTATAGTTCTTCACGGTTATCTTTATAGGTTTCAATATAAGCATGTGACAAGGTACTGCACGCCAGTGCAGCCACAATAATCACAAACTGATACAGCATCGTAAACGGATCTACGAGGAACAGATTCATTACATTGGCAGGTGCAAATTGACCCGCTAACAGAACGAACAGAATGTACAACGCCGCCAGGTTTAGACCAATGACTGTCGTAGTCGCAACTAAGTTATGGTTACGCTTAATTGCAGTAAGCAACATCACGACGATCGCAGTCAATGACACGATCATCACAGGTGCTAGAGGCATAAGCTCAGAAAAAGACATTGTGAAGTTCATGGCTTATTGGATCTCCACATTTTCAGCTGAAACGGCAGCTTGCTGCACAGCATCAGCTGCTTCAGACACAGGAATGTAGCTATTCGCTAACCACGCCATGCTTGAGTTAGAAACGTCAAGGAAGCTTTGTGGGTATAGACCAAGCCATGCTAGACCAAATGCACAGATCAGCAAAATTACCACTTCACGTGCATTTAAATCTTTTAACGGATTTGTGTAGTGCTGTTTTTGCTCTTCGTTTGGAACACCAAACAACGCTTTATGGATCAGAATCAAACCGTACAGACCCGCAAATACCAGGCTGATTGCAGCGAGGATTGTGAATGCAGGGAATTTACCGAATGAACCCATCAGGATCAGGAACTCACCAATGAAGTTACCTAGACCTGGAATACCGACAAGCGCCGCGATGAAGAACATCAGGAAGAATGCAAGGTATGGGAACTGACCACGAATACCACCCATCAAACGCATATCACGTGTATGAACACGTTCGTACACCTGACCACACATAATGAACAGCGCTGCAGATGACAGACCGTGAGCCAGCATCATGATCATCAGACCTTGGAAGGTCAGGATGTTACCTGCATAAATTGCAAGTAAAACGAAGCCCATGTGTGAAATAGACGTATACGCCAATAAACGTTTCATATCGGTTTGCTGGAAAGCACACCAAGCACCGTAGAAGATACCGATTAAACCGAAAATGATCGCGATGTCTGCAAACTGTGCAGAAGCCGCCGGGAAGAATGGAATCACGAAACGGATCAGACCATAAGCAGCTGTCTTAATCAAGATACCTGCAAGGTCAACAGAACCCGCTGTTGGTGCTTGTGCATGCGCATCTGGTAACCAGCCGTGTAATGGGAAAACTGGAAGTTTTACCGCAAAACCGATAAATAGACAGATCATGAATGCATAAGCAACTGCTGGTGCTTGTGTATCCAGCATGTTCGCTACACCCATCAGGTAGTTGTAGTCGAAACGGATTTGACCAGTCATGGTGTAGCCTACAGTCACCAGACCAAGGATACCAATCAGCATGACTAAACCAGCTACCTGTGTGTAAATGAAGAACTTGGTTGCAGCATATACACGTGACTTGCCTTCTGCCCCTTTATGACCCCAAAGTGCGATCAGGAAGTAGATCGGCACCAGCATCATCTCCCAGAAGAAGAAGAACAGGAACAGGTCAATCGCCAGGAATACACCGATTACACCACCCAGAGACCATAAAAGGTTCAAGTGGAAGAAACCAACGTTTTTCTGAATCTCACCCCACGAACAGCCTACTGCCAGCACACCAAGGAGTGCAGTCAAGCCAACCATCAGTAAAGATAAACCATCCACCGCAAGGTGAATGTTAATGCCCAGGGTTTGAATCCAAGGCAATTTAAACTCGGCTGCCCACGTAGGAGCCGCACCGCCAAGTTCATAGTTATAAGTACCCGACTGCCAAAGGACGATGGTCAAGACCAGCGTCACTAACATACCAATCAGCGCGATATAACGCGGAAGGTGTTGGTCGAGTTTATCGACCAACCAGCAAATAAAACCTGCAATGAACGGAATGAGGATCAGAGCCGGCAAAATAATATTGTTTGGAGCTTCCATTTTATTTCCCCACTACCTGAATCACGAGCAAGATCATCAGTAGGACAACGACACCGAGCCCCATACTAGATGCATATTCACGCAGTGAACCTGTTTGACGTGAACTGGTAAAGCTATGACCACCTTTAACCAGTGCAGGCAGCACCAGCCAGAAGCCATCAATCGGATCACGGCCGAACAGTTTCGCGAAGAACAAATAAGGCTTCACAAAAACGATGTCATACAGCTTGTCGAAACCAAGTGCATTACGGCAGATGTTGGCAAGGCCCGCACCCAGAGAAGTTTTCGCAAAAGATTTCACAGCGTTGTAAGCAAAAGCAAACAGCACCACGCCAATTGCAAGACCTACCAGTGCAATACCTACTGCTGTGTATTCTGCAGTATGCATGCCATGTTCAAGTGCTTCCGGAATTTCAAATGCAGGAAGTTTAGCCGCATTCAAAATACTTTCCACAGGCGCTTTTAATGCTGCACCCACGAAAGTTGAAAGTACTGCAAGAATTGCCAATGGACCCCAGTAAGTTACACCCTTGATTGCATGGTAAGGTGTGTTTTCTTTACCGAAGAATACCACCCAGATCAGACGGAATGTATAGATCGAAGTCAGGAACGCACCGATTACACCCACCCAGTAAAGTGTGCTGTAAACTGCGATTGATTGGCCTTGTACCCAAACCGCACCCAGGATTGCATCTTTTGAGAAGAAGCCCACAGTGATGAATGGAATTGCAGCCAATGCACCGCCACCAATGGCGAAACATGCAAACAGGAATTTGTTCTTGTAGAACAGACCGCCCATCTTGAAGATATTTTGTTCGTGGTGGTAAGCCAGAATCACTGCACCAGAAGACAAGAATAATAATGCCTTGAAGAATGCGTGAGTCAGCATATGGAACAGACCTGCCTGGTATGCTTCAGCACCTACAGCCATAAACATGTAGCCCAACTGACTCATCGTTGAGTAAGCCAGAATACGTTTGATGTCTGTTTGTACCAATGCAGCAAAACCAGCCACCAGCAATGTCACCGCACCAGTAATTGAGATGAACATCATCACTTCAGGTGCAAGTTCAAATACTGTGAACAGACGGCAGCACAGGTAAACACCTGCTGTTACCATTGTTGCAGCGTGGATCAATGCAGAAACAGGAGTCGGACCTGCCATCGCATCTGCCAACCAGGTTTGCAGTGGAATCTGTGCAGATTTACCAGCAGCACCTAGGAACAACATTAGTGCAGTCCAGATGGTTAATGATGAGCTTTGAGTCATCACAGTCGCAGCATTTTCAACGATGTACTGAGTATTCAGCGTACCGAATTGCTGGAACAGCAAGAACATGGCAATCAGCAGGAATACGTCACCAATACGGGTAACGGTAAATGCCTTGATCGCTGCCACACCGTTTGCAGGGTTTTGGTAGTAATAACCAATCAGCAGGTAAGAACACAGACCTACACCTTCCCAACCCAGGAATAACAACGCCAGGTTGTCACCCAGTACCAGCAATAACATGCTTGCAACGAACAGGTTGAAGTAAGAGAAGAAACGTGCGAAGTCTTGTTCACCGCGCATGTACCATGATGCAAAGATGTGGATCAGGAAACCAACGCCTGTCACCATGCCCAGCATCAACAGAGACAAACCGTCCAAGTGCAGGCTGATGCCCGGTGCAAAACCACCGACATTGAACCAGGTCCAAAGAGGTTGTACTACTGCGGTAGAACCATTGTTGACAAAGTCCATACCCGCAATGAGTGCGAACAATGCCGATAACCCCACAGCCCCTACACCAATAATGGCTGCAACTGTTTCAGGAAGCTTATGACGCCCTGCCGCTAAAAGGACGAAGCCAATGAGCGGGAATAAAATTGTTAGATATAAATAACTCATCCGCGCATCTCACTAGCAGCATCCACATCCAGATGATGGAAGCGATGATAGAACTGAAGGACGATCGCAAGACCGATACACGCCTCTGCCGCAGCAAGGGTCAGAATCAGAATAAACATGATTTGACCATCAGGCTGTGCCCATGCACTGCCCGCCAGGACGAATGCCAAAGCAGCAGCATTCATCATGATTTCAAGGCTCATTAAAATGAATAGCAGGTTGCGTCGCACCATTACACCGTAAAAACCCAGTGCAAAAAGAATGGATGCAACGATCAAACCATGCTCTAAAGGGATGTTGCCCATTATTGTTGTTCCTCTTCTGCACCTGGTTCACGTTTACCCAAATGGAATGCTGCAACAAGTGATGCAAGCAATAACATCGCGGCAACTTCTACCAACAATAAGTATTGCGTAAAGAGTGATTGACCTACCGCTTTAGGACCGACCATTTCTGTGCCCATGACCATTGAAGGCTGCACGTAATCTGATTTAAGTACCCAAACCAGGATCAGACCAATCAGGAAGCTCATCAATGCCGGATAAGCCCACGCTGATGAAGTCAACCATTTGCGTTCCTGAGCGACAGTCTGTTCGCCCAGGTTCAGCATCATTACCACGAACACGAATAACACCATGATCGCGCCAGCATAAACGATGACTTCAAGCGCACCCGCAAATGGTGCACCCACGATCAGGAACAGCCCTGCTACAGCAAGGAGTGAAACGATCAGGCTTAATAAAGCATGTACCGGGTTCGTGTTAGTTACCACACGAACTGTAGAGACGATGGCCACAAGGGCCATTAAATAAAATGGCCACATCATGGTAATAGACTCCGTACATCAACAGGTGCACTTTCACGTTGTGCCTGACCCTTGTCCTTACCAGCAACTGCCATACCGGTGACACGGTAGAAGTTATAGTCAGGATATTTACCAGGACCAGAAATCAGCAAGTGTTCTTTTTCGTAGACTAAGTCTTGACGAACATATTCGCCCAATTCGAAATCTGGTGTCATTTGAATTGCAGTCGTAGGACATGCTTCTTCACACATACCGCAGAAAATACAGCGAGAGAAGTTGATACGGAAAAATTCCGGATACCAACGACCATCTTCACGTTCTGCTTTTTGGAGTGAAATACAGCCTACCGGACATGCAACCGCACACAGGTTACATGCCACACAACGCTCTTCGCCATCTGGGTCACGCGTTAACACGATACGACCACGGAAACGTGGTGGCACGATTTCTTCGGCTGGCACTTCCGGATATAAAATGGTGTCACGTTTGCGCGTTGCATGGGTAAAGACCATGAACAACGTACGAACGATTGACCCGAATCCAGCTAGAAATTTAAACATTTTGTTCTCCCTGCTGTCTTAGGCCTGATTCAACAGAATCACAGCACCAGTCACCAAAAGGTTAACCAACGCCAATGGCAAGCAAATTTTCCAACCAAAGTTCATCACCTGGTCATAACGTGGACGCATTAAAGAACCACGCGCCAATACAAACATCATTACGAAGAACGCTGTTTTAATAATGAACCAGAATGCTGGTGGAAGGAAATCAAGACCAAATGGTGCTAACCAGCCACCGAAGAACAGGGTTACGATCAATGCAGAGATCAGTACTACGTTGACGTATTCCGCAACGAAGAACATACCCCATTTCATACCGCCATATTCTACGTGGTAACCTTCCGCCAATTCTTGTTCCGCCTCTGGTTGGTCAAATGGGTGACGGTGCGTTACCGCAACACCTGCAACCACGAAGATCAGGAAGCCTAAGAACTGAGGAATAATAAACCAGACATCTTTTTGTGCTTCTACGATTTCACGCATGTTGAATGAACCGGCAATTGCCACCACACCCATCAGGGAAATACCCAGGAACACTTCATAAGAAATAGTTTGCGCTGCTGAACGTAGACCACCAAGCAATGCGTATTTGTTGTTAGAAGACCAACCACCAAACAGTACTGCATATACCGCAATACCTGCCATTGCCATGAAGAACAACAGACCGATGCTCATGTCTGCAACACCTAGATAAGGTGATACAGGAATAACCATGAACGACAGCACCGCAGTTGCCATTGCAACTGCTGGAGCCATACGGAAAGTCAATTTATCAGCAAATTTTGGTGTCCAGTCTTCCTTGAACATGATTTTCAGCATGTCGGCAACAATCTGGAACATACCGCCCGGACCTACACGGTTCGGACCGTAACGGTCTTGCCACAAGCCGAGTAAACGACGTTCAATAAAAGACATCAACGCAGCGATCAGTACTACAACCAGTAAGATCACGATCGCTTGAAGTACTGAATAGGCGATTGGCCAGTTTTCAGCCCACAGCGGCGTTTGACGGATTAATTCTTGTTCCATGAATTACGCTCCTACCGCGACTGAAACAGGCTCTGCAAGAGATACCGTTGGTGCAAGACCAATTGGGTAGCCAATATAACCTGTTGGTAAGTATTCAATCACTTGTACAGGAAGAACGATTGAAGTCTCGCCTGCTTTCACAGTGATCTTCTGACCGTCTTGCAGGTTCAAGCGTGTAGCATCCTGTTCGCCCACTGCAAATACTGCGTCAGGAATACGTGATTCCATTGCCGGAGTTTTAATGGTGAACTCGCCAGATGCAAAGATGTGATGCATTGGTACCAGACGGAAGCTTTCAGCATTTACAAGCACAGGGGCTGGTGCAACAAAGCTACGCACTGGACGTTTTGGTAAACGGTCGAATAAACGAACGCCTGAATCACCGCCTTTTAAATGACCGCCCACTTCATCCTGGTATTTGTTCCAAGCTTGTGGTGAGTTCCAGCCTGCAGACCAAGCAAATGGTATCAGTGAAGATGGAGTCTCATCACCGACATAACCTTCCATAGAGAATGTTAATGCAGTGTCTTTATCAGTAGGCTGTTTCGGCTCATGTACAGACAATGGCGCACGCATCGAAGTACGACCTGAGTAACGACGTGGTTCACGTGCCACTTTCAGACCATGGACACGGAAGCCTGCATCTGGTGCTACATCCAGAATACCTTCAAGTGCAGGAACGTTGCTTGCTACTGACTCGATGACATCATCCAGTACTGTCCAAGAAATCGCTTTGCCTTGTACGCCTGTTTCCAGTGCGTGTAACCAGCGCCAAGATTCTTTGATTGCCAGTTCCGGGTTGTAGTAGTTAGGGTCATACACTTGATAGAAACGTTGTGCACGGCCTTCTTGAGAAACGACAGTACCATCACCTTCAGCAAATGAGGCAGCAGACAATACGATGTTCGCTTTCTTCACAGTCGCAGTTTCAGAGTGATCCAATACGATCACCTGTTTGCCTGCAAGCGCAGCATCAACCTGAGCCGCTGGTAAACGACGGTAAAGATCGTTTTCTACAATTAGGACAGTGTCATAGTCTTGTGCAAATGCTTGCTCAAGGCTTTGGCCACCGAAGATTGCCAGCCCCATTGAGTTCACTTCAGGAACAGTCAAGGTCAAGCCCGCATTACCCAGGTTTTGTGCTACTTGTGCAGCAGCTTCCATGATGGTTGCGTCTTGTAGACTTGTACCAGAGATGATCAGTGGTTTCTTGGCAGCTTTCAGCGTATCTGCAATGGTTTGTGCAAATGCTTTCGCATCGTCATCAAGACCAGTGATGACTTCACCTTTCACACCCGCAGCAATCGCGAAGCCTAAACGTGCGATGTCATTTGGAGAAGCAACCACTTCACCTTCCGCAACGTCAGACAAACGTGTTTGTGTTGCAGCCAGAATGTAAATCGGAGATTTCGCATCTTGGGCAATACGTTGTACAGGTTCAGCCAGCCATTCTTGGGTACGGCGCTCTGCAGCCATTTCCTTGCCTTTATTTTTCGCAGCTTGGCGAACAGATAAAGCCATACGTGGCGCAGTTTGAGTCAGATCTTCACCCAGAATGAGTACCGCATCATAGCTTTCGATTTCACGCATGTTCGGGTTATAAACACCTTCGGTTTGCATGATCGATGCAGCCAGCTCAACCAAATTTTGCTCTTTTTGAGCCATACCGGTTGAGTAATTGTCTTGACCAACTAACTCACGTAGTGCGAAGTTAGCTTCAAGCGATGCACGTGGTGAACCGATCCCCAGTACTTTTTTGCCTTGGATTTTCGCAATTACGGTATCCAATGCTGTATCAACAGAAACAGTTTCTACATTCGTGCCAGTACGGAACTGTGGCTGACGCGGACGGTCTTTACGGTTTACATAACCGGTACCGAAACGGCCTTTATCGCACAGGAAATATTGGTTAACTTCACCGTTGAAACGGTTTTCAACGCGACGAAGCTCACCATAACGCTCACCTGGAGAGATGTTACAACCTGAAGAACAGCCATGACATACGCTTGGTGCGTACTGCATGTCCCATTTACGGTTATAGCGTTCTGAGTGAGTCTTATCGGTGAATACACCAGTCGGACATACTTCAGTCAGGTTACCTGAGAATTCAGATTCCAAAGTACCTGATTCCGGACGACCGAAATAAACGCGAGAAGCGTTTGCATATACGCCGAAATCCGTACCGCCCGCATAGTCTTTGTAATAACGAACACAACGGTAACATGCGATACAACGGTTCATCTCGTGCGCAATGAACGAACCAAGTTCTTGGTTGTAATGCGTACGCTTGGTGAACCGGTAACGACGACGGTCATGTTGTGTCATCACGGTCATATCTTGCAGGTGACAGTGGCCACCCTCTTCACAGACTGGACAGTCGTGCGGGTGATTGGTCATCAAGAATTCAACAACAGAAGCACGGAAATCTTTTGCTTCTTTGTCTTCAATCGAGATGTAGGTATTGTCAGCAGCCGGTGTCATACATGACATGACCAAACGACCACGCGTATCTTCTGGATTCGCGTATTGAGTCACAGCACATTGACGGCAAGAACCGACAGAACCTAAGGATGGATGCCAACAAAAGTATGGGATGTCGATGCCAAGACTCAAACATGCTTGCAGCAAGTTTTCCGAGCCGTTGACTTCATACGATTTTCCATCGACATGAATTGTAGCCATAGTCGAATTCCTTAAGCTTGTTCTACGTTGCGGGTTTGAGCGGCAGCATTTACGACTTTCGCTTCAAATTCGCCACGGAAATGTTTGAGTGCGCCCATTAACGGTTCCATAGCACCTGGTGCGTGAGCACAGAAAGTTTTACCAATCCAAAGCTTACGAGTCAGTTCTTGTAAGTGATCGATATCTTCTTTCTTGCCAGTACCATCTTCAAGTGCTTTAAGCGCTTTCACCGCCCAAGGTAAGCCATCACGGCAAGGTGTACACCAGCCACATGATTCACGCGCAAAGAATTCTTCGAGGTTACGGGTTGCTGAAACCATACATTGAGTTTCATCAACCACCATCAATAGACAGGTACCTAAACGTGAACCTGCTTTCATGATGCTTTCCGCATCCATCGGAAGATCGATATGCTCAGCAGCCAGGAAGTCAGTTGATGCTCCACCTGGTAACCATGCTTTCAGCTTCAGGCCGTCACGCATACCACCGGCATGTTCTTCAATCACTTCACGTGCAGTGGTACCGAATGGCAGTTCCCATAGACCTGGGAATTTCACCTTACCTGAAGCACCATAAATTTTTGTGCCAGGATCTTTCGATTTACCTGCAGACAGACCGATGTACCATTCTGGACCACGCAACATGATGGCTGGCAAGTTGTTGTAGGTCTCTACGTTGTTCACGATCGTAGGACGACCCCAAGCACCTGCAACCTGCGGGAATGGCGGTTTGGTACGCGGGTTTGCACGGCGACCTTCAAGCGAGTTAATCAATGCAGTTTCTTCACCACAGATATAACGACCCGCACCGGTATGCACGTGTAACTCGAAGCTCCAGCCAGAATCCAGGATGTTGTCACCCAGGTAACCTTTGGCACGAACCTGCTCAAGTGCTTCGTTCAGGTACTTCGCCGCTTCGATGTATTCACCACGGATGAAGATATAACCTTGAGTTGCTTCAAGGGTATAAGCTGCAATCAGCATACCTTCGATCAGCTGATGCGGAAGATCTTCCATCAACAGACGGTCTTTGAAGGTACCTGGTTCCATCTCATCGGCATTACAAATCAGGTAACGTGGACCTGAATTGTCATTTGGCGCCATCAGCGACCATTTGATCCCTGCCGGGAAGCCTGCACCACCACGACCTTTTACGGTTGCAGCCTTTACAACTTCCAGCACTTCTTTCGGTGTCATAGACAGAGCTTTTTTAAAGCCTGCATAGCCTTCAAGCGCTTCATAGTCATCGACATGACGGACATTTGCTTGTTTGCTTAGACGCCAAGTCAGTGGATGCGTTTCCGGGTTACCGTCGCCATAAATTGGTTTTGGTTCGGTATTCATACATACTTCTCCAATAACTGTTTAATTGATGTTACTTCCACGAGACCGTGAGTATCTTCATCAATCATGAGGGTTGGACCTTTATCACAGTTACCTAGGCAGCAAATTGGAAGCAAGGTAAAACGGCCATCCGCTGTGGTTTGGCCGAACTGGATACCCAATTCACGCTGGAATGCTTCTGCTAAAGTCTCCGCACCCATCAAGAAACATGTAATTGAGTCACACAGTAAAATTACGTGACGACCCACTGGCTGACGGTAAATACGGTTATAGAACGTTGCAACCCCTTCCAAATCGGCAAGGCTCATGCTGAGCATTTGCGCGATGGCATTCATTTGAGCATCGTCTACCCAGCCATTACGGCGTTGTACACACTTCAGCGCATCAAGACACGCTGCACGTGGGTAAGGGTAATGCCCAATGTGATGTTCAATTTCGTGGATTTCTTCCGAAGTTAAAATCCCTTCAACATTCACACGTGGCTTTTTATCAGTCAAAATCATCATAATGCGTTTACCCCTTAGCGATCCACGTCAGCCATTACGACGTCGATTGTCGCTAAATAAATGATTAAGTCAGATACAAGACTGCCGTTAATCACAGAAGGCATTTGCTGTAAATGCGTGAAAGTTGGTGTACGAATACGGGTACGGTAACTCATGGTTGACTTGTCTGAAGTCAGATAATAAGTCGACGCACCTTTCACCACTTCTGCCATCACAGATGATTCACCTGCAGGCATTACAGGACCCCAAGAAACGCTCAAGAAGTGCGTAATCAAGGTTTCAATATCTTGTAATGTTTTGTCTTTTGGTGGTGGAACAGCCAGCGGATGGTCCGCTTTGTACGCACCAGATGGCATATTCTCTAGACACTGCTTAATGATTTTCAGTGACTGTTCGATTTCACGGAAGTGAACAATCACACGAGCATATGCATCGCCTTCGTACTCAACCGGTACTTCGAAGTCGTAATTTTCATAACCGCTATATGGACGGTATTTACGTACGTCAAAGTCGATACCTGTAGCACGCAGACCAGTACCTGTTACGCCCCATGCCAATGCAGATTTCGCATCGTACTGAGCCACATTACGGGTACGACCCACAAATACAGAGTTTTTCAGTGCTGCAGTGTAGTATTCATTCAAACGCTTAGGCATCCAGTCGAGTAAGTCTCGAACCAGTTTTTCCCAACCATTTGGCAAGTCATGTGCAGTACCACCGATACGGAACCATGCTGGATGCATACGGTAACCAGTAATCGCTTCCACGATGTCATACACTTTCTGACGGTCAGCGAACATATAGAATACTGGGGTCATACCGCCGGCATCCTGAATCGCAGTACCGATGTACAGCAAGTGGTTATTGATACGGAACAATTCCGACATCATGACACGGATACATTGTGCGCGGTCTGGCACAGTAATGCCTGCCAATTGTTCCACACCCATCACATACGGCATGTTTTGAGCACAACCACCCAAATAGTCCACACGGTCAGTATACGGAATGAATGAATGCCAAGTTTGACGTTCAGCCATCTTTTCCACACCACGGTGGTGATAGCCGATATCTGGCACACAGTCTTTCACTTCTTCACCATCCAACTGCAAAATTACACGGAACGCACCGTGAGCAGACGGGTGGTTAGGACCCAAGTTCAGGAACATGAAATCTTCATCTGCATTACCGCGCTTCAGACCCCAGTCTTCTGGCACGAAACGTAGATGTTCCTGTTCAAAGTCCTGCTTGGCTTTGTCTTGAATATACGGAGTATATTCAGTCGCACGTGCAGAATATTCTTTACGTAGCGGATGACCTTCCCAGTAGGTTGGCAACAAGATACGACGGAGCATTGGATGCCCTTCGAAATTGATGCCGAACATGTCATAAGCTTCACGCTCATACCAGTTCGCATTTGGCCAGATATTCGTTGCGGTCGGAATATTCAGATCGCTGTCGCTTAATGCAACTTTAATACGAATGTCACAGTTACGCTCTAAAGATAATAAATGATAGAACACTGTGAATTCTGACGCAGGCAAACCGTCACGGTGCGTACGTAAACGCTCATCTACTGCAGACAAGTCGAATAGCATCACGTATGGACGTGGCACGGTACGCAAGAACATCAATACTTCTTGTACACGTGCGCGCTCAACCCAAACTGTCGGGAAATCCTCGAAAGTTGTTTGCACAAAGAAGTTCTCACCAAACTTGGTTTTGAGCTCTTCAATGATGGCAAATGCTGGGCGTGAATCAACTGCTGTTGATTCTGGCATAGCAATGTCAGTTTCAGCCATTGGCTTGGCTTCCTATTTAATACAAATTCAGTCAACCTAAACGACAACTACACCCATAGCGGGTGCACAACAAAAAACCGGTCGTTTAAATTATTTAATTTCATCCATAGAGCGTAAGTTCTTCACAGCCACACGCTGGTCTTTCTTACGGTCACGTTCCGGCATCATCTTTGGCTTATACACTGGCTTAAGATCATCACCGATTACCGCAGACAGCGGACGACGCTCTAATTGAATTTGGTCTTGTAACAGCATTAATGCCTGGATCAATGCTTCAGGACGTGGTGGGCAGCCCGGAACGTATACATCTACCGGAATAATCTTATCCACACCTTGTACGACTGAATAAATATCGTACATACCACCTGAGTTCGCACACGCACCCATTGAAATCACCCATTTCGGTTCAAGCATCTGTTCATACAGACGTTGAATTACCGGAGCCATTTTCACGAAGCATGTACCTGCTACAATCATCAAGTCTGCCTGACGCGGTGAAGCACGGATAACTTCGGCACCAAAACGTGACAAGTCATGTACACCGGTCAAAGTCGTTGCATATTCAACGTAGCAGCAAGATGTACCAAAGTTAAATGGCCAAACTGAGTTCTTACGACCCCAGTTCACTGCTGTGTGCATTACATCCTCTAGGCGAGTCATGAACACATTTTTATTCACTTCTTCTTCTAGAAGCGGATCTTCTACAACGATACGCTCTTGAAGTGGATATTCATCAGCATTCGGATTCGCACGGGTTAATGTATATTTCATCCCGAGTTACTCCTTATCAGAGGGTTGAACTTGTGATTTTTTCACAAGACCAGATGATTGAGCTGGGATTTGACCAGTTGGATCCATAACCAATTCTTCAACAGAGTTGAAGCGCGTAATTTCTGCAAGATCCATATTTGGCGAACCAATTTTAGCTTTGTATCCTGCTGCTTTACGTCTGTCTGAAGGTGCCCAGTTCAGTGCGCCTGTCGATAATTCGTAAACCAAACCAACAAGTAAAACCAAAATAAAGATAGCTGCAGTTGCAAAACCAATCCAACCTACTTCACGAACAGAAGATGCCCATGCATACAGGTAAAGTGCTTCGAGGTCGAAGACTACAAAGAAAATTGCAACTAAATAGAATTTCGCAGACAAGCGGATACGAGCTCCACCTGCGCTGACTACGCCTGACTCAAACTGCTCCTGCTTGGCACGGCCCCATGATTTACCCCCGAGGAGTAATGGGACAGTGAGCATAAAGACGCATAAAAATGTAACGCCGATCACGAAGGCAATAATTGCCCATTCGTATGGAGTAATGGCACTCATGCGGGGATAACTCCTGGCAGGCCGATTTATTAACAAAGAATGTATGTATTGGCCTTCAAATACACCAAACACAAAATTAATCCCGCCAATTGTACCTGATTTTGGATTTCACTTGCTAGTTTATAAGCCTTAGTCTTTTGGATGATTTTTTAGACATTCCTAATTTTATTCTGGCTTTAAGCTCATAGAATCTCAACCGATCGTTTTTTTAAATTAAAGTTTAAATTTCCATTATTTTTTTCTAAACCCAGATAGACTTTTAAAGCTATGCTTAATTAAGCCTCACTCCTTTTACAGTGGCTGGCTACCCACCCAATGAAACGAAACTTATAAAGAATCAATTAAAAACATTTCACCTTTGCATCATGCTCCGGAAAATAAGTGTGTTTTTAAAAGATGTTTAACATGAATGTTGTCATTCAATTAGAAGCCCCCTTTTCTACCCGCTCTCGGTAAGCCTTAAAAGAGCAATTGTGTATTTTTGCAACACGTCCAACAGTTTGATTCAGATTATGATATTTCTATTTTTAAACACACTATCACATTTATAAAGTAACAATAAGGAGTCCATGCATGTCTCTACGATTTACCCATAAACCTGATTATTTTTTCTTTGCTCAATTATTGATGCGACATGTAGAAAGCTATATCCAAAAACATCAGGATGCCAGCAATGCAATCTTTGACTTAGGGGATATTCATAAACTTTTCCAGACAGACTATGCCTCTTCCAGCATTAACCTGGACGGTATTATGAATATTGCCGATGAGTACAAGCTTGAAACCTTATCTGGTGACCAGAAGCTAATCCAAAGCTATCAGGTAGATGTTAAAAATAACAAGCTACTGATCAACTTCAATTCTGATGCCTTAAACAGCCTGAAAGAAGGCAAGCCACTGATTGAACCGGATGCTACCATCCATGAATAATCCCCTTTAAATAGCCATAAAAAAACGATACCTATGTATCGTTTTTTTCTCACCTAAACTCTTATTCTGACTGATCTGACACTTCAGCTTTTTCCAGCTTTTCGATCGGTTTTTGCTTGATTTTTTTACCGTAACGGCTGGCTGGCCAAATCATGATAAAGCGTGCACCACCCAGTGTCGGACTTTGATCAACCTGAATCTCTCCACCAAACCAGTAAGCAATCCGGCTGACAATAGACAAGCCCAAACCATAACCCCCTGAAGCACGGGTACGACTATCATCCAGTCGGGCAAAAGCTTCAAAGATACGAGCACGATCACCTTCCGGAATCCCCGGACCATCATCTTCCACACAGATATACGCCATGCCTTTAGCGTCTAATCCACCACTGATCAGGATTTTCTGCTCACAGTAGCGTACTGCATTACCCACTAGATTTTGCACCACACGATGCAGGTAACGTCGTTCAGCTTCTACGGTTACAGGTACTGACATTGGCAGCACTTCAACTTCTTTGCCAGTTTTTAGAGCATCTGTTTCGACGGCCACCTGCTCCAACACTTCAAACAGATCAATATCTTCAAATTCAATTGAAGGCATGCCCTGTTCCAGTTTGGCATAGGTCATGATTTCATCGATCAAGGTATTTAAGGCTTCAATATCCTTATCGATCTGCTCAACCTGCTGCAAGCGATAATCATAGTCGTCTTCATCTGCCATCATTTCCACAGCAAAACGGATACGGGCAACCGGTGTACGCAGCTCATGCGATACGGCACGCATCAATTCACGCTGCGCTTCGATCAGGCGCTGAATATGATCCGACATATTGTTATAGCTGGAAGCCAGCGTCGCCATCTCATCACTGCCCTCTACCGGAAGACGCAATGACATGTTCCCGGTTTTCATCTTGTTCAGGGCATAGCTAACTTCACGCAGTTTACGCTGCATTGGCACCAACAGACCATAAATTCCCAGACTTAAGACAAACAGGCTCAATAAGGTAATTCCGGCAGCTAACTGAAATGGCATCCAGTTAAATAACGGCACTGGCCCCATGACCAGCACTTCAGACGTCGAGCTAGGTATAGGAGAAATGATCGAAATCGTAGTACCACGAATTGAGGCACTATCACGATATAGAATAATGCTGTGATCTAAACGCAAACGTCCGATCTGCTCGGAATCTAATGGCAGGCTTTGGACATTTTCGATCGAGATTGGATAAGAGAAATAATCCTGAATTCGCTTCAGGTATTCTTTTTCCTGACCTGGGTAGTACACCAGATAGTCCAGAATAAAGACCGGTAAAGCCTTCATCTGACGTTCAGTAATATTATCCGCCTTAATATAAAGATAATGACTTGGATCATCGCGTAGCCCGATGACAATATAAGCTACCCCGGTTTTGGCATCCCAACGCACGACTGCCTTACGGTCAGCCAGACGTCGACCTTCCGCTCGGGTAATATCCACTTTACTGGCTTCGACATAGTAGATCGGCAATTCCAACAGATCAGACGCATCTGAAACCCAATCCATCTTTTGCTGCAGATTAGGCTGTCTCGCAACCCCCTCACTGATGATATATGCCATACCATCAGTCAGGGATTCACGATACTCCTGCGCACGCTGGTAATTGATGATCTGTACCAGCAGATAGCTGAATACTGCCACCAGGACCACAAGCATGACCAGGCCTGCGTATATCCGCAAAAATATACTGTGTTTAAACACCTATTAATTATCCTGTTTATTCAGGCGGCTAAAGGCACCGATTAGATACCGTTAGTTTCTTTGACGAATAGATAACCTTTACTACGTACTGTTTTAATACGTTTTGGATTTTCAGGATCGTCACCAATTTTTGGACGAATGCGCGAGATACGCACATCAATTGAACGGTCTTGGCCGTCATATTCAATGCCGCGTAGACGCTCAAAGATATCTTCACGTGACAGGATGCGACCCGCATTTGAAGCCAGCAGCCACAACAGGTCATATTCTGCACTAGTAAAATCAACCAGCTCACCATTTAAGGTCACTGAACGACCACCATTGTCGATCACCAGGTCATCAAATTCGATGCGCTGAGCCACTTCATCCTCAGGCACTTTGTCAGTACGGCGTAATAAAGCACGAATACGAGCCAGCAGGACACGTGGCTGAACCGGTTTAGCGACATAGTCGTCTGCACCCATTTCCAGACCTAGCACCTGATCCATATCTTCAGTACGCGCAGTCAGCATTAAAATCGGTTGATGATAATGTGGACGAACTTCACGACAGATGGTCAAACCATCAGCACCTGGCAACATGACATCTAGAACTACCATGTCTGGTTGCTCGGCAATAATACGACGAATAGCACGGTTGCCATCCGGCTCTACCCCAACCTCAAGACCATTACGGATGAGGTATTCTTGTGTTAAACGAGCAAGACGCTCATCATCTTCAACAATTAGAATTTTAGGTAACTTTTCTTCTTGGCTCATGTGTTGCCCCTTTATTTGATGGACGTATGCTACGGACGTATCCTTTTGAAATCCAATAGATACGTTTTTAATATGCTTGCAATATACACACGTTTACATTGTAAACAAGATAGCGTTCACCAAACCAATACATCAAAGTAGCATTTTGTAATATTTTATCGTGCACATTTCACTCGAATGTGCATTTAACTACCGTTTGTCGGCTTATTTGCATTGATCAAAGCTGAATCTGGACAAAATGTGACTAGTTGATTCAGGCCTTTTTAGTTATCCACAATGTTATCTATAAGCACTTTTTGCCAGCTTTGATATGCTATGCCTTGCCGGATAAGGCTTATGCAAGAATCAATAAAAATTGGGATCTTTTTGCAAAAGATTAAGATAAAACTTCAGAAAAATATTTAGCAAAATGTCAATATTGATCTACCCTAAATTTTCCCGTATCTTGTGTTCAATTAATTTTATAACCACTAGGTCTTGTGTTTATTCCTCGAACACTGTGGCACGATTTTTGCCCAGTTCAAACGGTCCATAAACATAAAAATAGATGACAATGGAGCTATGTTAACATGAGCGTAATCACGTCCACTCCGGGTCAACTTCAGGTGATTAAACGCACCGGTGATGTTGCCGCTTTTGATGCAGAAAAAATTTCTGTTGCAATTGGAAAAGCATTTTTGGCAGTAGAAGGCCAGCAAAGTGCAGATTCGAGCCGTATACACGACCGTATCGAACAATTAACGGAAATGGTTCTGAATACATTCAAACGCCGTTTACCATCGGGTGGCACGATCCATATCGAAGAAATTCAGGATCAGGTTGAACTTGCGCTGATGCGTACTGGCGAACAGAAAGTTGCACGTGCCTATGTCATCTACCGTGAACAACGTTCTGAAGCGCGCAAACAGTTAGGTGCCAACCATCACCCCACACTGCAAGTCACTGATGCAGAAGGTAAGTTAAAGCCGCTTGACTTAAGCGAATTGACTGCGACTGTGACTCGTGCTGCTGAAGGCCTTGAAGGGATCGACGTACAGGCGATTGTCGATGAGACCGTAAAAAACCTTTATAACGGTGTAAAAGAGTCTGATATCTCTACAACCATGATGATGGCAACTCGTACCCGTATTGAGCAAGAACCTAACTATACTTATGTGACTGCACGTCTGTTGCGTGATGACCTGGTGGCTACCGGTTTAGAGTTCTTGGGTCTATCCACTGATACTAATGAAGGTGATGCACTTGAAACTTTCCTGAAAAAAGGGATTGAGTTAGAGCTTCTTTCACCTGAATTGTTAAACTTTGACCTGGCTAAGCTGGCTGCAGCGATTCAACCAGAACGTTCAAACCAGTTCACTTACCTAGGTCTGCAAACCCTATTTGACCGTTACTTTATCCACTCAGATGGCGTGCGTTTCGAATTGCCGCAATTGTTCTTCATGCGTGTGTCTATGGGTCTTGCCCTGAACGAAGATAACCGTGAAGACCGTGCAATCGAGTTCTATAACTTATTGTCTAGCTTCGACTACATGGCGTCTACGCCTACCCTGTTCAACTCAGGTACGCTACGTCCACAGTTATCTAGCTGCTACTTAACTACAATTGATGATGATCTGTTTGACATCTATGGCGCGATGCGTGATAACGCAATGCTGTCTAAATGGGCAGGCGGTTTAGGTAATGACTGGACTCCAGTTCGTGCCCTGAACTCTTACATTAAAGGTACAAACGGTAAGTCTCAAGGTGTGGTGCCATTCCTTAAAGTTGCCAACGATACTGCTGTTGCAGTAAATCAGGGTGGTAAACGTAAAGGTGCGGTATGTGCATACCTGGAAACCTGGCATCTGGATATCGAAGAATTCCTTGAGCTGCGTAAGAATACGGGTGATGACCGTCGTCGTACTCACGACATGAACACTGCGAACTGGGTTCCTGACCTGTTCATGCAACGTGTATTCGAAGATGCTGAATGGACACTGTTCACACCTTCTGAAACGCCTGATCTTCATGATCTGACTGGTGCAGAATTCGCTGAGCGTTATGCTTACTACGAAAGCATTGCCAAAGAAACAAATATGTTGCACAAGAAAATCCGTGCAAAAGATTTGTGGCGCAAAATGCTGTCTATGCTGTTCGAAACAGGTCACCCATGGATCACGTTCAAAGACGTATGTAACCTGCGTTCACCACAACAGCACGTAGGCGTGGTTCACTCTTCTAACCTGTGTACAGAAATCACCCTGAACACCAGCAAAGAAGAAATCGCAGTATGTAACTTAGGTTCGATCAACCTGGTACAACACGTTCAAGGCGGCAAGCTGGATCGTGAAAAACTGGCTCGTACAGTAAAAACTGCGGTTCGTATGCTCGATAACGTGATCGACATCAACTACTACGCAGTTCCACAAGCACGTAACTCGAACCTGAAACACCGTCCAGTCGGTATGGGTATCATGGGCTTCCAGGATGCGCTTTACGAAATGGGTATGGCTTACGGTTCTGACGCTGCGGTTGAGTTTGCTGATGAATCAATGGAAGTGATTTCTTACTACGCAATTTCAACTTCAAGTGACCTTGCTGTTGAACGCGGTACGTATGAAACATTCAAAGGCTCATTGTGGGATCAAGGTATTCTGCCAATCGACTCACTTGACCTGGTTGCGAAAACTCGTCCAGAACGCATGTTTGAAGTAGACCGCACACAACGTCTGGACTGGGACACTTTACGTGCCAAAGTTCAAAAAGACGGTATGCGTAATTCGAATGTGATGGCGATTGCTCCGACTGCAACTATTTCGAACATTTGTGGCGTGTCTCAGTCAATCGAGCCTACATTCCAGAACCTGTATGTGAAATCTAACCTGTCTGGTGAATTCACAGTGATCAACCCGTACCTGGTACGTGCGTTGAAAGAACGTGGTCTTTGGGATGCAGTGATGGTCAATGACCTGAAACATTTCGAAGGTTCTGTTCAGAAGATTTCTCGTATTCCTGAAGAATTAAAAGCGATCTTTGCGACTGCGTTTGAAGTTGAGCCACGCTGGATTGTAGATGCGGCTTCTCGTCGTCAAAAATGGATTGACCAAGCACAATCTCTAAACCTGTACATCGCGGGTGCAAACGGTAAAAAACTGGACATCACTTACAAGATGGCCTGGTTACGTGGCCTTAAAACGACTTATTACCTTCGTGCATTGGGTGCGACTTCTGCTGAGAAATCAACCATTAACACTGGCGCATTGAATGCAGTTAAACCTGCAACTGTTGCGGCTCCTGCTGTAGCAGCAGCTCCGGTGGTTGAAGCGCAAAAACCTGAAGCTCCTGCAGAGGAAGAAGGTTTTGCGCAAGCAGCGCCAGTGCCACAAGCATGTTCAATTGATAATCCTGATTGTGAGGCTTGTCAGTAATCTGACGGGTTTCTAATCCACCCCGACCCTCCTTTTTCAAAGGAGGGAGATTTCTCGAAGCAAATGGTGGGATGCAAGTCCCCCTTTGCAAAAGGGGGATTTAGGGGGATTCCAAACTAACTGAGAAAAATCAAAGGAGGTGCGGATATAAAGAAAAATTTTAGGCAATAAAAATGGCCTGCCAAAACTGACAGACCATTGGTTTGAAAACCCAAGCTTTCAGAGGAAATACTTCCCTGAATCGCTAGAGTATTCTAGATGTTAAATTTTCGACGACTTAACGCAGAATACTTTAGCAAAGTTTAGGTAAAGAGTCATCCTCTGAAAGCGTCTTTTACAAAAAGGAGATGCTGATGAGAGTTATGTGCTCGTTGGATAAGCCTGTCAGTGTGTGCAACTACACTCGCATCCGATTTAATCGGTTAGAGTATGTTCGCTCACATTGTCGGAGTTATCCGAATCAAGCTCAACTAAGCTTGTGGTAAAAAGATGGGAGGCTGAAAAGCCTCTCGACTTAAATTAAAGGAAAACCTATGCCCCATATGACTCACAACTACATGTTAGGACTTGTGGCATTGATCCTTTCCTTTGCCGTTACCTTTTACGCACCGATTGCTTATTTCTGGTTTAAAGTTCGCCAGCAACAGCGTAAACAAAATAAGTAGTGGGGATTTATCTCTGAACAAATTCAGAGCATTCATCGACAAAACTTAATTTTGTTTACACAAATTGAGCGTATAGTAAGACATCTCAGCACTGCTGGATGTCTAATAAAAGATATAAAGCAACTAGAGAGAATTGATATGTCTATCCTAAGTTGGGACGATTTCGAAGATGATTCGCAAAAACCGGCTGCACCTGAACAGCAGCCTACGCCCGTCGAGCCGAAAAAAACGGCTAATCCGCAGATGGTATCTGATGCAAGCAACACATCGTCGAATGTGGCAGCTGCACAACCCGCTGCAGCCCCTCGAAGCGCAGGATCAAATTCAACCGATTCACTGGCAAGAGCATCTGCTTCCCTAGACCAACTGGACGTTGCGCCTGGTCTTGAAGAACTTGAGATGGGCGCACAGCGTGTACAGGTTGATGATAAACGTATGATCAACTGCCGTGCTGACTTGAACCAGTTAGTGCCATTCAAATACGAATGGGCTTGGCAGAAATATCTGGATGGTTGTGCGAACCACTGGATGCCTCAAGAAATCAACATGAACCACGACATCGCGTTGTGGAAGTCTGAAAATGGCTTGACCGAAGATGAACGTACCATCGTGATGCGTTCACTGGGCTTCTTCTCTACAGCAGATTCACTGGTTGCAAACAACCTGGTATTGGCGATCTACCGTCACATCACCAACCCTGAATGCCGTCAGTACATCCTGCGTCAGTCATTTGAAGAAGCGATTCATACGCATGCTTACCAGTACTGTATTGAATCTTTAGGTATGGATGAAGGCGAAGTCTTCAATATGTACCGCGAAGTTCCATCAGTTGCGCGTAAAGCGGCTTGGGGCCTGAAATATACTCAATCTTTAAGTGATCCTACTTTCAAAACCGGTACACCAGAAAACGACCAGATCCTGCTTCGCAACCTGATCGCATTCTACTGTGTCCTTGAAGGTATCTTCTTCTACTGCGGTTTCACCCAAATTCTGTCTATGGGCCGTCGTAACAAGATGAATGGTGTTGCTGAGCAATTCCAGTACATCCTGCGTGATGAGTCTATGCACCTGAACTTCGGTATCGACATGATCAACCAGATCAAGATCGAGAACCCGCATCTGTGGACTGCTGAATTCCAGCAAGAAGTGATTCAGATGATTCTTGAAGGTACCATGCTTGAAATCGAATATGCTCGTGACACGATGCCACGCGGTGTATTGGGCATGAATGCCGGCATGATGGAAGAATACCTGAAATTTATCTGTAACCGTCGCTTGAGCCAGTTAGGCTTGCCTGAACAGTTTACTGGTGTGAACAACCCATTCCAGTGGATGTCAGAAATGATGGATCTACGTAAAGAGAAGAACTTCTTCGAAACTCGCGTAACAGACTACCAAACTGGTGGTGCGTTAAGCTGGTAAGAAATATCACATAATATATAAAGTATTATGATCAAAAAAAACCGCCAAAATGGCGGTTTTTTTATTGGATGAATGCTTAACTTATTTCATCTTTTCAACGATTTGTTCAGCTTTTTTCAGATGTGTCGCTACCGCAGTACGGGTTTGCGTCAACATGCTTTTTAATTCCGCATTCTTCGCATTTGGAATCAATTGCGTGTCCAAAGTGTTCAGGGCTTTACGATGTACTTCAACCTGGCTCATCATATAGTCTTTATCAGCTGCAGATGGCTTGCTCAGGTCAGTGACAATCTTGTCACTATCACTTTGCAATGCAGTACTGAGGCTGCTTGCTTGTGGAGTTAATTTTAAACGGTCTGCCAGAGCCTGGCCTTTTTTCTCGTTCGCTGTATGTTCGCTAATCATCATTTGCGCATACTTACGTGCGTCATCTGTTTTAAGCTTAGGCAAGGCTGTTTTTGCCTGTTTGATTTCACCGTTATTGACCGTACTTACAACCTTAATCACTTGGCTCTCAGTTAAATTCATTCGGCTGTCATTTGATGCTTTAGAATTTGCTTGAGCAGCAGTTGAAGATTGCTGATTCATTGCCATCGTTTGACCAGCAGTGAATAGCAATACACCACTCATCGCAACGCAGTTAATCATCTTCTTCATTGGAATAGCTTTCATCATGACACCCTTTAATGTTTTATTAATTAAAATTGCCTTTATAAAATAGGTGAATTCACTTAAAAACAGTGTAATGTTTAAGTTGTTTTATGAGATCAATATATAAGCATTTATTAACTTAAGCAAAGTCTGTTGGGGATTAGTTTCTTATTCAAACTCTACGTAAAAATTCGCAATATATTTATATTGAATAAAATACTAAAATTAATTAAGTTATTGATTTAAATTATATTTTATAAATTTCAGTATATTTTTAACCTTATTAAACTTATCTTAGTTTTGCTCCATTAAATCATTCCTTATTATTCAACAAATTAAGAAAATCTAAATTTAACTAAATTATTCGTTATCGGCTAAATCAACTTCTTATTAATCAGAACTTCTAGCTTTAGATAGTGAAAATTTATTACCTAAATATTTTTATAAAAGCTTGATCTCAAAATAAATTTCCTATGCTACTATCGGCCATATATGAATAATATTTATACAAATCCATAATAGCCAGAAGATAAATAGAGAGGGCTTATGAAAGGTTCCATCCTGGATTTTTCTATTCAAGATAATACGGGTTTTATCACAGGGGATGATAACAACCGCTACAGTTTTAGCGGTGCAGACTGGCGTGGACAACGCCCTCCTTCACGCGGTGACCGGGTTGATTTTATTGTTAACTCAACCGGTCAGGCAGCAGATATTTATCTGGCTTTGGGAAACTCGATTCATCTGGGAGAAAGCATTAGCAATCAGATTAATAAATATTCCAATCTGGATCAGGCTGAAGAGAATTACAGCAGTATCGATTGGTTCGTAAAATGTCTAACCAATTATGCAAACTTTTCAGGTCGTGCACGCCGTAAAGAATTTTGGTTCTTTATGCTGTTTTGCGTAATTTTAAGCATTATTAGTGAAGTCATTGATGCAGTTTTAGGCACCAAACCTTTGGTGAATGGCCTGCTAAATTTAGCGCTTCTGCTCCCAAGTCTGGCTGTAGGGGCACGTCGCTTGCATGACATTGGACGCTCTGGATGGTGGCAATTGCTTGTACTGACAGGGATAGGAGCCATTTTACTCATTATCTGGTGGGCAAGTGATACCAAAAAAGAAAATAATGAATATGGTGCTCCTGCCAAGTAATGGAACATTACATATCCCGTCTTGATACGGGATATGTTTATAGATTATTTAATTTAATATCAAAGCAATACGTAGGCAATTCATGCTGCAAGATCAGTTATCCAAACTTCCCAATGCAATATGGGTGCAAATTTATAAAGATAAAATGCAACTGATGGACAATGAGGGCACGATTGTGCAAACAATGGTCCCTCCCGTTCCCTATGCGCATGAACGCAGCATCATTGCCGACTTTAATGCTGCCTCAGACACCCTAAAACAGCTGGTATCTACTTCAATTGTTCAAAAACTTTGGGGCTCTACAACGCTGCTGCAAGTTATGGATATGCCTGAAGAGGGTCTGACAGCTCTTGAACAGCGTGCCCTGCTAGAATTAGGTTATGAAAATAGTGCACAAAAGGTGATTCTGTATGATCCCGCAGGTCAGGAAATTACGAAAGCGAGCTTAAGCACCACTTATCCTAAAACCAATCTAAAAATCTTTCTGGTTATCTTAATTGTCGTCATTGCTGCTTCTATCTGGTTTTTAACACTTTAAATGCCCATGTAAAATTAAAAAATCCCGCATTAAGCGGGATTTTTTAATTGAAGTTCAATGACATCATAAAATTTTATAAATCATCCATTCTGAACCTGCTGATCAGATTGGATTATATTTAATGATGTCATCCAGCTGTAAAGTTGCACTGTCTACATTCTGCAATATCAGCAAATCAGCGCGCGCAAAGGTGGTATCGGTATCGGAACCATCACGATCGATCGTCACGACTGTATCATCTCCACGTTGTTCGAGCGTGATATAGTTCCCCAGATTTGATGCATCTACTGCCTGATCACTTAATAATGCAGAGACATCGATGGTATCACCTTCAACTGCATTGAAGTCAGTCCAGGTATCTGTACCATTACCGCCTGTTGCATCAGCATTATTCAGTAAATAATAGATCGCTGTGTCTGCTCCTGCACCACCCGTCAGGATGTCATCACCTGCGCCACCCTGTAACAGGTTATCTGCTGGATCGTCGGCATAGTTAATAATCTGGTTTACGCGATCAATATTGATCACCAGATTTGCTGAAGCACTTTCCTGCTCGGCCTGTCCCGCATTACGCGTTACCGTATATTCAAATACTTCACTCAGTAATGGGCCCTGTCCTACTGCACTATTGTATTCATAACTGAAATTACCATTTTCATAGAGTTTGAGCTCACCATACGTCCCTTCGATAATGGTAAAGTTACCTCCCTCATCACTTAAATCGAAAGTTACTGGCTGCCCATTAATCTCAGTTAATACGCCACCCGCCCAATTATCCGCTTGTGTGCCGTCGGCTGAAGTTTCCTGAATATTGCCTGTTGCACGGTAGATTTCTCCATTGACTTCGTAGACTTCAGCAGTGGTTCCACCAAATAGCGTTAATGGATTACTTAAGGCTTCTTGAGCGATCAGGTCTATTAAGCCATCAACAGCTGGTAAAACATCATCCAGCCCTAAAGTACTTAGCAATGTATTTAATGATCCGAGCAAGGTATTTAAACCAGTCGTTAGGCCAGTTTCTTCAAGCACGGTATCTAGCAAAATATCGCTAACTAGTGGTTCAACCAGGTTATCGAATAATGCTTGGCCTGCACCATCTACCCCTTCTAAAATTCCATTTAGAAGCGCATCTAATGCTGTACCCAATCCTAAAGTAGTTAATAGGAATCCTAATGCCCCGCCTCCATTTCCTGCAAGTAAACTCCCTACGGAGGTATTGTATACATCACCTAATATTGGGCGAACTAGTATGTTATCCAGAGCCAATGACAAGACTGAATCAACTGCTGTGGTTAAAGTATTTATAATTGGTACAGAAGAACCTGTAGTTAAATCCAATAACTCACGAAGTGTCAATTGCTCCAGAATTCCACGAGGATCAGCGTTTTGGCCAGTCAAGGTAGCTTCGAGTAAACCTAATACAGTATCTGACACCAGATTGTTAACCGTGTTATCGCCTAAATTCGCTAAATCTATAGTGGTCAGGATATCTGCTAATTGTGAAGAATCACCATATACCGAGACTTCATAGGTTCCAGCAGGCAAGTCATTAATATCCAGTCTCAATCCTTGAGCATCTGCTACTCCACCCAGCAGCTCCAGTCCCAATGCACCAGCAACTAAGCCGCCTTGACTGGTATTTGCTGAAGCGACCTCAAATTCTTCGCCAGTGGTTGTATTACGTACCACGAAAGTAAAGGCATTCGCCAAGCTAACCAGATTTTCTTGCTGTACTGCAATCACCACGCTAGAAATATTTTCCTCAATCGTAAAATCGACCACGGCAACTTCCGAAGTGCCATTGAGCACGTCGATACCACTACTATCACTATATGTTTCCAATACAGTTGCATCTCGTGATCCTTCCAAAATTGCGGACACATTATCATCGGCAAGATTCAGTAAACGTTCTGAATTATTTACAACTCCATTTGGTAGATCCGCTGTAGTAAAGCTTGCGGCATCATTCCCTGCCAAGTCCTGAATTGCATTGTCATCATTTCCAGTAGTTGGATCAGTATATTCGACACTAACGGTCTGCCCAGCTGTAATCACTGGATTGGTAATCATCGTGAGGATATTTCCATCGGCAGCAATATTGATCACATCGACTGTAGTCTGATCTGGAGCTGTACCGATTGTAACGACTAGACTATCTAAAGGTGGTAAATTGTCTGCATCTAGAGTTTCATTAAAACTGAGTTCGATGTTACCGTCAGCATTGACTTCAGCATCAATTAATACAGGGGCTACAGTATCTTCTACTGGTTGCTCTGAGTTATTGTCAACGCCACCTACTTCTACCGCATCGAAGCTATCCAGTACATTGCCACTGACATCACGGATTCCCTGACCCTCTCCCGGAGTACTGTCAGCATAAGTGACTGCAACTTCCTGACCTTCAGTAATAACAGGATTGGTTACCAAGATAATTTCATTGCCGTTATAAACAATATCGGTCACCGGAATTTCTGTTCCATCTACGACTACTGTGAAATCAGCAGGTAAAGGATTCGAGGTCGAAACATCTTCATTGAAGCTAAGTTCAATATTACCGTCTGCATTGACTTCAGCATCAATAAGAACTGGACTTTCCGTATCTTCTGCTGGCTGTTCTGAGTTATTTTCAACTCCCCCAACTTCTACCGCATCAAATCCATCCAGCACATTACCACTGCCATCACGGATTCCCTGACCATTTCCCGGGGTGCTGTCAGCATAAGTGACTTCTACTTCCTGACCTTCGGTAATGACTAGATCAGTTACCAGAATGATTTCATTGCCGTCATAGATAATGTCAGTTACCGGGATTTCTTCTCCATCAACTACTACCGCGAAATCAGCAGGCAACGGATTCGAGGTTGATACATCTTCATTGAAGCTAAGTTCAATATTACCGTCTGCATTGACTTCAGCATCAATAAGAACTGGACTTTCCGTATCTTCTACTGGTTGTTCCGAGTTATTTTCAACTCCCCCAACTCCTACCGCATCAAAACCATCTAGTACATTACCACTGCCATCACGGATTCCCTGTCCGTCTCCCGGTGTACTGTCGGCATAAGTGACTTCTACTTCCTGACCTTCAGTAATAACAGGATCGGTTACCAGAATGATTTTATTGCCGTCATAGACAATGTCAGTTACCGGAATTTCTGCTCCATCGACCACTACTGTGAAATCAGCAGGCAAAGGATTCGAAGTCGAAACATCTTCATTAAAGCTGAGTTCGATATTACCGTCAGCATTGACTTCGGCATCAATAAGAACTGGACTTGCTGTATCTACAACGGGTTGTTCTGAATCATTGATCACCCCATTGGGTAGATCCACTGTGCTAAAGCTTGCCGCATCGTTCCCTGCCAAGTCCTGAATGGCATTCTCATCCTTCCGAGCAGTTGGATCGATATATTCCACACTGACAGTCTGACCTGCTGCAATCACCGGACTGGTAATCAGCGTTAAGGTATTTCCATCGGCAACAATATTAATTACATCGACTGTAGTTTGATCTGGTGCGGTACCCACTGTAACGACCAGACTATCTAAAGGAGGTAAATTATCTGCATCCAGTGCTTCATTAAAACTAAGCTCGATATTGCCATTGGCATTAACTTCCGCAGCTAAAAGTATGGGGCCACTAATATCCGGATTCTGCACTCCACCCACATCATCTGAATCCAGATCTTCTAATACATTCCCTTCTGAATCCTTAATTCCCTGATTATCATCAGGTGTACTATCCTGATATTCCACTGTAACTTCTTGTCCGTCCCGGATCTCTGGCTCTGTAATTAGGATAATCTTGTCATCTTGTACAATAATATCGGTGACAGGAATTTCTTCTCCATCCACAACCACTGTGAAATCTTCAGCGCGTGGATTTGAACCATTTATATTTTCATCAAAACTCAGTTCAAGCTGGCCTTCTTCATTCACAATGACGCCGGTTAACTTCGGCGGACTCGTATCCCGATTATCCGAACTACTTCCTGAGGATGAGCCTCCACCTGCCGCTGCCGCAATAGCTCCTAGAGCCAGTGCCCCACCCAACCAAGGTAAAATACCCGCAGCTACGGTTTCACTCTCAGCCAGATCTCCTGTAAGCGGGTGATATCGAATCGTATCGAGCATTACCCCATTTTCATCAGTAAATTCCGCCCAGTACAATTGACCTTCATGTTCAAAAACGATTCGATTATCATTGACTGCATAATCAAAATAATTTTCGATCGTAATGGTTTCACCATTTTTAAAATAGATAACAGCCGAATTACCTTGACGTGTAATTTTTGCCACTTCATCAATCGTGGCATTTACCTTGATCACTGATTTTTCGGTCAAATTCACAATATTAGTATTAATATCCTGAATTAATTCTCCATTCTCTGCCGATAATATCTGTATATTCGCCATATTATTCCCATCCTTTTTTATAATTTATTTATTGCTTAATTAAACGTGAAATACATAGCATCAAAATCAAGGAATGAGAATCTGAAAAATGTTATCTTTAACTTGTTACCAAATATTGTAAACATAGTGAAATGAATAAATTAAAAACTTATTATAAAATTAAGCTGTTGAATTTTAATATTTTTAGCTAGATTTAAATAAATAGATATTAAAATAGGAAAATATGTTTTTGTGAATTATAATCAAATAGGTTCATTAAAATATGACATTGATCACATAAAATGCATTATTATATTTATGTAAGCATGAAAAATATTAGAACAAAAGTATACAAACAATTAATCAAGTTAACGCAATAAAACAGATTTCTATTCAAAAGGTGAAGTTAAAAATTATTGTTAATAATGAATATAAAAAATGCTCCTAAACATAGAAGCATTTTATTTTTAATGAAAATAAAAAATTATTTTAAATAGTCTAATAAATGACTAAAGTTCTCAATCGTATATTTAGGCTGTGCCTGCTGTAATTCAATTTCTGAACCATAGCCGTATTTGACTGCAATCGACTCAATCCCATTATGGCGGGCACCAAAAATATCATGCTCACGGTCCCCCACCATAATGCATTGATCAGCCTGTATGCCTTGTTGTTCCAGGATATACTGAATCAGTTCCCCTTTATTGGTCCGATCACCATTCAGCTCACTGCCATAAATCTCAGTAAAATACTGGGCCAGATTAAAATGTTCCAGAATCTGTTTGGCATAAACGGTTGGTTTTGCTGTTGCGAGAAACAGGCGATAACCACGGCGTTTAAGTTCCGCCAGAGTTTCAGCTACACCTTCAAAGACGTGATTTTCATATAAGCCAGTCACTGCAAAACGCTCACGATATGCCATTAGTGCCTGTTCAGCCAGGGTATCATCCGCATCTACATTCAGAATTTTGGCTAGCGAAGCTTTTAGAGGAGGCCCGATAATCCAGTCAATATTCGTGTCTTCACTGATCGGATGACCCACCTTTTCCAGACCATAGCGGGCAGAAGTCGTAATCCCCACTTTTGGATCAGTTAATGTACCATCCAAGTCAATTAAAATATTCTGAATCACACCTTGTCCCCTATGTTTGCAGCCGACATCAATTCATATCGTGAGTATAGCCAGATTTGTCTACCCTAAAGCAATTATTAGGCCATAAAAACAAGCCAAGAATGCCCATTTTCAGGGTAATCAACTCTATATTTTGATCAGATAAAACATACGAAATTTTGCCTGACAGACCGTTCTTGCAAGTGATAGAAATTAATATCGAGAGTTTGAATAAATTTGCCTATACTAAGGCAATTTTAGTGAATGAAGGACATCATTTTGCGACCTACCGTACTTTGCTTTTCAGGTTTAGATCCTTCAGGTGGAGCAGGCCTTCAAGCAGATATTGAAGCCATCGGTCAAAGTGGTGCTCATGCTGCAATAGCCTGTACAGCCCTGACTATCCAGAACTCACAACAGGTCTTTGGTTTTGAAGCAACTTCAAAGGAATTACTGCTGGCTCAGGCCAATGCTGTGGTAAAGGATCTGCCGATTCGTTGTGTTAAATCAGGCATGCTGGGAACGACTGAAAATATTGAAGCACTGGCAGAATTTCTAACTGCGCATCCGGACTATCAGTATGTACTGGATCCAGTGCTGGTAGCCAATAGTGGTGGCTCACTCGGCAATCAAGCCACACTGGTCAAAGCGTTTAAACAACTGATTCCGCTAGCCACGATTTTAACTCCAAATACAGTCGAGTTGCGCGCTCTGACAGGTGAGCAGGATTTAGATCAAGCCACGCAGAAACTGTTCGAAATGGGTGCCCACGCGATTCTTGTTAAAGGTGGCCACGAAGATACTCCCGACTATATCCAGAACCGTCTATATATTCAGGGTGAATTGATCAACGAAACCCGTTGTCCGCGCCTGGAAGGTGAATATCATGGCTCAGGCTGTTCACTGGCGAGTTTCATTGCCGGACGTCTAGCCTTGGGTGAACAGTTGAAAACAGCCGTACAACATGCAGAAACCTGGTTATTTGGTGTATTAAAAAATGCGGAAATTCCGGTACCGAATGGTCAGCGCATTCCAAAACGCTTTTAATCTTCCCTAAATAAAAAAGCCTGAACGATTCAGGCTTTTTTATGGCGATTTTTTTCAAGAATGGACAAATAGATGTGATGATCTTGTTTCAATGAAATTTAAAACTTTTGCCTTAACCTGCCAGTTTCACAGGGCGCAGTTTTTCAGTCTTCTCCTGAACAGGGACAGAAATATGTTGATAATGCAATTGCCACTGATCTTGCTGCTTGCTCAAGACCATGCTGAAGCGGCACCATTGCAAAGGGAAATATCGTTCCATCGCCGCATAGGCAATCCGGACATAACCATATACGAAAGCCATGTCATTATTGACCTGAATGGTGACCTCCTTCCGTTCAACGCGCATACCATTGTTGCGCATATATGGGCGGTACTGTTGCCATGCAGCCTGATAAGCCTCGATCCCTTTCAGTTCGGAGCTAATATCAATCAGACAGACATCTGGTCGGCAAAGTTGACGAATTTCGCTGAATTCAAGTGAACAAATAGCTTGATCCCATTTTTGTAAAAATGTCCTGACTTCCTGAGCCAGACATTCTTCCCCTATTATTTTCATTGAATACCTCTCTATAAGGTTTTATTCAGACTTGAAAAACGAGATTTCAAGCATCTCATTACTTTCAGTCTTTCTTGTTTTTCATTATTTTTAATTATGTGAATGGGTCCTGGTTTTACCCATCCCCCATATATCAGGTCAAAAGTGTGACCTAATACCTAAAATTACACTATTTTTTTAATTATAGGCAAAATTTTCTGATCAACTGCAATAATCAGGTGAATTTTGACTGATTATTTAAATTTTCATGCTCTAGTTTTATTTATCGTTCTTTATATTTCAAAATCGCTTTGATACTTCTCAATTTTTTATTTAGTTCTGATGTATTCAAGATAAAGAGAGAAACTAAGAAAACTTCATTTCCTAGTCCTCACTTCAATCTAAAAAAAATCAAATAATAGCTTTAGTATAAGTCTCTTTGTCCATTTCCAGAATTTCAACACAGAGCTGAATCTTTAACCCCGGCTGCGAGACAATGTGCTGCTGCATGACCTGAAGTACCAGCTTGGAAATTGCCTGGCGGATGTCCAGACTACGACCAGTCAGGAGAGAAACTTTAGCATGCACATAAGCCTGATCTGTCTCCTGCTCTAGTCCAATCACAAAATCCTGCTGTACAATCGCCCTACTTTTTAAATCATTCGGGTCATTAATATAACCGGCGTTAAATAAGGCCTGGTGAATTGCCAACATTAAAGGTCGGGTTTCAAGCTGCTGAATATTATCTGAATATTCAAGATGAAGATGAGGCATAAAGCAAAGATCCAGGCATGATATAGCGATCAGAAGAGATTGATCTTCGAGTTTGAGGAAGAAGCATAAACCTTCAAACCCGAAGACCGAAAGCACTCATTCGTATAAGAACGTATCAGGCTTTTTTCACATATTCAGATTTGAGCTTCATGGCGCCAATGCCATCAATTTTACAGTCAATATCATGTCCATCAGTTGCATCGGGCAATAGACGAATATTTTTGACTTTAGTCCCGACTTTAACCACTGAAGAAGATCCTTTAATTTTAAGATCCTTAATCACCGTAACTGTGTCGCCATCAGCCAGCAGATTGCCATGCGCATCCTTGATGACCACGGTTTCCTCAGTTGCTTCCCCTTCTTTCCACTCATATCCACATTCTGGGCAGATTAACAAGTCACCATCTTCATAAGTATATTCAGACTGGCATTTTGGGCATTGTGGTAGAGCCATAGCAACCTCAACAAAATAAAAAATAAAAGAAAAAACAAAAAATTAAAGCTGAATTATAGCATCTTTGGGTGGGCTCATGCTCAAGCTTTAAAAGGATCTCCCGCTCAACTTAATTAACTGAACCTAACCATCCAAAATATGTGGATTGACCAACCAAGACAAAAGTTGCAATGACTCCTGCCAGCTTAAGTGGCATGCAGATGGCGGTACCAGATCCGGATAACCCACCTGAATAATATGCAGGCTGGTGCCTACAGACACTTTTTCAAAGATGAGCGTGGCTTCAATTTCACCTTTGACCTCAGGTGTAGAAAAGCAATCGGTATAGCGCAGTAACTGGTTAGGAATAACTTCATGATAGGTGCCATGTAAATGATGCTGGGTACCAGTGGCAAAATTGGTCAAGGTGATTTTATAGCTGCCTCCCGGTTTGACTTCGGCATGCTCAACTCTGGCAGTAAAGCCATGCGGTGCCAGCCATTTTGCAATAGCATCTGGATGAATAAAGGCCCGGTACACCCGTTCCGGTGGCGCACTGAATACGCGATGCATTTTTAGGGTATAACTCATTTCAGCCTACCTTTTTTTCTTGTTCTTACTGAAAGATTATTTTTATTTATTATTCGGACGGATCATCCCGATCTCGTCGGCCTCAGTATTTAAATAACTGCCCAACATACTGTACGGCCTAAATATAATTGTTATCTATCCATTTTATAGGATGTATAACAAAAAACTACAGTTGACCCGACCGATACCGCAGGCCATAAAAAAACCCGGCTTAACCGGGCTTGAATAAGGAAATTTTGATTAGCTGCTACGCAGTTTGCTTTCACCTTCTTCCGGGTCATCTTCATCATCGTAAACATAGGCCATACAGCCCCAGCCATCATATTCACCCTGAAATTCAGCAGCAATTCTGGTAAACCATTGTTCCAGATCGACAATATTTTCATAGGTAGGTTGCATATAGACATGAATGGTAATTGTCCATTCCAGCGTATCGCTCTCCTCATCCTGATATAGGCTTATCTTTTGTTCTTCTTTGAGTAAATGCAATGCACAGCGGTCAGCCTGTTCTTCACTATTAAAGGCTATCGAGAATTCAATTTCATGGTCGTCCTGCAGATCATCACCATCCTGATACATTTGCCACAGTACATGACCATTTTCATCGTCAGGGAATTTGTCATAATCGCGTGCCATAGAGATATCCTTATTATGATGTTTTATTATTCGATTCAGCTTAACTTATTTTATTTGAATTATCGAGTACAGAATATGAAAAAAAATTGAATTTCTCTAAATAACCAACTGAATTTTATCAATATAAATTTAAGAATTTGAAAAAAAAGCTGCATTTTCATCTAATTAAAAATACCTGCATATCAATCTGCAGATTAAAAAATTTCATCGGTTGATCTGGATTTTTTAATTGTAGTTAGGAAGCGATCACTGCAGATGGCTCAGACTCTTGATTCTGTCGTAATTGTAGTAAAACGGCGGCGAATTTAAGCTCTTCCAGACGTAAGTTCAGATAAGACTCCTGAATCATGGCCTGGCTCAAGCTTTGCCCTTTATAGTTCATCAGGCGATAATCATCTTTTAGGGCTTGCAGCATTTCACCCAGATTATGAGTCTTTAACTGGGACAAATAGAATTCTGCCCTGCTATTAAATGCCAGACTCAAAATCGCAATGGTGCTCTTGCGACGGTCTTCATCAACATAGTTACAGCTAGCCACCTGCTGCTGTTCTTTGGCCTGCTCAATCTGTGTTCTGATAGTCAGTAAATGCCGGGCTGCATCAGTATCGTTTTAGCCACTAATGAGCTGATCCAGAAGCTGCGTGACCGGCAGATCAAAACCATGTTGATAGCCCTTGATCTTATGCTCGAGAGCTTCAACTACTTCTTGCAGTCGCTGCTGTTCTTTGGCCTGTTGATAATAAGCCTGTAAAGCTTTTCGGGCCTGTCGCTCAATATCAGCTTCGGCCTGAGTCTGTAAATTCTGTAAATACGCTTTGACCTGAGCGATATAGGCTTTGAGATCATCCAGCATGATGGAAGCATCAAGCTTGGTTACTTCTACGAAATTTTCGGCCTGCAAGCTGCGGTTAATAATGTATTGTTCGATGTCACAGATATCCTGATATTGTTTATATTTATTCAGTTCAGTTCTGGCACTTCCCAGTTGCATCCGTAGCTGGGTCATTTCATAATTTAATTCATTAACTTGTGTTTCATAATCAGCCAATTTACTGCGTGAATGATCCAGATTTTCCTGTAAGGACTGAATATTGTTTCTTGATAATTTCAGGCTATTGAATACCCATAGTAATACAATGATTAAAACACTTGCGAGAACAAAGAGCGCGCCACTTAGCATCATCCTGTCCCTTACCCCTTGCACCATATATAGGCACTAAAAAATTAAAAATTTATGATGTTTTAAAGTTATTCTGCATAATTTAATGATGAGAATCAAAGATAAAAAATGACCATAAACATTTAATATAATTGATCTTTTAAATGATTTTTCACCTATAAAACCTTAATATTTTTATGCCTATCAATTTACTTAAAATGAATCTGTTGGTGATAATCAATTAAAGGGGTTTTTATTTTTATATCGAATGTTATAAGAACAAACCCCTGAGAGACTGCAAATCTTGATAAAAACTGAATAAAAATAGATAGATCAAACAGTTAAACTAAAGATAAAGTGATAAAGTCCCTTAAATGATTCCTGAAATTTTTCCGGGTACACTTTTTTAATTTCAAAAAATCATTACTTGATAAGACATGATTCAGAACATAATTTTTCTAGAAAACTGCTTAAATTCAACTCCATAATTTTCCGATGACTGAAATAAATTCTGACATTTCTGTTGCAGCTTACTAAAATTTAAATATTTATCAGAATCCATATTCATTTTTTGAATGCTTAAATTTTACTAAAATGGTGCAGGTGCAAGAATTTCAACTTTATGACCACTCAAGGGTTGAGTAAAAGTCAGTTCACTGGCATGCAAGGCCATGCGATTAAGAGGACTACGCGTTGGTTCCGGATGATAGATTTTATCGCCCATAATCGGATGACCAATATGCAGCATGTGGACTCTGAGCTGATGTGAACGTCCGGTAATTGGCGTTAGCAATACCCGGCTGATGTCTTGCTCAGGCAGATATCCCAGCCGTTGATAGAGTGTTTTGGCAGCTTTACCCAGTTCAAAATGCACCATTTGCCGTGGGCGATTTTCCCAGTCAGTAATCAAAGGTACATCGACACTGCCCTCGGTCTGAATTTCTCCCTGTACCAGCGCAATATAGTGCTTGCTGACTGTACGTGCCTGGAACATTTTACTGACTGCCACTTCAGCATCGCGATGTTTGGCAAACATCAGGATGCCAGACGTCGCCATATCCAGACGATGGGTAATTTTGGCATTCGGATAACGCTCTAGTACCCGTAAATAAGCACTGTCATGATGCTCAGGCAAACGTCCCGGAACAGACAACAAACCGGCCGGCTTCTCAATGACGAACAGATCATCATCTTCATACAGGATATGCAATGGATCTTGAGGCGGTGCGTAGACGAAGTTGTCGTTAATAGGCATGTGCTGTAAGCATTCAGGAGAAAACGCGCAAAATAACAATGTCAGGGAATACTGTCAATCCAGCCCTGTTACAGAATCAGTGCCTGACTAAGCTTTGGACGCTGCACTGATGGGAGATACTGAATGACCCGACTGATACTGGGTTTTCAGTCTGTCGAGATCTTCATTTAAAAATGCCATAAGATATTGCTGAACCTGTGACATAGTCAGATTGCGAAATGACACATAGTCTTTGTTTTTCAGGCTAAACAATCCCAGAATTTTATGTTGAGCTTCGACTTCAATATCACTTTCCAGCCTGAACTCAAGCTGACCTGACGGCGCCAGTTCATTCAGTGTGATCTGAATCGACTGTTCAGCATCGGAGTCTGTTACGGTAAAAGTGGTAATGGCGGCTTGCATCTGTAATTGTAAAACCCGTAACTGTTGCCAGTTAATGGACTTGAAAGTAGAGAGAATTTCTTCTGCCGATAAGCTGCCTAGCTGTTCTGCTTCGTCTTCTTCTTGATGCGGATAACTGATTTCTAATTCATATTTTTTCATGGGACGTGCCCCTTTCTTATATGCAAAATTATCATAGCATTCTGTTTTATTTTTCAAGGATATAATTTGTGAGTAAATATTAAACATATTATACTTTAAATTATTTATATCAAATACTTATAAACAACCAGCGACATTAGAGTAATATTTAAACATAAGATAATCGAAAGCTATAGGCTGTAAATAAAATAGATTAGATATGTGATTAAAATAGTATTTATTTGAATCTCAAATGAATTTACAGCTATTTAGGAAGAATATAAGTGACTGGGTAGGGAAGGTGTTCAACAGTTTGGAGGAGAAGATTGTTTTTATGAGAGGAGAAAATTTTGAGGGTGTTGGGAAAACATCTTGATGGTTTACTTCAACTATCACTCTTTGTAAGAAATGATCTTATAGCCTATAAACTTTTGGTCTATAGCGTCCTAAGCCGAATCGAGACCTTTTGGGTTCGTACTGCACTCGCGTTTTGCGCCACTCACAGCATGCTACTCTTTTCGATCCCATCACACCCTTGAGATATATAGTAGCCAAGCTGCGGCAAAATTAATTTCCTAAGATTTTTTAATTTTCCCGATTTTTGAAAATATTTTTCTTTAAATATATTTGAAGAAGAATTTTTTACCTTTCACCTCAAAATAAAGATCTTTTATTGCAGAAAGAGCAGAATTACTGGAATTTATCTTCATGTAAAACCTCATTCTGCTCTAAATTTTTTAGACCCCTCTATTCAGCTTTCCAGCCATTTAATCAGCCAGATAATAATCCACTGTAGAAACCACACGAACTTTCTTTAGATAAGGCGTATTGCTGTCACGGTCCTCAATGCTAAACAAACCTTGATTGGCAGTCTTGATTTTCCCGAGACGGCTTTGAGAATCCGCGGCAAACTTTTCTGCCACACTGCGGGCATTTTGCGTGGCTTCTTCAATCATGGCTGGTTTGATGTCATTCAATTTGGTAAAGATATATTCCGTTCTTTGCCCAGAATCATCACCACCAAAAGCAATGCCCTTTTTACCCAGAGCGACCAGACGGGTTTGCGCTGCACGGACTGCATCAATATTGTGGGTATAAACCGTAATGGTCTGATGCGCGGTATAACGTAAGGCAACATTGGCATCACCGCCGTATTGCTGGGCATATTTATCTGTAGTGACTGGAGAACCGGTGGTAATTTCTTCTGCCTTAAAACCTTCACCTTTTAAGAAAGCCTGAATTTGCTGGGTTTGCAGCTCCATAGTGTCATACAGTTCTGTCAGATCCTGACTACCGCCACTAAAACGGATGGGCCAGACTGCAACATCGGCTTTAACCTCACGTTCCGATAAACCTTTTACGGAAACAATCCGCTCATACTGTTTAATCTTGACCGCACTATTACCCAGAATGAATCCGGCAATAATCATTCCCAAGCCGATCAAAGCCCCTAAAATCAAGGCGGATTTAAACTGATTCATTGAGCCGAACTCCTTTTCCATATTGTTATTTTGTTTCGAGCATTTTAAGCGTTTAAACTGCTCTGTGTAATGCTGATGCGACTATCAGTTTTATTTATTCCTGGAACTTTGGAAAGTTTTATCTCCTAACTTTTCCCCATCAAATATAGGGCAATTAGCGGAACCAGATTGAACAGAAATATCCCGATTTTATAGATGGCCATGCCGCTATAGTGAATGGCATCAAAAGTTGGATCTGAGAGCTGAAACCATTGACCATGCAATCGTTTCACCCAGTCTCGTGCAAAGACAATCAGCAAAAACCAGAGCATTAAAATGCTGTAATTCAAAGCCAATGTATAAAGTAAAAACCGACACCAGAAATCGAGATCCATAGTGATTCCCTGCCTGTAGAGCCATCTATCCTTAAGTTAACAGATCAATCAAATCCTCAGGAACTGCTGATTTGTATCTGTGATCTAAAGGGAAATGGTTTAAATATTTTGAGCTAAAAGTTTCAGTTCTCACTTCCAGCGATCACTTTTTAGCGTACAAACAGATGACGGGTATGATGATTGATATAGGCATTTAAGCCATCACCATACTGGGCCAGCTGTTTCATATTTTCCACATGCTGATAGCCCGCACTGCTATAGCTATAGGTATACACTTTCGAAGTTTTCTTGAATTGAACCCGAATAAACTCATTGCCAATCTCATAATTGGCCACACCCGAGTCATGATTGAGATCAAGATAATGTTGCAATTGAGCAGCCCTAAACATGATAAATCTATAGTTTTATATGGGGTCAAATTGATCATTTTTCAAACAGGATAAATGATAAAACCCACTGTATAGCGGGTTTTAAATGATGTCCAATATGTCTATAAATCTCATTCTGTACAGCACTTATGACAGCCCTCTACTTTCTCCCTCGGCCAGTTCATTCTTGCCCGTTTATAAGCCAAATCATAATTGGCAAAATATCCAATCAGAATCTGGTTATCAAATTCTGGCAGGTCTTCACAGCCTTCAGTTGCGTTATGAATATAGTGCACGCCTTGGGCAGACTCTTGTTCATCTACAATAAATTTAATCATTCACAGTTCCCCTAATATTATTTTTATAAAGTTCAACCACCAAAAAACCATACAAAAATTATGTCTTTTGCAATCCCATAATAAAATTATGTCTTTATTGAATAAAAATCAAGCAATTTAATGAACAAGATGAGAACCTTTCTTTAAGCAAATATTTCATTAAAAATTAGTGATAAATATTTATTTATCTGACTCTTATAAGGCGGAATTTTCTAGCTTGATTTTCTTTTTTTGACGTATCCAGCGAATCGCCATGATGGCTAGTATTACGACCAGCAAGGCAGCTAACACTGGCAAAAGCAATGACAGAATGGATAACAGAATAGCCCCGATCCACTCTCCGGTTGAGAGTACGGGATTCGCAACACCGCCTGTAGTGGCAGTTGATAGTCCACGTGCTGCAACACTGCTCAGTTGCACGGCCCCTGCTGTTCCGCCACCGACAATAATCGCTGCGGCCCAAGCTGCAAACTGGGACATTTCTCCACTGCTCACAGCCATCGTGGTCAGAGTTCCGGCGAGCATGGCTGCAGGCGTTGCAATCATATCGATGGCATTGTCCACCCAGGGAATATAATACGCAGCAATTTCACAGATAGTCGCGATGGCTAAAGCCAGACAGACTGCCGGCATGGCCAGCCATTCAAAACCGGTCATCGGTTCAAACCAGCCCATCAATGCGGCAATACTCATTATCAGCAAAGGCACAAAAACACGGAAACCAGAGGCTGCACTCAAGCCGATACCGATACATAAACCGAGGATTGTTTCCATGCTGCTTGCCCTTGAGATTTAAGCCATTTTTATAATGTAAATTATACGCTAACAAAAAAGCCCTATGGGGTGATAGGGCTTTTATTTAAAACAGGATCTTCTGTTTTGAATATCGTGTGCTTAGGCAACCTTATCGTTATATTGGGTGCCGAGGCATTTGGTACACGGTGGTAGTCGGTCTGTACCAATTTCTAAGAAGACGCGATGTCCGCATTGAACACAAAAATAGAAACCTGTTCCCGGTTTTGAGCCAGCTGTAACCATCTTTGTTCTCCGTTGTTTTAGAAAATGGTCTAAGCAGTATAACTCTGTTGTGATGAATGTCTATTGTCCATTTTTGTAAATGATAGTGTCGTTAAAGCTAAGTGTTATTTTTATTTGTGATCTAATGATATTTCGTCGCTGTGCCTAGTCACTTTCACTTTCTATGATAAATAGCTTGATAGCATTGGAATAAATGGAGCTAAGAAAGTATATATAGTCACATGATTAGAGAGAAAACTCATTAGCTCACCATATTGGGAAGTATATTCTGGTGTTCCAATTGAGGTTCCTAATTTTTCAATTCTTAGTTCTAGATCGCTAACTAACTCTTCCTCGATTTCAGATTTTCTCAAAGTACTTAATAAATCTAGAAACTCTTGAGGAATTTGAGAGTTATTAATTTCTTGATGGATAGTGCTGTGATGATTTCCTGAAGCTAAGTTTTGAACATTGCCAGAAATATTAATATTAAAAATTTGACTAACTTGTTCTTGTGGGATTGGGCAAGAATTTAATAAAGCTTCACCAGCTTCTGGATTGATCATTTCAATATCTAAAACAAAATCTAAAATTTTCGTTTTAATTAAATCAATAATTCCCTGTACTTGAGCTGGTGAAATCTCTCTCCAAGCTTGAATACATGTATATCCTCGGTAAATATTTTTACCGAATAGAGCAACAAAATTCGGATTCCAAGGCTGTCTTAAGTTGATTGATTGCCTCACACTATTTTCTACTAAAGTTTCCAATTCAGAAATTGATCCTACTAAAGATGATTGATGGATATCTTCATGATGCTCTTGATCAAAACAAATTGAAGGTATATCTATATTAGTTAAACTCGCTCCAAATGCTCCAGCAAAATTTCCTTTAGAATTGACTTCAATAATTCTATATTCAGGTAGTTCATCTTCTGAAGAATAACCATTCAACTCCTTATTTATCCAACTTTGAAATTCTGTACTTCCTAGTCTCACTGCTAAAATTTTGCATTTTCTCAATAAGTCTGAAATTTTCACATTAGAATTAACAGCGTCATTTTGAATTTCTCTTAAAAGTGACATTATTTTCTCTATAAAAAAACCCACTCAACAGTAGGTTTTTTTCTAATTAATTTCAATAACTTTAATCCACCCCAACCCCTCTTTAAAAAGAGGGGAACTTCCTCCTTTTTCAAAGGAGGGTTGGGGGAAGATTTAATAAAAATTAAGCCACATTCCCTTCCAAGAAATCCTGCGCAAAGCGCTGTAATACCCCACCCGCTTCATACACAGAAACCTCTTCTTCAGTATCCAGACGGCAAGTCACCGGCACTTCAATGGTCTGTTTTTTGCCATCTTCAGTCGCACGCTCAATCACCAGAGTCAAAGTCGAACGTGGCGCAATATTACCCATTACGCTATATAGCTCAGTACCATCCAGCTTCAAAGTTTTACGATCTGTACCCGGCTTAAACTCAAGTGGAAGTACACCCATACCGACCAGATTCGTACGGTGAATACGTTCAAAGCCTTCAGCCACAATCGCTTCTACACCTGCCAGACGCACACCTTTTGCTGCCCAATCACGGCTTGAACCCTGACCATAATCTTTACCTGCAACAATGATGAGCGGTTGCTTACGGTTCATGTAGGTTTCAATCGCTTCCCACATACGCATCACTTCACCTTCCGGCTCTACACGCGCTTTAGAACCTTGTTTGATGGTGCCGTCAGAACGTACCACCATTTCGTTATACAGCTTCGGATTCGCCAAGGTTGCACGCTGTGCAGTCAGGTGATCGCCACGGTGCGTGGCATAAGAGTTGAAATCTTCTTCAGGTAAGCCCATTTTCGCCAGATATTGACCCGCTGCTGAATCCAACACAATCGCGTTTGATGGAGATAAATGATCGGTAGTGATGTTATCGCCAAGGATTGCTAACGGACGCATATTTGCCAGAGTACGTGGTGCAGCCAAAGCTCCTTCCCAATATGGCGGACGGCGGATATAGGTACTTTGCGGACGCCAGTCATACAGTGGACTTGCTGCCTGTTCACGCTCACCCAGATCGAACATTGGAATATACACTTTCTTGAATTGCTCTGGCTTCACGGACTCTTTCACCAAAGCATCAATTTCTTCATCCGATGGCCAGATGTCTTTCAGGTAAATCGGATTGCCATCTTTGTCTGTGCCTAGTTCATCTTTCTCAATGTCAAAACGAATGGTACCGGCAATCGCATAAGCCACGACAAGCGGTGGAGATGCCAGGAAAGCCTGTTTTGCATAAGGATGGATACGGCCATCAAAGTTACGGTTACCCGACAAGACTGCTGTCGCATACAGATCACGGTCGATAATTTCCTGCTGAATCTTCGGATCAAGCGCACCAGACATGCCGTTACAGGTGGTACATGCATAGGCCACGATACCAAAGCCCAGTTTCTCCAGATCTTTTAGTACGCCTGCTTCTTCCAAATACAACGCCGCTGCTTTAGAACCCGGAGCAAAAGATGATTTCACCCACGGTTTACGCACTAAACCAAGTTCATTAGCCTTACGTGCCAACAAGCCTGCTGCCACGGTATTACGTGGGTTTGAAGTATTGGTACACGAAGTAATTGCCGCGATGATGATTGCACCATCTGGCATTAAGCCATCCGTACGGTTTTCTACCACACCCGCAATGCCTTTTTCTTTCAGGTCAGATGTTGATACACGCGCATGTGGATTGGATGGACCAGCGATGTTACGGGTGACAGTCGATAGGTCAAAACGCAATACACGTGGATATTCTGCCTGAGTCATTTCTGATGACCACAGGCCAATCTCTTTCGCATAGGTTTCAACCAGTTTGACCTGTTCAGATTCACGACCAGTCAGCGTCAGATAATCAATGGTGTTCTGATCAATATAGAACATGGCTGCAGTTGCACCATATTCCGGGGTCATATTAGAAATCGTGGCACGATCACCGACTGACATGCTGTCTGCGCCTTCACCGAAGAATTCGAGGTATGCACCAACCACACGCTCTTTACGCAGAAATTCAGTTAAAGCCAGTACTATATCAGTTGCTGTAATGCCCGGCTGACGCTGTCCAACTAGTTCCACACCGATAATGTCTGGTAAGCGCATCCAAGATGCACGGCCCAGCATCACGTTCTCAGCTTCCAGACCACCAACACCCACTGAGATCACGCCCAACGCATCGGTATGAGGGGTATGAGAGTCAGTTCCCACACAGGTATCCGGGAATGCCACGCCATTACGGTTCTGAATCACCGGTGACATTTTTTCCAGATTGATCTGGTGCATGATGCCATTACCGGCAGGAATCACATCGACATTTTCAAATGCTGTTTTAGTCCATTCAATAAAATGGAACCGGTCTTCATTACGGCGGTCTTCTACCGCACGGTTTTTTTCGAATGCATCTGGGTCAAAGCCGCCGTATTCTACTGCCAGCGAGTGATCGACAATCAGCTGGGTCGGCACCACTGGATTGACTTTAGATGGATCACCGCCTTGATCGGCAATTGCATCACGCAGACCGGCAAGATCGACCAGTGCCGTTTGCCCCAAGATGTCATGGCATACCACGCGCGCCGGATACCAAGGAAAATCATGTTCCTGTTTACGCTCAATCAACTGGCGTAAAGACTGTTCTAAAATCGCAGGGTCGCAACGGCGTACCAGCTGCTCGGCCAGCACTTTAGATGTATAAGGAAGTTTGGCATATGCGCCTGGCTGAATATCTTCTACGGCTTGACGCACGTCATAATATTCCAGCTGGGTACCTTGCAGCGGTTTCCGGTAGTTATTGTTCATAGCTTGCCTGCCCTCTTTCATTACTCTTTTTATTCATCAAAATATCTTGATGACTTGTTTTTTAATAAAGGCATTGTACGCTGCCGAAAGTCCATTTCCCAAATTTTATAATTTTCAAAAGCTTAAATACTAAAAATAGTATTTTTACCGAAATTTATGACCCATACTTTAGAATTTTGACTCTAAATTGCATTTTTTCTGAAAAATCGACCTAAATCTTTCTCATCCTTTAGTATGAGATATTAATAACCGCATAAAAAATAATCGATTTATTCGAATCAGTTTAAGGATAAATTTCATATCAAATCAAAGCTTAGAATTTTTTAATTTTAGAAATAGCTCATTTAATAAAAAACTGAATCTATGTTTTTTATTTCAGTATTAAAGATAATTTTTAACCGGAAATGGTAAATTTCATTGCAGATATTGCTCGATGAGTTTAGGCGAAAAAAATCATTTTCAGGTTCAGACATACCCTGAAATAAGTTTCATTCTCAATTCCATATATTTTTTAAGACTTTCTTACAATTTTAGAAATATGTTAAATATTTATAAGGCATTGATGCATAAACATGGGCTTATGAAATACATTCCTTTCTAAAATACTTTACACACGTCATTTTAGCTTACCGTCTGTCGCCCTCCCCCTAATTTGGTGATAACAGTCTGTATCTCAACTTTGTAAATCTACCCTCGAATTGCTTCACAACAACAACACTCATCACAAAAGCACATAAGGGTGATTACAATGATACAACTCGCCATTATTGGTATCGTTGCTGCAGTGATCGCTGTACTGGCAGCAAGCTGGAATGGAGGTAAAAATCCTTCCAATCCTAAACCGCCAACTCCCAACAATCCTAACCCACCAACCACTCCCAATAATCCCAATAATCCACAACCTACTCCAACAACACCCGATACATTGATTAGCAATCCGCCACTATTGCAAAAAAATTCCAAAGGCACCCATGAACTGATCGTCGCTTATAAAACCGGCAAGATTTACAATCCGAGAAATAGTACCTGGGATCAACTGTTCGTCAGAGGTTATCTCACTAATGCCAGCTTGTTTAACAAGAAAAAAGCTGGAGAGTCTGTTGAAGATCTTTTAGTCGGTCCGCAGATTCGAGTGAAACAAGGTGAAACCCTGAAAATGAACCTAAATAACCAGCTTCCACCTGAACAGAAAGCCACCTGTCCAGACAAAGTGGATAATGTGAACGATCCACATTGTTTCAATACTACTAACCTGCATACCCATGGTTTCTGGGTAAGCCCTCAAGGCAATAGTGATAATGTTTTCCTGAAATTTAAACCTCAGGAAAAATTTGACTATCAGTACAAAATGGAGCCGAATCATCCGGCAGGAACCTACTGGTATCACGCTCATCTGCATGGCTCAACGGCTATTCAGGTATCGAGCGGTATGGCAGGCCCATTAATTGTAGAAGGCTCAAGAACACCAAAATTCAAAAATGGCAAAGTTACTGAAACAGGCGATATGGACATTTTATGGAAAGAAAAAAATAGCTATCCAAATGAAAACATCCTGCTATTCCAGCAAATTCAATATCGATGCTCTAACCCTGACCCGGATGTAAAATTCGATATTCCCAACAATTGCGAAGGTAAAGGCTTAGGATTACTTGAAGATTATACAGATATCGCTAATCCTGGCTCTTGGGCCGGCCAGAACTTTTATACGTCTATCAATGGTAAAGTTTTAGGGGAGATCAAAGTTAAACAGAATACTTTTAATCGCTGGCGCATGATTCATGGTGGTGTACGCGACACCATTGGTTTGATTATTAAAGAACTGCCAAACTCCAGTAAATTTAGCGCCGCAGACACCCTTAAAGCCTGTCTGGCATATCAGGAAGCAGATCCAAAAGAGTTTAATGAGAGTTTAAAAAGCTTACCTGTTTATACGATTGCTCAAGATGGTTTGACCATGACTCAGGTACAGCGCAGAACACTGTCTGTGTTCCAGCCTGGTTATCGTCATGATGCAATGGTTACCTTCCCAACCACCAATAAATACTGTATTTATGACTCCAAATTAAATATTGAGGATGAAGTGAATGCACCGATCCCAACGGGTCAAATTACTCCTCAACTAGCTCCAAACCACCCTTTCAATGCCCAACTACTGGGATGGGTCAATGTACAGGCAAGCAAAACAAAAGCGCAGACTCCTGCCCAGTTCCTGCAAGAGCGCGCGAAAAAAATTGGTTTAAGCAAAGAGATTCAGACTCAGTTATCCAAACTTGATCTTACTGCCTTTACCGATCATCCATCCCTAATGACTCCTGCAATTGACAAGCTGGTCGCTTCCAGACCAAAACAGTACAGTAAATTTGAACTGGCTTTCGCAAATGGTCTTAAATTTGGCTTCCGCCATAAAGAAAATGGTGACTTACTCAGTTTTGGAGATGCATTTGATGGCGAAGGATCAGTCGGTCGGACACATGCCAAAGATCCGGATCGTGAATATGTACGTCAGTTACAAATTGGACAAACGGATGAATGGGAACTGACAACCGAAGCTTTTGGTGGCCACCCTTTCCATATTCATGTTAATCCATTCCAGATTGTTAAAATCTTAAAAACTGTCACTGGTCCTAATGGCGAATCTAAAGAAGTTGATGTGAGTGAATTAGCGCCTGATGATAATGATACAGATGATGTGCAATATCGTGGTATGAAAGGACAATTCAAGGATACCCTGTTTATCAAGGCGAACTATAAATTTATTCTTCGAAGTCATTACAAGAAATTTGAAGGTGATTTTGTACAGCACTGTCATATCCTCGATCATGAAGATCAGGGCATGATGGAAACAGTAAGGGTCTGTGGGGGCAAATTCCCTTGTGATTCACCTCTGCCAACCTCGTCGCATCATCACTAATTAGACACTCCTGAAAAGGCCAATGATCCCGATTGTTGGCTTTTTTGTTTGCCTCTATTAAATGCTTGCTGCACAATAGGTTGATTGATTTTTAGTATTCAAACTGAGGCTGATCATGGCAACATCTCCTGCTTTTACCTTATTTACGCTGAATGGAGTAGATGCGCAAAAATTCCTTCAGGGTCAAGTTACTTTAAATGTCGAAACTCTGGCTGAAAACCTGACTCGCTATACAGCGATCTGTAGCTTGAAAGGACGTATCCAGTTCGGCATCTGGCTGAAAAAAATTAATCCGGAAAGCTTTGAAATTGTCAGCCCTGAAAATCAGGCAGCAGAACTGGCCAGCCACATTAAAAAGTTTGGTGCATTTTCAAAAATGAAACTGGAACAGGTTGGCCCGGTTTATCCAGTTATTAATGATATCCAGACTGATTTTGTTGAAACTGAAACGGATATTACCCTTTGGCAACAGCAAGCTATTGCTTCAGGTCAGGCTTGGATTCAAGCAACTACTGCGACCCTGTTCCAGCCACAGGAATTGCGTCTTCATCAACGTGAAGGCATTCACTATGACAAAGGCTGTTATCTGGGTCAGGAAGTGATTGCTCGCTTATGGTTCAAAGCCAAGCCAAAACACTGGTTGCATTTGATTCAAGGTACAGGTGAAGCACCTGCTGTTGCGACCAAGCTGCACAATGACGTCGAAGTGGTCAATAGCATTGGTACAGATGAGGGTTATCAGGCTTTGGTAGTTGCCAAACCTGAAGCATTGGCTGAGCTGGATGTACAAGTTCTGGAATTGCCTGAAGCTTTAAGTGGTGATGTGGCACGTCCACAATAATAACCTGTTATCTTGATGCAAAAGCCAGAATTCAATTCTGGCTTTTTTATTTTTATTAGGCTAAACAATTAAATAGACAAAGATTGACTGAATAAAACACACCTTAAACCGAGCACGCTTTTATTGATTCACCTCCTCTATGATTCTCAAATAATTTGTAATTAGTCACATATTCAGTATTTACAAAGCCTGAAATCGTCTTATGATGTAAATGAAAACGACAAAAATCGCACCATGGAATTAGGTGTTAGAAAAATTAAGGTTATCGGAACAATGAAAAAATTAGTACTTGCTGCAATTCTTGCAGTGTCCAGCCAATTTGCCCTAGCAAACACTTCAAATGCCCCAGTTGACCCTCAATTTGCCAAAATTGAAGAGATGGTGAATGCCAAGAATTTCAAGGGTGCCTACGATGCTTTAAGCAAACTGGCCAGCCAGGGAAATGCACAGGCTATCTATAACTTAGGCTATTTAACGCAAACTGGCCAAGGCACTGCCAAGGACGAAAAAAAGGCTATTCAGCTATATGAACAGGCCGCCAGCAAAGGTTATCCAGTGGCCAACTATGTACTGGGCAAGAATTATACCGGTGGTACTTTAGGCCTTAAGCAGGATTTGGGCAAAGCCAAGCAATACCTTGAACGCGCATCGGCAGCCAATTTCGATGAAGCAACCGTAGATCTGGCTATACTTTTATTTGCTGAAGGTACAACAGCTTCTGACCAGCAGGCTTTGAAAAAATTACAGCCTCTGATTAGCAAGGGTAATATGCCGGCCATTCATGCCAAAGCCTTATATGACATCAGCAACGGCTTTAAAACCAAGAATGAAAAGCCGATCCAGCAAGGCTTGAGCAGTATTCAGGATCTGGCGAAAAAAGGCTATATCCCTGCCCTGATGGCGATTGGCAATATGTTTGCCAACGGTAGTATTGTTCCGCAAAACCTGCCTGAAGCGAAAAAGATCTTTGCGGCCCTGGCACAGGAAAATATTCCTAAGGCCAGAGAATCTCTAGCAGCAGTGGATAAAATGATTGCTGAACAGAAAAAAGCACCTGCCAAAAAAAGTTGATCAGACTTAATCAAAATAAAAAAGCTCCTATTGGAGCTTTTTTATGGGATATAGATTTGTAAGTCAGCTTGTTTAACTCCACCACAAAGTAATAAGTCCACTGGCAACCACAAAACCTGCGATAGTACTCATCAATAAAGGGGTTAAGGTTCGCTCATTGAGGCCGTATGCTTGTCCTAACATACCGAAAATCGTTGGCATAGGAAGTGCTGCAATCAAAGTCCCAGCATAGATCATTTCCTGACTCAGGTGAGTCAGTCGACTAAGACCTAGATACATCAGGATCGGCATCAGGATATTGCTGGAAAATACCAAATAGAAACTTTGCAGATTCACATATTTCAGGCTCATGCCCACGATTCCGCCACCAATCGCAAACAGCGCCAAAGGTGAGGCAGTCTGTCCAATCATGGCAAAGACCTGGTCCAGATAAATTGGCAGGCGAATTTCAAAAATCGCACAGGCCATACCCAGCATCACCCCCATAAATAAAGGGTTCTTAAACAGCATTAGAATGGTACTTTTCACAAGACTGCCCAGATTGGCTTGATATTGTGTACCGAGTGCAGCCAGGATCAACACCATCGGAATCAGGATCATGCTTTCAATGATGACCACCAATGAGGTATAGGTCATTGCATGCTGTCCCACCAATAAAGTGAGTACTGCTGTACCAATCAATCCGGTATTGGACATTGCTGCCCCCAAGGACAGAACAGCACTATGCGAGGAGGTATTCCGGAACTGACGGTGCATCAGCCAGAAGCTGAAACCATAAAGTAATAAAGTGACAGAGGTATAGACCGCAAAGTATTCAAAATACCAGATTTCATGCAGATCTTTAGAGGCTAAAAACTGGAAGAACAGTAACGGCAAGGCCACTTTGATGACAAAGACCCCTACCATTTCGACCTGTTCTTTTTTTAGAATTTGACATTTCACACTCAGGTAACCTAGTGCCAATAATAAAAATATGGGCACAATTACCGCAATAATCATATGAAATGTCCTGTTGTTTGAGATGCGTTATTATAAGCCTTTCTAAGAAAAAATGGCCTTAAAACGATTCAAACAACTGATTTAAGCCATGCGGTGCAGAACGTAAATATTGTGGAGAAATGGCTATTTTCTCATCCAGCGTTACTGCGGCATGCCAAGGCCAGCGTGGATCATAAAGCAAGGCACGTGCAATCGCGATCGCATCAGCCTGTTTATACTCCAGTATGCCTTCTGCCTGCTGTGCATCGGTAATCAAACCCACAGCAATGACTGGAATATTCACGTCCTTTTTAATCGCTTCAGCAAAAGGGACCTGATAATTCGGATGTACATCAATTTTCTGATCTACATGTAAACCTGCACTCGAAACATGAATATAGACTGCACCTAGCTTCTCTAGTGCTTTGGATAGTTCGACTGAAGATTCTACATCCCAACTTTCTACACTATCCATCCAGTCCGTTGCTGAGATACGAACACCAATTGGAAAACCTTCTGGTACGGCGGCTTTTATTGCTTCAAATACTTCAAGCGTCAGACGAATACGGTTTTCAAATGAACCGCCATATTGATCCTGACGATGATTCGATAACGGTGACATGAACTGATGCAATAGATAACCATGTGCTGCATGTAGTTCAATCAATTCAAAGCCTGCTTCAACCGCTCGCTTGGCACTGGCTGCAAAATCCTGAATCACTTGCTGGATTTCATCAACACTTAAAGACTTGGGTGGATGTTCATGAGCCTGGAAAGGAATATCACTGGCAGAGACAGTTTGCCAGCCGAGTGAATGATCTGGGGCGAACTGCCCTTTGCCACCCCAAGGTTTATCTGTAGAGGCTTTACGGCCTGCATGTGCAAGCTGTATTGCAAAAGGCATAGGAGAAATTGACTTGACCTTTTGCAATAAGGTTTTGATCTGGCTGGCCTGCTGGTCATTCCAAAGCCCTAAATCGGCATAACTGATGCGACCTTCAGGTTGTACAGCGGTGGCTTCCACAATGCAAAGACCTGCACTGGATAAGGCATAATTGGCCCATTGTTGTTCATGCCAGTAAGTGATTTCACCTTGCTCGGTTGCAGAGTACTGACACATCGGGGCAATCACAATTTTATTTTTAAGTTGCAATGATCCAAACTGAACCGGCTGAAATAGTAGTGACACGCGGTATTCCCTCTTTTTGTGAAGTGGCTTTTCAGAACTTTTTACCAAAAAATAAAAAACAGGCTCTGATGAGCCTGTTTATTTATAACGTGATTAAATTCTTTTTAGAAGATCACTCGTGTAGTCAAACCTAACACCAATGCATTATCCACTTGATTGCTAGACCCCGGATTTATAACGTATTGCAGGTTTGGACGTAGCATCAGCCATTTTGTTGCGTTATAGCTGTAGTTGAGTTCGATATTGTATTCGGCACTCGCATCATAAATTGGACGTGAATCTGCAAAGCGGTCATTTACATGTACACGGTTAACCGCTAAACCCAATATATCATTCGGCTGGCTATCCACCAGACCAATATATTTCAGACCCAACTGTTGTGAATTATCTACTTTATTGGTATCACGATCATGCCAGGTAAAGTTAGCGAATGAGTGTAAACCCTGACGGTCATTACCCGTTGAAGTCAATTGCTGCTCTACAGCTAACCAGCCCGCAAAGGTGCGGTTTTTTCCTTCACCTGTCGCAACATCTTTCTGGTTGGCAACATCATCAGCAGTGTTATACATACCGCCTACACGATAGCTGCCAGGCAAACCATTTACCAATGATTTTGGTGTCCAGATTACTTCTGCAGGAATGGTCACACCATCAGCATTGTCGGTATCCAGACTCCAGCCCTGACCTTCGGCTTTGGCATTACCATTATCTGGATTAAATTCATAAACACCGACTTGTACAGCAACTTCAGGATTTAACTGCTGTTTTACACGTGCACCCCATTGTGCGACTGGGGTATTCATCCAGATATTGCCCTGCCATTTACCCATCTGCGCAGCACAAAATGCTGTACTGGCAAAATCACAGGCCATCACATTAAAGTCCATACCGAGACCCAGACGACCAGCTTTAATGCTCAGTCCTTGATCCTTATAGTTCTTTTCAATTGAAAGTTCGGTTAAACGGCTGTCCTGGTTACCACGGCCAAATGTCCCTTGAACATTGGCCCATTGAGCTGCATCACCTTGTAAATCACGTACCGATGTACTTTGACCCTGACGCGCAGTCGCCACTGCACGAACAGTTACGCCATCCCAGCCAGCCAGTTTTTCCATGTCTAACTGTGTACCCAACCATAACTGTGCAGAAGTTAGAGGATCAGCCCCTTCATTACGTCCGCCATCAGCCAGATACGCTGTATCTGTCAGTAAGTTTGCTTCAAACTTGACACCTTGTTGAGCAAGTTCAGTACGTTTTCCATTCCAGTCACCTAACAGGTACTGTCCTTGAGGATCAAATGCAGATTCAGCCTGAGCAGAGGTCATGGCTGCCATCAATGGCAATAAAGCTAGACTTAACTTTTTCATATAAAACCTAAACATATGGAGAGAGTAAAGGCAGCCTGATGCATGCCCTGTATGACTTGATACAGAACGTTACATAACTTTTCACTTAAAAACGCAGCAATTTTTTTATTATTGGTAAAACTTTAAGTTATAAGAAAATATATTTTATATAACAATAAATTCTATATAATTTATATTTTTCAGTATGTTAAATACTAAAAATCAACCCATATATTTCCTATTTTTATTATTTAAATCTAAAACCTGCTCAATATTAAAGTTTATTTTTTAACCAATTGTTCAAATGTTTTTGAATATCCTGCCCATAATTTCTATTCAAACAGGACTTGCATTCAGACTTAAAACACCCAATATTAGCCACATGATAATAGCTACCAAGTGTTATGCCTGAATTACCTGAAGTTGAAACCACCAAAACCAGCCTCCTTCCCCTTCTTAATCAGCAAGTGTTAAAAGTTGAAGTGCGTCAGCCTAGTTTACGTTGGCCGATTCCTGATGATCTCGCCCGTCTGCAAGGACAGCGCCTGCTACAGCTTACGCGTCGTTCTAAATATATTCTGGCGCAATTTGAACAGGATACGATGCTCTGGCATCTGGGTATGTCAGGCAGCTTTCGCTTGTGTGAAGCCAGTGAAGAATTGCGCAAGCATGATCATCTGATTATCCAGTTTGAAGAGATCCAGCTGCGTTACCATGATCCGCGCCGTTTCGGCTGTATTCTCTGGTTAGACGCTCAATCACAAAGCAAACTGATTGATACGCTTGGGCCGGAGCCATTAAGCGATGCTTTTAATGCCGAATATCTATTTGAAAAACTAAAAAATAAAAACGTTGGCACCAAAGTTGCAATTATGGATAACCATGTCGTGGTCGGCGTAGGCAATATCTATGCAACTGAAAGCCTGTTCAATATGGGTATTCATCCAGCCCAGCCAGCCTCAAGTTTGAGTTTCGAACAGATTGAAAAACTGGTGGTTGAGATCAAGCGTATTTTAAAACAGGCGATTGACTTAGGTGGTTCTACCTTACGCGACTACACCAATGCTATGGGAGAAAATGGTTATTTCCAGCAGACGCTGTTGGCTTATGGCCGTGCAGGAGAAATGTGCGTGAACTGCGAAACGACACTGGAAAATATCAAGCTCGGCCAGCGCGCATCCGTCTATTGTCCTGAATGCCAGCCGCTAAAAAAGGTAAAGCTTTCACCTAAGCGTGTGGCTGCTGTACGAGGTAAGAAATCATGAAGACTGCGATTGTCCGTCATATTCTGGTGAAGGATAAAGATACTGCGGAACAGCTTAAGAAGAAGATTCTGGCAGGTGCAGATTTTTCTAAGATTGCCAAACAATATTCGACCTGTAACTCTGCCAAACGTGGTGGTGAACTCGGTGAAGTGAAAAAAGGCCAACTTGTTCCAGTGATTGATAAACTGGTCTTTACTGCTGCAGAACATGTTCTACATGGCCCAATCAAAAGTCAGTTCGGTTTTCATTTGGTCGAAATTAAGTTTCGGATGGATTTTTAATTCCTTTAGGGTTCCCTCTCCTCTCAGGAGAGGGTTAGGGAGAGGTCAGAAAATAAAAAAACGGCGCTTATACGCCGTTTTTTTATTTACTCCAAAAGCTTAAGCTTCCGGACGTTTTTTTAGCTCATCACGAATTTCACGTAACAATGCAATATCTTCCGGAGTCGCTTCAGGTTCAGGCGCTGCTTCTTCTGCTTTATCACGGCGCAGTTTGTTCATCAGTTTCACCAACCAGAATACAACCCATGCCAATAACAGGAAGTTAATGAGAATGGTCAAGAAATTACCATAAGCAAAGACATTCAGACCGGCTGCCTGTGCTTCAGCCAGATTGGTCACATTATTTGGATTATCGCCTAACACGACAAACCAGTTAGAGTAATCAACATCACCACCCAAGATCCAGCTCACGACAGGCATGATGATATCTTTCACCATAGAATCGATAATTTTACCAAAAGCACCGCCAATGATCACACCCACTGCGAGATCCATGACATTGCCTTTTACCGCAAATTCTTTAAATTCTTGAATAATGCTCATAAAGTCACCAGTATTTTTATACAATTTTGTGATGGATTATACATTAGTTAGGGATTTCTATTTAAAACTAATTTATTAAGTGTATGTAATTTCTACCCAATAAAAAAGCCGCTGAACTGATTCAGCGGCTTTTTTCGTATCAGTGACCGGTCTTATTTAGAACGGTTACGTTTACGTTCGTTTTCAGTCAGGTAACGTTTACGGATACGGATTGACTTAGGTGTTACTTCAACTAGCTCGTCATCTTCAATGAATTCAAGCGCTTGTTCTAGCGTGTATTCAAGGTTTGGAACAAGAGTCAATGCTTCATCAGTACCAGACGCACGTACGTTAGTTAACTGTTTCGCTTTAGTTGGGTTAACCACCATGTCGTCAGAACGTGAGTTGATACCTACGATCATACCTTCATAAACTTCTAACTGTGGTTTAGCAAACAGACGACCACGGTCTTGAAGTGTGAACAGTGCATAGCCCAGGCAAGTACCTTGAACCATAGAAATCAGTACACCGTTTTGACGTTTCGCAACAGTACCTTGTTTAGCAGGACCGTAGTGCGAGAAGCTTGAAGTCATGATACCAGTACCAGAAGTCATGGTCATGAATTCAGAACGGAAACCGATCAAGCCACGTGAAGGAACAGTTGCTTCAATACGGATACGGCCTTTACCGTCAACTTCCATATTGGTCATTTCGCCTTTACGGTGACCCATTTGTTCCATTACAGAACCTTGGTGCTGTTCTTCAACGTCAAACGTTACGTTTTCGTACGGTTCTTGCATTTGACCGTCGATTTCTTTCATGATCACTTGCGGACGTGATACACCAAGTTCGAAGCCTTCACGACGCATGTTTTCGATCAGTACAGAAAGGTGAAGCTCACCACGACCAGATACTTTGAAACGGTCAGGACTGTCAGTATCTTCAACACGAAGTGCTACGTTGTGGATCAATTCGCGGTCAAGACGCTCACGGATATTACGTGAAGTTACGAATTTACCTTCTTTACCAGCGAACGGAGAGTTGTTCACCTGGAAAGTCATAGACACAGTCGGTTCATCTACAGAAAGTGCGGGAAGCGCTTCAACATTTTTAGGATCACAGATTGTATCTGAAATGTTCAGTGCATCGATACCAGTTACACAAACGATATCACCTGCAGAAGCTTCTTCAATATCAACACGTTCTAGACCATGGTAACCCATGATTTTCAAGATACGGCCGTTACGAGTTTTGCCTTCTTTGTCGATGACAGTCACAGGAGTGTTCAGTTTTACAGAACCGCGCTGGATACGACCAACACCGATTACACCTACGAAGCTGTTATAGTCCAAAGATGAAATTTGCATCTGGAATGGACCGTCAACGTCAACTGCTGGTGGCTCAACGATGTCTACGATTGTTTGGAACAATGGAGTCATGTCGTCAGCAAGTTCTTCTGGAGAAGGACCAGCAACACCACGAAGACCAGAAGCATAAACTACTGGGAAGTCTAACTGTTCGTCAGTACCGCCAAGGTTGTCGAACAGGTCGAATACTTGGTCGATTACCCAGTCTGGACGCGCACTTGGTTTATCAACTTTATTGATAATTACGATTGGTTTCAAACCACGCGCGAACGCTTTTTGCGTTACGAAACGGGTTTGTGGCATAGGACCTTCTTGTGAATCTACAAGAAGCAGTACGCAGTCAACCATCGACATTACACGTTCAACTTCACCACCAAAGTCGGCGTGTCCCGGGGTGTCCACGATGTTAATACGGTATTCTGTATCTGTACGTTTATCTAACCACTTGATTGCAGTGTTTTTTGCAAGAATGGTAATACCACGTTCAGATTCTAACGCGTTCGAATCCATGACACGCTCGATCTCACCCGCGCGATCACCGAGAGCACCTGATTGTTGCAAAAGTTTGTCTACAAGAGTGGTTTTACCATGGTCGACGTGCGCGATAATGGCAATGTTACGGAGAGTTTTAATATCTGACATGTAAATTCGATACGTTTTAAATTTGAGGGCAAATTATACAGAAAAATACAAACTTTTGACAGTGACTGTTTGTAGAGAGCGTCAATTTTTTTCCAATTACTTTTGTAATGACGTGTAACTCGATTAGAATAGCGCCACCCAGCCTTAATTTGCATTGACACATGTCTGATTTTAATCAATCCCCTCTTTCTAAAGATCAACTTGACCTTGTCTACGGCCTTGAAGATCGTCCTAAACCGTTTATCGCATTTTTAGCCGCATTCCAGCATTTATTGGCCATTATTGTCCCAATTGTAACGCCAGGTTTACTGATCTGTCTGGCATTGGGTGTGTCTAAAGAAGACACCAACATGATCTTGTCCATGTCTTTGGTGATCTCTGGTATCGCAACTTTCTTACAATCCAAGAAAGTGGGTCCCTTTGGCGCAGGCTTGCTGATTGTTCAGGGTACAAGTTTTAACTTTATTGGCCCAATCATCGGGATCGGTTCAGCGATGGTCGCTGCAGGCACACCGGTAGAAGCGGTGATGGCTTCGATCTTTGGTGTAGTGATTGCAGGTTCATTTATTGAAATGGGCGTGTCACGCATTTTGCCATGGGTGAAGAAACTCATTACTCCACTAGTAACGGGTATTGTAGTTCTATTGATTGGTTTAACCTTGATTAAAGAAGGTCTGATCAGCATGGGTGGTGGTTATCAAGCCATGGGTGACAAAACTTTCGCCAATGCAGATAACCTGATCATGTCATGTACCGTTCTGGCATTAATTATTTTACTGAACCGTGTGCGTATTACCTGGGTAAAAAGCTCAGCAATTCTGATTGCACTGGTTGTGGGTTATATCCTTGCCGGCTTTATGGGTCATCTCAACTTTGATGGTTTAAAAGATGCACCTCTGGTTCAGATTCCTACCCCAATGCATTTTGGTTTAAGCTTCTCATGGAGCTTATTCATTCCAATGGCATTCATTTACCTGGTGACTTCACTAGAAGCCATTGGTGATATTACCGCAACATCAAAATTATCGAATCAGCCAGTGGATGGTCAAACCTGGATGAATCGCATTAAAGGTGGTGTGTTAGTGAATGGTGCTAACTCTCTGCTTGCAGGCTTATTTAATACCTTCCCAAGTTCAGTTTTCGCACAAAATAATGGTGTGATTCAATTGACTGGTGTAGCTAGCCGTTATGTTGGGATATGGATCGCAGCACTCCTTGTGATTCTAGGCCTACTGCCTGCTGTTGCAGGTGTGATCCAAGCCGTTCCTCAAGCTGTGCTTGGTGGCGCAGTGATGGTGATGTTTGGTGCAGTCGCTGCATCTGGGATTAATATCCTGTCTGGTATTCACTTAGACCGTCGTGCCCTGCTGATCATTGCAATCTCGCTTGCACTTGGCTTAGGCGTTGCACAGGTACCTCAGATTCTGGAACATCTTCCTGAATTATTCCGTAACATCTTTAGTTCCGGTGTTGCGACAGGCGGTATTGCAGCCCTCATATTGAATATTGTACTTCCTGAAGTAAAGAAGTAATTTCATGTCCAAAGAACACTGTCTGGGTTGGACTCGGACAGTGTTTTTTCTATTGGAGAAAGATCTATGGATCCTAAAAGCGAAGTTTTATTAAGACAATATGATTATTTGTCTGGTCGCGTATTGCTGGTAAATGCCCCGACCGATGAGCTTCTTGCTGAATGTGGTGAATCTATCCAGCCCTTTGTTTGGACATGGAATTATAATGATTTTCAATATTTCCAGTCACAGCAGGCTCAGGTTCATTTCGGCGCAGAATTTCCTGATCAGGAATTTGATCAGGCAGTTATTTTCGTACCTAAATCAAAAGAATTATTGAATTATCTGATTCACAATATTGCAGCCCGATTAAAACAAGGCAGCAGTGTCTTTCTGGTCGGTGAAAAGAAAGGTGGCGTAGAGCGTGCGGCAAAGCAGCTACAGGCTTATGGTAAACTCATCAAGCTCGACAGCGCACGACATTGCCAATTGTGGCAATTGACTCTAGACTGCACGGTCGAAGCAAAAGCGTTGGCAGATTGGGCACAGACCTATACAGTGGCCACACCAAAAGGTGATTTGCAGATTTGTGCACTTCCAGGTGTATTCAGTCAGGATCATCTGGATGTAGGAACAGCGGTGTTCTTACCCTATTTATCTCAGGTGACCTCAGGCAAGATTGCCGACTTTGGCTGTGGTGCAGGCGTGATCAGTGCTTATTTAGCCAAACTGAATCCTGAGAACCGTATTTTTGCTCTGGACGTGGATGCCTTTGCCTTGGCTTCTACTCAAATGACATTTGAGAAAAATCAGCTCAGTCCTCAGCAGCTGGAAATTAAAGCTGTGTCAGGTATTGAAGATGCACCGCTCTTTTTACATGCCATTGTCAGCAATCCTCCTTTCCATCAGGGAATCCAGACCAATTATGCGGCCAGCGAAACTTTATGCAAGACTTCGCGTCGTCATCTCAAGTCTGGCGGTGAATTATGGATTGTGGCAAACCGTTTCTTAAATTATCCAATTTTAATTGAACAAAGTTTTGGTCAATGTACAGTCAAAACTGATCAACAAGGTTTTAAAGTGCTCTTCGCCAGCACTCAAAAAAATGCTAAGGAATCATGATGAGCGAAACTCAGAACAGCGTGCAGCTGCAGCGTAAGCTTGGTGCTCGTCATCTCAATATGATCGCGATTGGCGGGTCTATCGGTACAGGTTTATTCCTGGCCTCAGGTGCGACTATTGCCAGCGCAGGCCCGGGTGGCGCACTTCTCGCCTATGCCCTGATTGGCGTAATGATTTATTTCTTGATGACCAGCCTTGGAGAACTTGCGACTCATAATCCGACCTCGGGCGCATTCTTTACCTACGGCACCAAATATGTCGAAGGTGGTTTTGGTTTCGCTTTAGGCTGGAACTACTGGTACAACTGGGCGATTACCGTTGCCTTTGAACTGGTTGCCGTACAGTTCATTATGAAATTCTGGTTCCCTGATATTCCCGGCTTTTACTGGAGTGCGATCTTCCTCGCTGTGATCTTTGGAATTAATGCTCTCACAGTAAAAGGTTTTGGTGAGTCAGAATTCTTCTTCTCATTGGTGAAAGTACTGGCGATTATTGCCTTTATCATCATCGGGATCTGGATGATTGCCAAGATCATGCTCACACCGGGTGTTTCGGCATTTGCAAACTGGAGCGTAGGTGAAGCGCCTTTTGTAGGCGGTTTCCAGGCCTTGATTGGTGTTGCCATGATTGCCGGATTCTCGTTCCAGGGTACCGAGATGGTTGGTGTAGCGGCTGGTGAATCTAAAGATCCGCAGAAAACCATTCCTGTCGCAATCAAGCAGATCTTCTGGCGAATCCTGCTGTTCTATATCGTATGTATTTTCATTATCGGTACATTGGTTGCTTATAATGATCCGCGTCTCTTACAGGCAGCTGCAACTGAAGATATTGCCCTTTCTCCATTCACTTTATTGTATGAGAAAGCAGGTTTTGCTTTTGCAGCCAGTATGATGAATGCGGTAATTCTGACTGCGATTCTGTCTGCAGGTAACTCAGGCATGTATTCTTCGACCCGTATGCTGTTCGATATGGCACGTAAAGGCAGTGCGCCTAAGCTGTTTGCCCATCTGGATTCACGCGGTGTACCGATGAATGCCCTGTATGCGACCACGGCGATTGCGGCACTATGCTTCTTGACCACATTCTTTGGCGAGCAGGAAGTCTTTAACTGGTTGCTGAATATGTCAGGTATGTGTGGCTTCATTGTCTGGCTCGGAATTGCGATCTCACATTACCGCTTCCGTAAAGGTTATCTGGCTCAAGGCTATCAACTTGAAGGTCTAGCCTATAGAGCTAAATTCTTCCCGTTCGCGCCTTGGTTTGCTTTCGTCCTTTGTTCAATTGTTGTTCTAGGTCAAAATTATCAAGCTGTCCTAGATGGTGAGTGGTTGGCTGTCCTTTCTACTTATATCGGTATTTTATTATTCCTGGTGATCTGGCTAGGTTATAAGTGGAAATATAAAACCAAACTGGTTTCCTATCAGGAGATGGATGTTCGACCGATGAATATTGAAAAAGACTAAGTTCTCACCTTTATTAAAAAAGCAGCTCAAGTAGCTGCTTTTTTATATTCTGAAATCAGCTATGACGCATGACAAAATTACGGTCATCAATCACGATGACTTGCTGACAAATACCTTTTACTCGACGCTGCTGTTCGAAAACTTCTTTAGACATAGCATTAAAACTATCAAAGAAACTGATTTCTTTTTCATTGATTTCATAAATTAATGAATGGTTCCCTACCCCTTCCAGCGTATCGTAGAACACGATTACAAAACGGCCTTTATCTACTGATTTTTGAATATCTGTATAAGAAAGTGGATATTCATGAACAGACACTTTGAGTTCTTGTGCTTTTTGATAAAACTGGATTTCAAGCGGCTGTTTATCGGGATCAGTTTCTGTAAAAAATTCAACATCAAGCCCTAGTGTTTTAAGTGCAACAGCGAGCGCAATACTTGAAGCTCCCATCTCATCATTATGCTGTGTCAATTGTACTAAATCAGGAATATGCAGATCTATTCCATAATGATGAAAAACCATCCAGATCGCATAAATACCACTATTAGCTTCCAGACTTTGTAAGTCTTGAGGAAGTTCTATGCTCATGCTTTAACTCAAAATCAGTTTCGAGCAGCAAGTGTATGCAAAAAACAGCCATAAAAAAAGCGACTCAAAGAGTCGCTTTTTTTAATCACTGTTCAATAACGAATTATTGAGCAGCTGGTTGTTCAGCTAGAACAGTACGGCTACCAGTGATTGTCGCGAATACACGACGGTTCATAGCACGACCTTCTTTAGTGTTGTTGTCAGCAATCGGTTGATCCCAAGCGAAACCTTGAGTAGACAAACGAGATGCATCTACGTTGTATTCGTTAACAAGTGCAGATTTAACAGAGTTAGCACGAGCTAGAGATAAACGTTCGTTCAATGCACGTGGACCAGTGCTGTCTGTGTGACCTTCGATACGAGCAGTTGCGTTTGGATATTCAACTAGCTTCTCAGCAACTTTCGCGATTTCTGGTTTGTATTGGTCTTTGATGTTTGATTTATTCGTATCAAAGAACACGCGAAGTTCCATGTTCAGGTCTTCAGTCAACTCTTGTGGAGCTGGAGCTACTGGAGCTACTGGCTCAACTGGAGCAACTTCTACAACGTCAGCAGCTGGTTTCAAACGGCCACCTAGAACTACGTTAAGACCAGCAAGTGCTGTATAGTTCCAGAATTTTTCGTCAAAGTGGTAAGTACCACGAGCTTCAGTACGTAGAGCTAAAGCATCGTTGATGTGCCAGAATGCACCGATACCAGCATTACCTAGTGTACCTTCTTCTTCATCACCACGAGTACCGCGATCTACACCATCAAATTCATATTTGTAGTGACCAGCACCTAACAATGCATATGGCTTGATTTTGCTGTCATAGTTGCCAGTGAACACATCAGAAGTTGCATAGAAGTTACCTGCAATGTTCTGACCTTTGTATTCTGCACCTGGCTCTGCCCAATCAACATCACCTTTAACCTGGCTATATTCAGCTTCGAAACCTAACCATGGAGTTAATTCAACACCAATCGCAGCACCAACGAATAAATCGTCTTGCATTTCACCTTGAGATGGAATTAATAACTCACCGTCATTACCGCCATTGTTGTGTTGGGTGTCTTGCCAAGTATAACCTAACATTAATGGAGTAACAGTTACGCCTGCGTTTGCAGCAGCAAAAGGAGCAGCTACAAGCATTGCTAAAGCAATACGACTCATTTTCATGGATTTATCCTCCAGAGATAACAATTGTTGTTCAAGCTCAAGCCTTCTAATAGGCCATTCTGAGATAGGCTTTTTTTACCCCAGTGTTATTTTTAAGCTATTCACTGCGCATCATACAAACACTTTATTATTTTTCCAAGTGCTTGATTAATCTAATCAAGTAAATTATTGACAAAATTACTTACAATTTCCGTTGTAATTCAGTAATTTTTTACTCAATTTTTTGTTGTGAATCGCCTATTGTCATTGCCAATTTATTTTTAAGCGCCTTTTTGAATTTTGAGTAAGGCATTTCTTACTCGCTCAATTAAGCATAAAAAACGCACAATTAATAGCATGTTTCAAATAAAAATAATATATAAATCAGGTAACTCTATGTATAAAAAGATAACAAGAGCGTTCACTATTGTTGAGTTAATTATCTGTATTGCCCTTATCGCAATTGTGGTCACAATTGCCTTGCCTTACTTTCATGATTATTTATCCAAGCAGGAAGCCAAAAATATTCCGATGAAACTTACAGCAACCAATCGTTATGCACGCAGCCAGGCAGCTGTGTTTCACCAGAATATTGTGATTTGTCCCAGTCAAGATTCATTAACCTGCCAAGCAAACCAATGGAATAAAAATTTGCTGGTATTTATTGATAAAAACCGTAATCGTCAAGTCGACAATGACGAACAAATTTTACACATTGAACAACTTAATCTTAAATACGGTAACTTGAGTTGGCGAGGTGCTTTAAGTATGCCGAACGTAACTTATCAAGCCCAGACGGCTTTACCAATTGGATCGAATGGCAGCTTTTATTATTGTTCTACTCACCTTTCGTCCCAGCAACGTATTGTCTTGAATAAAATGGGACATATCCGGATCGAACATCTGGCATCCTGTTAATAAAACCCTAGAGTCTATGATTTATCCAGATTAGGACTTTAATCCTGTACTTTTTTCAATATACTGCTTAGGTTCGAGAAAAAATGATCAAAACTTATAGGGAGATATAACAATGACTGACATCGTAATTGTCAATGGCGCACGTACAGCGATGGGCGGCTTTCAAGGCAGCTTGGCTAGCGTTACTGCACCTGAACTGGGTGCTGTCACCATCAAAGAAGCGATTGCTCGTTCAGGCTTGCAGCCAACCGATATTGAAGAAGTCATTATGGGTTGTGTACTCCCGGCAGGTTTAAAACAAGGTCCTGCTCGTCAAGCGATGCGTAAAGCGGGTCTGCCTGATTCTACAGGTGCCGTCACCATCAACAAATTATGTGGTTCAGGCATGAAAGCAGTTATGCAAGCGGCAGATATGATTAAGGCAGGTTCTGCAACTTATGTGGTTGCAGGTGGGATGGAATCCATGACCAATGCGCCATATGTATTGCCAAAAGCGCGTGGCGGTTTCCGTATGGGTCATGGTGAAATCAAGGACCATATGTTCCTGGATGGCCTGGAAGATGCCGAAACTGGTCGCCTGATGGGCTCATTTGCTCAAGATATGGCGAATACAAAAGGCTATACCCGTGAACAGATGGATGAGTTTGCGATCCGTTCACTGAAACGTGCTCAAACTGCAGTCAATGAAGGTTACTTCGCTGATGAAATCGTGCCAGTCACTGTTTCCACCCGTAAAGGTGATGTCGTAGTTGATAAGGACGAACAACCTTTCAATGCCAATATTGATAAGATTCCAACTCTTCGTCCTGCTTTTGCAAAAGACGGGACAATTACGGCAGCAAATGCCAGCTCAATTTCAGATGGTGCCTCTGCCCTTGTTCTGACTTCAAGCGACAATGCAGCAGCTAAAGGTTTAGCGCCTTTGGCTAAAATCATTGCTTATGCTTCAAACTCCCAGCATCCATCTGAATTCACGATTGCGCCAGTGGGTGCGATTCAGAAAGTTCTGGATAAAACTGGCTGGAAAGCTGAGGAAGTTGACCTTTGGGAAATCAATGAAGCGTTTGCTATGGTCACCATGTGCCCAATGGATGAGTTCAAGCTTGATCCTGAAAAAGTCAACATCAATGGTGGTGCATGTGCGCTCGGTCACCCGGTTGGTTCTACAGGTTCACGTATTATCCTGACCTTGATTCATGCATTGAAACGTACAGGCGGTAAACGTGGTATCGCTGCGCTATGTATTGGCGGTGGTGAAGCAACTGCGGTCGCAATCGAACTGATCTAATTCTTTTATAATCAATTCGTAGAGAGGGCTTTTATAGCCCTCTTTTTATTTTATAAATATTTCATTTTTTATAATCCATCTATAAAGTAAATTCTTTTACTTACATTTTCATAAAGCTTCTTTATCAATCAAATTCAATTCAAGGCGTAAATTAAAGGGATTCAAAACAAGAAAAGGAAGCCTGCATGCGACTTAATCACTATCTTAATTTTCAGGGTGAAACCGAAGCTGCCTTTACCTTTTATCGTTCGGTATTTGGTGGCGAATTTTCCAGTCTAACCCGTTATGGAGATACGCCTGGACAGCAAGGAATTGATTTATCAGATGAAGAAAAAAATCTGATTTTGCATATCTCACTTCCAATTAATGAATACACAGAGCTCATGGGCTCTGATATCAATGACAAACTCTGTACTGAAAATACACCAGCATTTAGTAAGGGTACTAATCACTATATTGCGATTATTTTAAGTGCCAATGAACAGGATGAAGCCAAACGACTCTATGAAGCTTTATCGGTGAATGGTCAAATCGAAATGCCTTTAGAAAAAACCTTTTGGGGTGCGCTTTATAGTGCCTTTACGGATCAATTCGAAGTGCAATGGATGATTAACTGCCTACTTGAAGAACGTGCACCCTAAGATTTAAATACAAAAAAGCCTCCAGATGGAGGCTTTTTTAGTTGAAGGCGAATTAAGCCCCAGTTTGATAATTCGGTGTTGGTACTGCTGTTGAAGCTTGGTACGGATTAGTGAAATCACCCAAACCTGCAGCGGCTTCCTGAATATCTTTACCTTCTTTAATGACAAAGGTATCGAAACCAGAACGCTTCATATAGTTCAACACGTCTTTAAACACATCACCTGTAGCACGCAACTCACCTTGGAAACCTTGACGGCGAAGCAATGCAGCAAATGAATAACCACGGCCATCATTAAAACCTGCAAACTCAATAAAAATAGCATCAAGTTGGTCTAGTGGGAATTCATTGGTTTCAGGTGAAGCATCAACCGTTAAGTACAATGCTTTTTTACCAGAAATATTGGCAATCTGGTCTAACTGCTCTACAGTCAGAACCACATCACCCTGTGGCAATACACCCTCTTCATCAATTAACTGGTAAGTGTTATCTGCAATTGTGCCATCTTTAGAGAGCACTTGTAGTGCGGTATTAAGCATATGCGCGCTCCTTGAATGGTTGAATGCCGACACGACGATAAGTATCGATAAACTCTTCACCGTCCTGACGCAAGTCAAGATAAGTATTCAGAATTTCTTCTACGATATCCGGCACCACTTCTGCAGCAAATGATGGCCCAAGAATGTCACCAATAGAGGCATCATGATCCGCATTACCACCTAAAGTGATCTGATAGAATTCAGCGCCTTTTTTATCTACACCCAGTATTCCGATGTTACCTACATGGTGATGACCACAGGCATTCATACAACCTGAAATGTTCAGGTCCAGTTTACCCAAGTTGTAAATGGTATCCAGATCATCAAAACGGCGTGAAATCGCTTCAGAAATTGGAATGGATTTCGCATTCGCTAGTGAGCAGAAGTCACCACCTGGGCAGCAGATAATGTCAGTTAAGAAACCGATATGCGCACGAGCCAGGTTATGCTGATCCAGCGTCTGCCACAATTCGAACAGGTCTTTTTGTGGTACATCTACCAGCGCAATATTTTGCTCGTGAGTCGTACGCAGTTCACCGAAGGTGTACTTGTCTGCAAGATCTGCAATCAGGTTCATCTCTTCAGTGGTCATATCACCTGGTGCAATACCCGCACGTTTCAGTGAAATCGTAACAATACGATAACCTTTCACTTTATGGGCATTGGTATTGATGTTGAACCATTGCTTAAACTTCGGATACTGGGCAAACAGTTCAGTGAAGTCTTCATCTGCATAATCCTGGTAATCAAATGGAGTAAAGTTTTCATCCATTTTCGCCAGTGTTTCAGCATCAATCTTTAACGTTTTAACAGTATGCGCAAATTCGGCTTCAACTTTCTCAGCAAAGACTTCAGGTGTTAATGCTTTCACCAAAATCTTGATACGTGCTTTGTATTTGTTGTCGCGACGGCCGTGCAGGTTATAGACACGTAAAACTGCTTCAAGATAAGCAATCAGGTCTTCACGTGGCAGGAAGTCACGAATAAAGCTACCAATCACTGGCGTACGGCCCAAGCCGCCGCCCACTTTAATTTTATAGCCGATTTCGCCTGCTTCATTTTTCACGATATAGACACCAATATCGTGGAATGAAGTTGCCGCACGGTCAATCTCTTCCAGCGCAGATACCGCGATCTTGAACTTACGTGGTAAGAAAGCAAATTCCGGGTGGAAAGTTGACCATTGACGGATCAATTCACACGTTGGACGTGGATCTGCAATTTCACCTGCCACCACACCTGCATACTGGTCAGTGGTAGTATTACGGATACAGTTCCCTGAAGTCTGGATCGCATGCATTTGCACAGTTGCCAGTTCAGCGAGCATATCAGGCACGTTTTCTAGTGCAGGCCAGTTAAACTGGATATTCTGACGAGTTGAAACGTGTGCATAGCCACGATCATACTCTTTCGCCAGATCAGCCACTTTACGAAGTTGTTTAGAATTCATCAGGCCATAAGGCACCGCAATACGCAACATTGGCGCATAACGTTGTACATAAAGACCATTTTGAAGGCGGAGCGGACGGTATTCATCTTCCGTCAATTTGCCCGCTAAATAACGTTCCGTCTGGTCACGGAACTGTGCAACACGTTCATTAATCAGTTGCTGATCGAAATCAGTATATAAATACATGGCGTACAGCTAGTAGTTTCTATTATATCGTCGGCAAGGATAACGACATTGAATCTATCAATAAAATGCTTTTTATACATATTTCATAGCGATTTTATTGATAAGCCTAGCAAACTTTCAATGATATAAAGCTTTAGATCAGCTTCTTCTGATTTTTAACGTGAATGATTTATTTTTTAAATCTTTAGCAGTTTTTTTCATAAACCAAAACGAGAAAGTCGTTCAATTACCACTCTTTGGTTTCGCCTAAAGCCTGACCAATAAATTGATATCGCATAGTTGATCTTGAAAACTTGATCGGGCAAGCCAGTTGAGCTTCGGTTTGCTTCTGCTGATCTGCTTTAACTGGCACCTGCACCACCCATTCGCGTTGCTGCGCCAGCTCAGAATGCAAGGCTTCATTAAGCTTTAATACAGGTTCGACACAGAAATCCGCCTGAGAAAATAAGACTTGCCAGTGAGATAGAGGTTGGGATCTGATTTTATCGCGAATCGCCTGTTTCACCAGAGCATGATCTCCAGGCACAAAAGAAGCACCTTTTTCCAGAATAATCGGCAAATCCAGCAACTGTGCCAGACCTTGCATGAATTGAGGCTCCAGACTGCCTACTGATAAATAGCGATCATCCTGAGTCTGATAATAGTCATAAAAGGTACCGCCATTTAAGTAACCGGATTCTATCTGCTGATGCTGATTACCCGCCAGACTGGCAGACGCTGCCATATTATTTAATGTCGCCGCGCAATCGGTCATGGAAATATCAATATATTGTCCCTGTCCACTACTCTGCCGCTCAATCACCGCTGCCAAAATGGCAACCAGTGCATGCATAGAACCGCCCGCGACATCAGCAATCTGGATTCCCATTGCCGGTGGTCCGCTTTCGATCCGGCCACTATGTCCGGCAATCCCAGATAAAGCCAAATAGTTAATGTCATGCCCTGCCCGATCTTTATAAGGGCCAGTCTGACCATAACCGGTAATCGAGCAATAGATTAAGCGTGGGTTGAGCGCACTGAGCGTTGGATAATCCAGGCCAAGCCGTTGCATCACACCTGGACGAAATTGTTCTACGACAATGTCATAATCTGCAATTCGGGATTTGATCTGCTTAATATGTTCAGGATTCTTTAAATCCAGTGCGACAGAATGTTTGTTTCGGTTCAGATAATTATGCGTTGTGGCCTGCCCATGTGCAAAAGGTGGCATTAAACGCACCAGATCAGGACGTGTGGGTGATTCAATATGCACAACTTCTGCACCCATGTCTGCAAGATATAATGTGGCAAATGGACCGGGTAATAATGTAGAAAAATCTAATATTTTCAAACCTTTTAATGCATATGACATTGGAGTTATTACTCTATTTATATCGCTTTTTGCCTCATCATAGGAACATAAATGCCTAAAAACAATGTCATGTTCAGCCATTTACCTTGATAGTTTCGGCAATTTAACATGTAAGAAAATGGTAATTGCATTCTTGTAAATTGCCATTGATTTTTTATTTTTTGTCATTTAGGTCAAATATTAGTGAACATTAAAGAGACTGAAGGATTAAACATGAGTCGTGATACGATCAGTATCCATTTCGTCAATGCAGCCTTATACGGCGTTAAGCGCCTGGGCATGGATGTCGATACTTTATTGTCTCACGTTGGGATTGAAGCCGAGCTTCTGCATCAGCCGAAGGCCCGTATTTCGCCTGAACAATATACCCGTTTTATCAAGATGCTCTGGATGGTGACCCAGGACGAACATGTCGGTTTTGACAAACAGCCGCGTCGTCTGGGCACTTTCGCGATTATGTGTCAGCTGATTATCCATGCCAAAACGCTGGGCGATGCACTCGAGCTTTCTTCACAATTTTACAAACTCTTTGGTGATGACTGGTCTGTAACCCTGGAACGTGACAAGCATGAAGCGCGTCTGGTCCCCCTGATTCCAAACTCGATGGATCCGGAGCACTTTATTACCGAAAGTATGCTGATGATCTGGCATGGTCTGGCATCGTGGTTAATTGAACGTCGTCTGCCGCTGGAACGTGTACATTTCAGCTACCCGCGCCCTGCGCATGCAGATGAATACGATGCGCTGTTCTTTGCACCTGTGATGCAGTTCGATATGCCGCGTACTGAAATTACCTTTGCAGCAGATTATCTGGATTTGCCAATTCGCCAGAATGAAGAAACGCTGGAAGAATTCCTCAAAGCAGCTCCGGCTCAACTTCTAGTCAAATTTAAAAATACCAACTCGCTGACTTCTCGGATCCGTGATGTATTAAAGAGCCAGATTGGTGAAGAAATGCCGACCTTGAACGATGTCGCATCGATGCTCTACCTGTCTCCGCAAACCCTGCGTCGCCGTCTGGCTGCTGAAGGCAAGAGCTATCAGGGCGTGAAAGATGCACTGCGCCGTGATGCCGCAATTCACTTATTGCTTAATCCGGATTTAACGCTGGAAGACGTGGCACAACAGGTCGGATTTAGTGAAACTAGTACTTTCCACCGTGCTTTCAAAAAATGGACAGGGGTAACACCTGGTCTATACCGTCAGTTACACGGTTACCATTAAAAACCTTGCTCTAAAAATGTATACTTGAAAAGTATCGTTTATTAAGCGCTACAAGCCCCCAGCCCAAGCTCCAGACTTGGGCTTTTTTATGCCCGCTTTTTAATCCATCAAGACTGACCAAATTGCTCAAATGATCTGGTCCGTTCTCGTCATTGCACTTCAAGATTTAATCATTACACTCGAAGCATTAGAACAATTTCAGTAAAGCAAGAAAAGGATATTGTATGAGCGAGGCCTATATTATTGATGCCATTCGCACGCCACGCGGAAAGGGAAAAAAAGACGGATCATTACATGAAGTTAAACCAATTAGTTTACTGACTACGCTCTTAAATGAACTAAAAGAACGCCATAACCTGGATACATCTCAGGTGGATGATATTGTGCTGGGCTGTGTGACACCAATTGGGGACCTGGGTGCAGACATTGCCAAAACTGCTGCAATTGCCGCAGGCTGGGACAACGATGTGGCTGGCGTACAGATCAACCGTTTCTGTGCTTCAGGCCTGGAAGCTGTAAATCTGGCAGCACAAAAAGTCCGTTCAGGCTGGGAAGATCTGGTCGTTGCAGGTGGTGTTGAATCCATGTCTCGCGTTCCGATGGGTTCTGATGGCGGCCCGTGGGCATTAGATCCTGAAACCAATATGGCTTGCAATTTTATTCCACAAGGCATCGGGGCTGACCTGATCGCGACCATTGATGGTTATAGTCGTGCAGATGTAGATCAATTCGCCGAGCAATCACAAAAGAAAGCGGCAGCAGCCCAAGCGAATGGTCATTTCAATAAATCTATTATTCCAGTGAAAGATAAAGCTGGCGTCGTGATTCTAGACAAAGATGAATTTATTAAACCGACAACAACTGCAGAAGGCTTAAGTGTATTAAAGCCAAGTTTTGCAACGATGGGCCAGATGGGCTTTGATGCTATCGCTCTACAGAAATATCCGGAAGTAGGCTTTGTAAACCATGTACACCATGCGGGTAATTCTTCAGGCATTGTGGATGGTGCAGCAGTCGTATTACTTGCCTCCGAACAGGCAGTGCAACAGCAAAATCTCAAGCCACGCGCCAAGGTATTGGCAACGGCACTGGTTGGTGCCGATCCAACCATTATGCTGACCGGCCCTGCCCCGGCTGCACGTAAGGCTTTAGCCAAAGCTGGACTCACCATTGATGACATCGATCTGTTTGAAGTCAATGAAGCTTTCGCTGCTGTGGTGATGCGCTTTATCAATGAAATGAAAGTTGATCCTGCCAAAGTCAATGTCAATGGGGGTGCCATTGCCATGGGACATCCACTCGGTGCGACCGGTGCCATGATTCTAGGCACTTTATTGGACGAACTGGAACGTCAAGGTAAGAAACGTGGACTAGCCACCCTGTGTGTGGGTGGTGGTATGGGCATCGCAACTATTATTGAGTTGGTATAAGGAGATCAGCATGAGCGCAATTCAATATCAAAAAACTGAAGATCATATTGTCATTCTGACCTTCGATTCTCCGAACCAGTCCGCCAATACCATGAATGCCGACTTTCGCACGGCTCTGGATGAAGTCGTTGCTCAGTTACAGGCTGATGAACAGATTGCCGGAATTATTTTCCGATCAGCTAAAAAGACATTCTTTGCTGGCGGTGATCTGGATGAGTTAATTCAGGCGACGCCTGAACATGCTACTGAATTCTTCAATATGGTTGAAGACATGAAAGCCAAACTGCGTTATATCGAAACGCGTGGCATTCCTGTGGTGGCAGCTTTAAATGGCACCGCACTCGGTGGTGGTTGGGAAATTGCTTTATGCGCCCATCATCGTATTGCCCTCAATGATGCCAAAACCAAGTTTGGTTTACCTGAAGTCACTTTAGGCTTGCTGCCAGGCGGTGGTGGTATTGTCCGTATGGTTCGTCTGCTAGGCCTGCAAAATGCCTTACCTTTGCTGATGGAAGGCAAACAGTCCGGTGTAGAAAAAGCCAAGTCTTTGGGACTGGTACATGACACAGCCGACTCACTGGATGAGTTACTAGATAAATCTATAGCCTGGATTAAACAACATCCGCAATCCCAACAGCCTTTCGATGTAAAAGGTTACAAAATTCCGGGAGGCTCTCCTTCTTCGCCTGCCGTCGCACAGATGCTGGCCATTGCTCCTGCGATGCTGCGTGATAAAACCAAGGGCTGCTATCCAGCTCCTGAAGCCATTTTATCCGCTGCGGTTGAAGGCGCTCAGGTTGATGTTGATACTGCATTGAGAATTGAGTCGCGTTATTTCACCTATCTCGCCACTGGCCAGATTTCCAAGAACATGATCGGTACATTCTGGCATGGCATGAATGCCATCAAGTCGGGTGCCAGCCGTCCTAAAGACTTTGCGCCATGGAAAGCTACTAAAGTAGGTATTTTGGGCGCAGGCATGATGGGTGCAGGTATTGCCTATGTCACTGCCAGTAAAGGCATTCAGGTGGTGCTGAAGGATATTTCGGTCGAAGCTGCAGAAAAAGGCAAAGCGTATAGCCAGAAATTACTGGATAAAAAAGTGGCTCAAGGCCGCTTAACAGCCGAAAAACGTGACCAGATTTTAGCTCTGATCCATGCTACTGCGAGCATGGCAGATTTAGCAGGTTGTGACCTGATTATTGAAGCAGTATTTGAAAATCAGGAACTCAAAGCCAAAGTTACTCAGGAAGCAGAGCAATATTTATCAGCCAACGGTGTAATGGCATCCAATACCTCAACTCTACCCATCAGTGACCTAGCTCAAGCCTCTCAGAATCAGGCAAATTTTATCGGTCTGCATTTCTTTAGCCCAGTCGACAAAATGCAACTGGTCGAGATCATTAAGGGGAAAAATACTTCAGCAGAAACACTGGCCAAGGCATTTGACTATGTGCAGCAGATTGGCAAGCTACCGATTGTAGTGAATGACAGCCGTGGCTTCTTTACTAGCCGTGTCTTTGGCACCTTTGTACAGGAAGGATTACGTTTGCTTGCCGAAGGTGTGCATCCAGCTCGTATTGAAATGGCTGCGCTGAAAGCCGGTATGCCAGTCGGACCACTTGCTATTCAGGATGAAGTCTCTCTGACGCTTTCTGAGCATGTAGCTGCAGAAAGCCGTAAGGCTCTGGCTACACAAGGCAAAGAACGTCCAAGCACCGATGCGGATGCCGTGATTCAAACCATGATTCATGAGTTTAACCGTAAAGGCAAAGCTGCTGGTGCAGGTTTTTATGACTATCCTGAAGGGGGCAAAAAGCAGCTATGGTCTGGCTTGGAGCATTGGTATAAAGAAGTGGATATTTCTGAACAGGAAATGATAGACCGCTTCCTGTTTGTTCAAGCCCTCGATACTGTGCGCTGTCTGGAAGAAGGTGTGCTGGAGTCAGTGGTCGATGCGAATATCGGGTCAATCTTTGGAATTGGTTTTGCAGCCTGGACGGGAGGTGCTGTGCAGTTCTTGAACCAGTATGGTTTAACCAAAGCCTTGAATCGTGCTGAAATCTTGGAACGTAAATATGGCGAACGTTTCAAAGCGCCACAGTTACTCAAACAGAAAGTTGCTGAAGGTCAGCGTTTTTAAAACCTGAGTCTAGAAAGAGGAGCTTAGCTCCCATTGCTGTCCCACAATTTTTCACAAGAGGAAGCTCAAATGAGCTTCCTCTTGTTTTATGGGTATTTTATCGGGTGAAAATAAAGCTTTTAAAGTTCTTCTTTCAAACAAATTCACTTGAATTATT
>NZ_VOZC01000013.1:0-80349 GCF_013419975.1 Acinetobacter sp. YH12041 | reverse complement strand
GTACCAGCGTACGGCCCACAGAATGATGTCACGCTGAAAATGCCGGCCTTTGAATGGGTTCATGTGCAGCTCCATCAGCAAAAGGGGATGATAAGTTTATCACCACCGACTATTTGCAACAGTGCCGAAAATAGCATTGATTTAGAGCTTTATGATCCAAAGCATACTGCAACCAACCAAACACAGGGTTTGAAATTACTGAGCAGTGAAAAACCTAGAACATTAACCAATGTCCCACTTAAAGTAACGACCACTAATATTCCATTAAGACATAGTGCCGCAGTAAGGGCAGCAGAAACCATGCTGATGGCGGATAGTACAACTTCAACCACTTTTTATAATTGTACAACAGGTTTTAATGTGAAAAACGCTGCGGGTACAAAATTTGCGACCACAGCGGCTCACTGTAAGAATTACAAAATTACTGTAGATGACCGCAAGACAACTGGCAATGATAATATTGCACTAACCTTTGTGGGAGACTTCTGGAATGGTAGTCAGGATTTCCAAACCATGAGTTTAGTATCATCTACACATACCTTGAACCCAGAATTTTTCGCCAGTGACAATGTGGTCAAAACTCTAACTGGTCGACGTACACAAGGTAACACACCTGTTGGTACGTATGTCTGTCATTATGGAATGAAAACTGGTTATAGTTGTGGTACGGTTCAGTCGACCGCATTTAAAGCATTTGGTACTGACAATAAATGTGGACCATCAGGGGCAGGTGTGTGTAATGCAACATGGGTAAAAGTTTCAGGTCCAACGTTGGATTGTTGGGGTGGCGATAGTGGTGGTCCAATCTTTATTGGAAGTGTGGCGGCAGGGTTATTATCTACTGCAACTTATCAAGGCACATGGAGTTCTTCCATGAAAGGTCAGGGGTATTGCGGAGGTGCCGCCAAACCTAATGGATATATGACCTATATGTCTACTGATGAACTCTATAAAGAGGGTTACTCATTATTATACGGACAATAACGATGACTAGAATATTTATACTGATGTTCGTCGTTGGACTTTTGAGCGCTTGTCATAAGCCTTCATCAGCCGATCAGTCCAAGATACAAGAATTACAAGTGATGTCCTTTAGTGAGCAGACCTTGGCGCAATTTTCTTGGGAATTAATCGAGGCAACAAATGCTAATAGTGAACGTATAGATTCATTATTTCTGGCTTCAAAACCTGACCAACCTATCACGCTAAAATTTGCAGAAAAGATGCTGTATATTGGGAATTTGTTTTGTAATATAAATTCGATTGGTATTCATTTTAAGGGCAATCATTTATATGCTGAACAACCAATTGTTGCCACAATGATGGGCTGTCCTGATGATATCAACTTACGTGAAAGTACGATGATAGATATTCTGGTGAATGCTCCCACATTATATCTTCAATCTCGTAAGGGGCAGGCACAACTGCTTATAGAAACACAAAAAAAAGAGAAATTGATTTTTAAAGGTGTTCAAGTCAACAAGTAGTCTAAATTCTTGCAGTACACTGATGAAAATCATAAGGTAAAGTTAGATATGAGGAAGCCCAATCATTTAGTTGGGCTTCTTTGTTTAAATATAATTTTAAGAGCCGGTAACTTATTTTCTGTAAGTTCCCTTTTACTATTTTTCTTTTGAGTATTTTATTAATCTAATTCTTTTACGCACTCAATAAGTATTACCACTATACCAACTCTTAGAAAGAGCTTTGAATTCCCTATTTAACATAATGGTGGTTATACGCAATACACTTGTATATTAATATAAATATCAGATACTTAATAAAACCAGAAAAATCTAAAAATGCACAAAAAGCCGATTTTGAAACAAGTCGGCTTTTTTATGAGCGGTTTTGATATTTTTTGCCAACATTTTTGCTCAAAAAACACTCAAAACAGAAAATCACCTACAATCTATAAGGCTTTCAACCTGAAAAAAATCCACAATTTATGGGGATAACTCTGGGGCTATTTTTAAGCCATTTTTGTACGCTTTGACGTACAGTAATTTAAGGAATCTGCTTCTAGCTGATCAAAGCTTTATTTCTTATGATGTAGTCAAGGAAAGCAGGAAGCTCCAAACAACAAGAATAAGAAAGATCAGCACAAGGATGGTTAGGTACGACAGAAGTTATACCTTGCAACCAAACACGAAAAACCCCGACAGGATGTCGGGGTTTTTTATTACCATTTGAAAACTGACTAAGTTCACTATAAAATATAGACTATAATCTATATTTTGGTTGTGATATGTGGACAGTCATCACAACAGATCTGTTTAATGAGTGGCTTGAGCAGCAAGATGAATCAACACAAGAGAAAGTCCTCGCAGCTTTGGTCGTTCTACAGCAGCAGGGACCTAGCTTAGGTCGCCCTTTAGTGGATACCGTGTATGACTCTAAATTTACCAATATGAAAGAGCTACGCGTTCAGCATAGAGGTAAACCACTTAGAGCCTTTTTTGCATTTGATCCATTACGACAGGCCATTGTGCTTTGCATCGGTGATAAAGGCGGTAAAAAGCGTTTCTATAAAAGAGATGCTGGACATTGCAGAACAGCAATACGAACTTCATCTCTCAACCCTAGGAGAACAATCTAATGGCTAAAACCTTACAGGAATTATTGGTTAGTCGCTCTCCAGAGAGCCAAGCACGTATTAAAAAAATGGCTGATGAGCTACTGTTAGAGACTCAGCTCCATCTTATTCGAGAAGAGTTAGAGATTTCCCAAAAAGAACTTGCTGAAACTTTGGGAATAAAACAGCCATCACTTTCAGCAATTGAAAATCGTGGTAATGATTTAAAGATTTCAACCATGAAAAAGTATGTTGAGGCAATGGGTGGTAAGCTCCGTATTGATGTGGAGCTTCCAACAGGAAAACATATAGGATTTAATGTGTAACGATAAAAAAGGTAGCTATAAGCCACTGCTGTCCCACAATTTTTCACAAGAGGAAGCTTAAATAAGCTTCCTCTTGTTTAATGGGGATTTTATCGGGTGAGAATAAAGCTTTTAACGTTTTTCTTTCAAACAAATTCACTTGAATGATTCTGAGTAAGCGCTGCACTGTCCAGCCTTCTTTCCCCAGATGTTGAGCGAAACTCACCAGCAAATAGGCGATTAACGCGATCCAAATTTGAGTTTGTATGGCATTACGGCTTCGGCCTAGAAATGACTTTAATTTTAAATTCTGTTTAAGTGCTTTAAAGAACAGCTCCACTTTCCAACGGTCTTTATAAATTGCAGCAATCGTTAATGCTGCCAGATGAAAGTTATTACTCAGAAACTCAAACGTCCTGTTCTTATCGGTATCATAAAATTCTATACGTCTTAATAATTTGGGAGCACCTCTTTTCTTTGCATAAGCACTACTTAATTCAATCCATTCATCCGCAATAATACCTTTAGATGCTAATACGCTGCGGCTAGATTTCACTTGATAAACTGTCTTTGGGCGCAATCGGGTGACAAAACTGACCTTTTGATGAGTCAATTGGGCAAACCATTGATAATCAATATATCCTTTGTCAAATACGACAATACTGCCAGCAGGAAATTTGAATGCTCTGCCTTGTACCATATCATTTTCAATGCCATCCCCAAGCGCCACAAATTCAGGAATGGTATTGCTGTAATTTAAGCCAACGCTAAGTTTCATGCTGGCTTTGGATTCATGCACTTTGGCCCATTCACATAAGGAAAATGACAGATCAATATGGCTGGCATCCAGGGAATATAAGGGATTCTTAAAGCGGAATTTATGAGCTACTTTTGAGTGTTCATAAGATTTAAGCAAGGTGTAAAATAGCTGTTCATACAAGGCTGCAGGCTGTTCCTGATTGATTCGAGCCAGTGTACTGCGAGGGTGATAGACTTTGCTCCGAGAGCATTCAGCTTTTCTTGTTGACACTCTAGATTAGATTGAATATCCCGCAGACTTTGTCTGCAGGAAAGTTGAGACATCAGTATGGCAATGAACTGATCCCATCTTGAAGCGGCTCTAAATTTCTGACCGACATGATGTATTTGAACAAGACGTTCAAAATCTTGTCGGAGTATGGGTTTAATCAATTGATGAAATACGGTATTCTGATATGACAAAACCTGAGTCCTTGGTCGTTAAAGTGTTGGTTCGCACTTATATTTTAACGATTCAGACTCAGGTTTTTTTATTTAAATCAAACTATGGGACAGCAGTGAGCTATAAGCTCCCTTTTTTGTGTTAGAAACCATTTAAAGTGTCTGTATTCTCACCATTAAAAATGTCTGGTTTATGATGATCTAAATAACTTCTCAGGATATGACTCTATGAACGACACTGAAAATCAAAAAAAACTCCCATTCTCAGAGGATGAATTACTCGAAAATATAGATGAATATAAAGCACATGCAGATGAAATTACTGTGCTTACAGAAACCGAATTCGATTATTCATATTTCAAACACTCTACTCCATTTTTTCAAAAACAAATTAATTACTGTAGAGACAAAACCCTTGCTACATAAGGTTTTGGAGTCGTTTGTCTAAAAATAATCATAAAACAACCTAGAGCCTGTTTATTTCCTCTTTGTATCCTTAAACGGATAAGATTTTAGAAAAACCGATGGCTCAGAATTAAAAATCATTTAACTTTTATTTGTAATTGTAAACCGAAAGTATCGAGTAATTTCTGCATGGATTTCAAAGTAGGATTGCTCCCTGGTTGCTCCATTTTTTGCAGTGTCTGTGGCGCAATCTTAGTAATTTTAGCCATATCATTCAGTGTTAAATGTAGCTCTGTTCGAATAAATCGAGCAACTTGATAAAAAGACCAGTCTGGATGATTATTGATGGTTTCAAGCACAGATAGTCTTTTTTCCATTTGTTGAATAGGGGTCAATGGTTTAAAACGTTTATCCATGGCTGATCTCCTCCAACTGCTGGCAAATATTGATTATTCGATATTGGCTATTTTCCAGAATTTCATCCGCTACTTGAAGAGCCTGCATCTTTTCTAACAGTCCCCGATAAATTGGTAACTGTTCAATTAATAAAGTTTTAATTTCTTGTGGATCAATCGAAGTGCTTTCAGCTATCTGCTCAATCACAGAACTCAAAAGTGGCATACCACCATGATCATCTCTTTCCCAACGAGTAGTACGTGCAATACCATCAGGATGTAACCACATTGGCGCATAATCAAATAATGGTGTGAGCTGAATTTTACCATTATTGAAGCGTTGGATTGCTGTATTGCGAGTATGGTTATCTTTATTGCCTAAGGCAACATTTGCGAGATCACGCTTCAAATACTCAAATACTTCCTGCTTTGGTTCGGTACAAGCCTCCATAAGCAGGGTACATATTTGATTATGGGTCATTCTAACCCCAAAGCCCGCCTTCCCACCTAGAGATGCAAGGCTTTCCTGAGCAATTCTTTCAACTTTGCCATTAATTACTTTGCGATCAAATCTTGGAATAAACAAAGTCTTGCCATGTAGCTCAAGATCCCGGTGTACACGTAGTTGCAAGTACTGAGCGACTTTCATATACAAAGCTTCGTTCATCAGGATTTTATTCAAATTTTGATCACTGCCGCGGCTAAATTTAACCAACCAATGCTGCTTAACTTGATCATCTGGAAGAGTATGATCTAGATAGAAAAGATCATCATAACCTTGTGTTAACAACAATTTTGGCCACTCACCCTGAATACCAGATGAACCGGCAATAAAAAGTCCATAAGATGCGAGCGATTCAATAAACTTCTCTTTACGTTCAATAATTTTGCTTAGGCTAAATCCCTGATTTTGCAGCTTTGGGAAATGACTCTGTAACCACTCATGAGCCTCTTTGACTCGCAGATTCCCAATTGGATTTCCTGCGCCTGCTTTTAAAAGCGCCCAGTCCGCTTGTTCCTGAACATTCTCAGAAAAATCAAGCTGTCTTAGTAATTCTTTGCGACCGTATCCTTGAGGTAATAGATCCATAAGAAATGCTGGCCAAGTTGATTCCAATCTATTTTGGACGTTCACCGGTAAGTCATAAGCAAGCGCATGACCATCTCTTAGATCCATATATGAAATAGCATATTCGAACAAATATGATGTACGTGTAGCTGCCTGCCATCCAGCATTTTGATCATCCGTAACCTCAACCAAAGCACAGTCATGCCATTCATAGTCTTGGTAGATTTGCAGTGTACAGTATTGCTTCATAATTTTATTAAAATAGTAAAATATAATGATTTTATTGATTATATATCTATTTTAATATAAAAGTATAATTAAACTAAAAATCTCAATGATCACTCTAGGTGTCTAAGAAGAACTTATACATTTCTCAAAATTGCAATAAACTCATCTGATTTGCAGTAGAATTGATCAATATTGGGTTAAATCTTACCTCCTTATATTTTAGCTATCCTTTACATCATGTCAGAACGTCAACAACTCAGCCTTAGTGAATACCTTGCCACTGTACAGGAAGTCATCCAGCTGACTTTTGATGGGGCAGTGTGGGTCAAGGCTGAGATCCGTAATTTAAGTATTAAAGGCGGTCACTATTATCTTGAGTTGGCTGAGAAAGATGAAGAAAGCCATAAGGTGATCGCTAGTTGTAAAGGCACCATTTGGAAATTTACGGCACAAAAAATAATTCTAAAGTTTGAACGAGAAAGTGGTATTGAACTGTCGAAAGACCTGAATGTACTGATCAAGGTCAAAGCTAGATTTGATCCGCAATATGGCTTCTCGGTCAATATCGAAGATATCGACTCTAGCTTTACTCTAGGAGACATCGCCAAACGCTATCAGCAGATTCTGCTGCGACTGACTGAGGAAGGCCTGCTCAATAACAATAAACAGTTGCCGGTACCCTTTGATATTCAGAATGTCTTGGTCATTGCACCGGAAAATGCTGCAGGGTTAGGTGACTTTAAAAAAGATGCGGATGCCCTGGCTCAGGCTGGTGTCTGTCATTTCGTTTATCATTCAGCAACTTTTCAGGGTAATACGGCTTCTGCCAGCATCATTCAGGTTTTGGGTAGTGCCTTAAGACAGTGGGCTCAAGATTACTCGATAGCACCAGACCTTATTGTGATCATCCGTGGAGGCGGAGCCGTGAATGACCTAGCTTACCTGAATGATTATGATCTGGCCGCACTGCTGTGTAAAAGAACTGTGCCGATCTGGGTCGGTATTGGCCACGAGAAAGACCGCACTATTTTGGATGAAATTGCACACCGTTCCTTTGATACCCCGAGTAAAGTGATCGCAGGGATCCGTAACCTGATTGTGGAGCGAGTCAATGAAGTTAGTACTGCTTTGCAGACCATCAAGCTACTGTCACAGCACCAGTTGATCACCTACCAGAGCCAGAGTGATCAGTATCTGAAAACTATCAAAACTCTGACACAGAACCAGATCAATGAAGCCCAGCGTAGCGTTGATATGCTTAAAAGTGATACTCAGTATCTTGCTCAACAACAGATTAAACTAGCTTCACAGCAGGTGGAGTCATTGATGAGGGAAACCTTGCTACAGAATCCTCGTAATGTGATGGCCAAGGGCTATGCAATTGTCCGTAGCCAAGGCAAAGCTATCCGTTCCATCCAGCAGATTACTGACCAGGAATTACAGATTGAACTTAAGGATGGCACCATTGATGCCACCGTGACACAGGTAAACGCACATGAACAATGAAGAACTAAGTTTCAAGAAAGGTTATGAAATTCTCAAGAAAAATGCCGAATTTCTTGAATCTCAGGAAGAACCGGATATTGATAACCTGATGGCGATCGTTGAAGAGTCCATGACTGCCTATAAAGCCTGTAAGTTACGTATTGATGCTGTGCAACAGGCGTTGAATGACACCTTTAAAGAATAAAAATTCTAGGTCGAGAAAAGTCTAGAATGTTCTAGAAATAAAGGACATGAGATGGTGAAAACTGACAGTTAACCCAATAAATTTGCTTGAGCAGAGTTTTATTACTAACCACCTTTTCCTCTATAGGTGTTACATGGATCCCAAACAACATACTTACGTTGTTAAATGGTTGACTGAAGATCAAGCCTGTGTCGGCTTATGTGTCGAGTTCTTCATTAAGCTGACTTAAACCAAATAGGTGGGGCTAATGAATTTAATGGCCGATCTTTAATAATCCCTGCCAGCTAAAATAGTTCTGGGTCAAATGAGTACGGTTCATTGACCACTTTCGTTGTGGTAAGTAGCAGCTGCCAACAGCTAATTTAGTTTTCCCATATCTCGCCTTTACCGCTTCTAAAGTCTGCATGAGGCTTTCATTACTTTCACGCTGGCTGTGGTCTGTCAGCAGGTCAGGAGTAAAGCGCTGCTTAGCAATTAAATCCGTCAGAATTACACCACACTTTTTATATTTCACGTCAGATTTATAAATGTGTTCCAGCAGTTGCATGGCTGTTTTAATCAGATCCAAAACACAATCCGTCGGTTCAGGAAACTCAAAAGCCAACGATTTACTGTAATAGGGAACCTTTGAATCAAAAGGATTCGATTGCACAAAAGCAATGACACATCCACATAAGGAAGCGTCTGCTCGTAAACGTATGACTGCATCCTGTACATATTTGCCCATAGCCTCTTTGAGATCATCTAGCTCGGTAACTTTTTCACCAAATGAACGACTTGCTATGATTTGCTGTTTGGGGGGAGGGGCATCATCTAACTGCATACAAGAAACACCTTGCAGCTCCAATACTGTTCTTTGCATTACCACAGAAAAAAGGCTCGCCATGCGATGAGCATCTTGCATCACTAAATCTAGCACCGAATAGATTCCCATGGCATTTAGTTTTTTAACTAACTTACGACCAACGCCCCAAACTTCACCGACCTCAATGTCTGAATAAAGCATTTCCTGATCTAGGAAATCCATATTGAGTAAGTTACACACACCCTTGAAACCCTGTCTTTTTTTGGCAAGATGGTTGGCCATTTTGGCTTCGGTTTTACTACGACCGATACCAATCGAGACGGGTAAGCCAATCCAATCCAACAATCGTTGTTTCATGTGATGCGCATACTGAGTTAAGTCAAAATTTTGTGCATAACTGGTCAGGTCTAAAAAACACTCATCAATTGAATAGATTTCCTGTTCATGTGGCGCAACAAAACTAGCCAAAATTGAATGAAAACGCTTGGACATTTCAGCATATAAAGCATAGTTACTGGATAACACCACGACCTGATGTTGCTGAACAATATCTTGTATTTGAAAGAGAGGAACGCCCATTTTGATGCCCAGCGCTTTGGCTTCATTACTTCTTGCCACAGCACAGCCATCGTTATTGCTGAGCACAATCACAGGTTTATTGTTTAGACTGGGATTAAATACCCGCTCACAACTGACATAGCAGTTGTTAATATCAATCAGGGCATAAATCCGCTCGTAACTGCTCATCTGAACTTCTTGATCACACTGGTAACCACACCCCAAATCAGCATGGTTTGATTATCTTTCAAATGGATATCAGCAAAATCAGGATTAGCCGCCTGTAACCAGCATTGATTACCCTCAATCATCAAACGTTTAATCGTAAAATCATTGTCAATCAATGCCAGAACAATATCCCCATGCTTGGCTTCAATACTACGGTCAACGATTAGCTTGTCATTCAGATCAATCCCTGCATCACGCATGGATAAGGATTCCACTTCAACGATAAAGGTTGCCTGTTGGTTTTGAATAAGAAACTCGTTTAGATCAAGGGTCTTATCGATATAGTCCTGAGCAGGGGAAGGGAAGCCTGCAGCCACTTTTTGCAAAGCAACAGGAATCTCATAATGTGTTTTTGTCTCAAGCAATCTAATAGAGGAAATATCGTTAAACTTTGGAGTGTCATTTTTTTTCAGGTATTTCTTGATTTCCAATACACGAGACTCTGGCACCCGAATGACCTTGGTCGGTTCGTTATAGACAAAAGGACGGCCAGAACCTTTGCGTGCACCACCATGCTTATTTTGCGTCATTTTTATTATCAATCTTGATTATGTAACATAATTAAGATTATAGAAAACTCAGAATATAAAAACAAGATTGTCCGTTCTTTAATAAAGTATTATCCCAAATCTTGGGATTGCCATGATATTAGCAAAGCCACAAGATCAATCAGACGACACAATAAAGATTGTCTAATCCTTGATCGTAGAGACTTTATATTTGAAGCAACAGAAGACCTAAAGGGCTTTACTGGTATCCATTGATTGTTCAGCAACATTAAATAAAACTGTGGAACATTGTTCAGTTATTGATCGTGGAACGTGAACAATCATAAAAAAAGCCCATTCGAGGGTGAATGGGCTATAAAACTAGTATCAACACATGGAATTATAACACAATTTAAAAAGCATTTCGTATAATATTGATTATGTTAAATAGGATATCTAAACACAGCACCCTACAATAATATCGTTGGTGCTGCACTTGACGGTTGCAATAATAAATTATCTTACCGTCAAGTGTATCCCAAGTAACATAACATAAGTTATGCGGAAATCAGACCGCTACTCGACTTGCGTATCAGTCAAACCTACGCAAGTCTGCGTGGCTATGATTTCAATATCTGGAAAATAGATACTCTATTAGTCTCAAATTTGGAACTAGAGTCCACCATTAGATAACGTGGACTCTTTTTTTGTTGTATTAAGAAGCATATTCAAGTAAGAATCTTTCAACATCTCGGATCATATTCTGTACATCGTTATCATTAAATTCCTCAATCTCCCCATGAGCAGCTTTATTTCTTATATGTGCCAAAGTTAAAACTTGCTTATGTTGAAGAGCACTATAGATATTAGCATTTTTTAATTCAGAATTAAGAGCATCAAGTTTTTTAGGTTTAGTAGTACCTTCTTGGCAAATATCAATTCCGTTATTTTTAGCTAATTCTTTAATTGCTGTTTCTAAAACTACACCAGCAGTGACAGCAGAAGCTACTTTATAACCTGAATCAAGGAAATGCTGTGCTTGATCCAACTCACTATCAAAAACCTCTGACTGAATTAGTTTTTTGATTGTGATTAGAAAACCATTTTTTAAATCATCTTCTGCCGCTCTTAAAATTGGAATCACGCGATTTAATATTGCTTTTCTTGTATCCCCCATTCCTGCTTTAAGATTTTTATCAAACTGAGACAAATAATGTGACTTTTCACCACAAGTAATGCTTAATATATTTTTAGATTTCATTTGCCATTCGATAAAAGCTGATTGTAATTCAGGATTATAACCAGATCCAGCGGCTTCACATTTTTGATAGATTGAATCACCTTCTTCTATTAGTGAAGAAAATCGATCTAGTATTTTTTGGGTCATATTTATTCTCAAGTATTAGGTCATTCTGAAGTCGCATAACTTCATTTTATGTTAAATAAGATATCTGAAGATAGCACCCTGCATCGAGCTATGCGGTATTGATAAATATTCAATAAAGTGGAACGTTTTTTTAAAGAACGTTCCACTCAAAGAGTGTGGGGTTCAGCGGACGCTTACCTTTCTCTTAAAGCCTCTTGCGCTTTATTAAATGGTTTTATTAGATAATCTAAGATCGTTTTCTCCCCTGTTTTAATATCGACTGTTGCAACCATGCCAGGAGTAATACTGAATTGTTTGCCTGCTTTATTCATCAATTTTCCTGAATCCGTTCGAATATACACTCGATAATAAAATTGATCTTGCTTAACTTCATCTCTCAAGGTGTCTGGAGAAATAATAGAAACTTTTCCTTTCAACCCACCATAAATAGAATAATCATACGCGGTGATCTTCACCAGTGCATCTTGCCCAGGATGAATAAAAGCAATATCTCGCGGTGAAATACGTGCCTCAACCAAAAGTTGTTCATCCAGCGGAACAATTGTCATCAACTTGCCATTTTGAGAAATCACTCCGCCAATTGCAGATTCATCAGGAAACTCCCAGCAACTGGTCATATACTGATAATGGATGCTGCAAACTCTCGTAGGGCATCACATGCGGTGCCGCTGTAACAGGCACAATGCTGGAAACCGTATTTGATTGCGGTAATGGCGCGAATCTTTGCTGCTCTTGCTGCAGTCGAACAGCTGGTTTTTCTTGCGTGGTTGCATGAATCCGCTGATTGGCGGTTTCATGCAACCACCGACCAATGTGGGCATTAGCAACATCAACATCCAACAATAAGCCTGAAGTCTTAAGGCTTGCTTTCAATTGCACAATAAAGCTTGATTTGAGATATCCATTAAAGCGTTCAACTTTGCCTTTGGTCTGTGCGCGGTAGGGTTTACATACGCGGGAGGCGAAAGCCATATTTCTTGGCACAATCGAGCAGTTTGGGGTTCCATTTGTGCTGCCCCTCCTGATAGGCATCCCGTTCAATCATGATCGTTTTAGCGTTATCAAACAGGATTTCCTGAGGTACGCCCCCAAAGAACTGAAATGCATTTTCCAGACCATCGATCCATGCATCCGTCCGTTCATGATCATAAAATTTCACGAAGGTTGCTCTGGAATAACCTAATGTGGCCACAAAGGCTTTCAAAGTCGTATGGTGACGTCGAATCGTGGTGAAATCAACCTGCATTTGTTGACCAGGTTGGGTTTCAAAACGAATGACGGGTTCTGATTTGGCAACGGGTTTTAATGTTGCAAGATATTCCCTCAATATCCTGATCTTTCCTGGATATCCAAACCCTAAAATCTGCTTATAGAGCACAACGGCAGGAATCCATTCAGGATGAGCTGCATTTACACGTTCAAGCAAATAGGGTTTATATGGATCAAGAATACTTATTCTAGGTTGTGTACGCCGATACTGAGGTGTGGTGTTTTGCCGTAAATATTTACGTACGGTATTCCTGGATACCCCAAGTTCACGACTAATGGCTTTAATGGATTTACCTTGTTGATGAAGAATTTGGATGGTCACTGCTTGCTCCAAAGTTAACATGTTGAGCAGTCCAAAAAGACCGCTATATTAACCAAGGGGGTCAGTTTTAAAATGCCGTTAGAGGGTTATTTTTACACTGCTGCTAACACTTGTTATATTTATGGGACAGCAGTGGCCTTAAGCTCCCATTTTTACTGTATTTTTTTGAAATTTCGTATAACCACCATTATGTTAAATGGTAGGGGATTCTAAGTACGAGATTAGAAAATTTAGTCTTTAAGAGGAGAAATTTGTTCTAGCTTATCTTCAGGATTATTTTCTCTAATATGTATAATTCGATCATAATTTTCTACTCCTCGTAAGTGAGGTGGTGCAAATGCTGGATACTTGTTGAAAAAGTGCATTTTAATATTTAGTGCATGGTCTAAAATAAAAGCGCATTCAATTCCATAGTACTTATCATTAATAAAAAAATTGTCTGTAGTTTCTATTAGTTCTTGGATAGCTAAATCCAATTTTTGAATTTTTTCATTAATATCTTTAGTTTTATCTTCTATCTTTTTGTCCATTGGTATCACCTATAGAATTAAGTTCCCCTAAAATTAACATAATACACCTTATACGAAATCGAAATGTTAGAACCCATTTAAAGTGTCTGTATTCTCACCAATAAAAATGTCTAGTTTATGATGATTTAACCATCATGGACTGGATATGAAATATAGATGCTGATCACTATGTCTGACAAAGAAATTCAACGTCTTGCGGTTCTGCAAGACGTTCGAGATCATCGTATTACCCAAGTCCGTGCTGCTGAAATCCTGAATCTTTCCACCCGTCAAATTACCCGGTTATTGCAGAAGCTCAATCAAGATGGTGTTTCAGGTCTGGCTCATGCCAGTCGTGGTCAACCTGGCCATCGTCGCCATGATGACTTGTTAAAAGCAAAGTGCCTTTCCATTATTTCTGAACATCTGCTGGGCTTTGGGCCCACCTTGGCGCATGAGAAGCTCAGCAGCATGTTTGAGCTGAATATTCCTGTGGAAACAGTTCGTCGCTGGATGACTGCCAATGAGCTCTGGATTCCGCGATCCAAGCGTCTGAAACGTCCATATCAGCCTAGATATAACCGTGATTGCTTCGGTGAACTGATCCAGATTGATGGCTCCTATCATGACTGGTTTGAAGGACGATCCGCCAAATGCTGTTTGCTGGTTTATATCGATGACGCCACTGGAAAGCTGTTGCATCTGCGCTTTTGTGAGGCTGAAACGACCTTCGACTATATGCTTTCCACGAGAGCCTACATTAAGCAATATGGCAAGCCTTTGGCCTTTTATAGCGATAAACACTCAGTATTCCGAGTGAATCAGAAATCGAGCCAAGACAGCAAGATCACGCAATTTGGGCGGATTCTGAATGAGTTAAACATCGATATTATTTTTGCCAACTCACCACAGGCCAAAGGACGTGTGGAACGTGCTAACAGGACACTTCAGGATCGTCTGATCAAAGAGATGCGTCTGGAAGGCATCAGTTCGATTGCTGAAGCCAATGCTTGGCTACCCTGCTTCATTGAGCAGTTCAATCAGAAGTTCGCCAAGTGTGCGCGTAACTCAAAGAATTTACATCGACCATTAACCGAATCTGATCTTGAACTGGATGATATTTTTACCTGGCAGGAACCACGTAAGGTCACCAAGAATCTAACCCTGACGTATGACAAATGTATTTATATGCTTGAACCGACTGAATTGAACCAGAAATTAGTTGGACAATACATTTCATTTCTGGAGTACCCGGATGGCACTGTTGCGATCATGTATGAAGGACGGAAGATCAACTACAGTATCTTCAATAAACTGACTGGACTGCAGCAGAATGAAGTGGTTGAGAATAAACGGTTAGGCGCAGTTCTGGCCCATATCCAACAACAGCATGAAGAGTTGGAAAAACAGAATAAACGTTCCCGTGCCAAGAAAAGTATGCCGAGTCGTAAAGCTCAGAAAGCTAGCAATGAACAAAGAAATTTAAATCCTGTTCTTGACTCTTGCAGTTAAAAACAGGACATTTTAAATGGTTTATCGCATAGACATTTTAATTGGTGAATAACACACAAAAATCAAAAATGGGAGCCTTAAGCTCGCATTTTTATTGTATTTTTTTGAAAATTTCGTATAACGCCCATTATGTTAAATAGAATAGAATTTGAACGATAAAAAATTAACAGTCATACATTATCATTAACAAATAATAGGGGACATTTTTTATGGGTGATAAATTGAAAGAAATACCAGCACTTACTGGGTGTTTTATTGCGGGTACTCTAGTGCGTGTACAGAGGGATCTAAATTTACCACGGAGAATTTGGAAAAAAATCGAAGATATACAGGTAGGTGATCTAGTTTTTGATCCTAGACAGTATCGTGGACAACAAATCCCTCTAAATTCTTGAAATATTTCTGTTCAAAGGCTTCTGGGCTTAAACAGCCGTTTGCAGAATGTCTTCTGATTCGATTGTAATAAATCTCAATATAGTCAAACAAGACAGCATTCGCTTCTTTTCGAGTGGCAAATACACTGCCATGGACCACATGAACTTTCAATGTATGAAAGAAGCTTTCGGTCACTGCATTATCCCAGCAGTTTCCCCTGCGTGACATACTTTGAACGCAGTTATTCGTCAATAATAGCGCCCTAAAATCACGACTACAGTACTGTGAGCCTTGGTCCGAATGTACCATGACACCCATTGGATACCCCTGACGAGCCATTGCATAATGAAACGCATCACATACCAATTGACGGTCTATTCGATAGCTGGTTTGCCAACCGACAATACGACGGCTGAATAGATCCAGCATCACACATAAATACAGCCAACCTTGCTTAGTACGGATATAGGTAATATCTGTTGTCCAGATCTTATTGGGTTCATTGACCGTAAATTGACGATCTAACAAGTTAGGTGCTGTAGGCAAACGATGGTTTGAATCAGTCGTATGCTTGTATTTACGTGCAATCCTGCTACGTAAACCAAGCTTTTTAAGCATTCTTCCAACGGTTCGTTCGCTCATGCTGTAACCTAAATCATGCATGTCATGTACCAATGAAGGTGCACCCAATCGTGCATGATGCTGCCAATATACGGCTTTTAAATCATTATATTTCTGCGCTAGATTGGTCTGGCGCTTTCGCCAGGCATAATAGCCTGAAGTGCTGACACCCAGGCATTTACAGACAGAAGATACAGTGACTTCATTCACATCCAGATCTTGAATTACCGTGTACTTTTCTTGGCATGATCTGTCAGAAAGTACACATGCGCTTTTTTTAAGATGTCATTGACTTCCCTAAGCTGTTTGACTTCTTTCTCTAATTCCAATATCCGCTGTTGTTCTGGTGAAAGTTGACGTTTGCTTGAACCCACTGGATTGGCTTCACGAATCCATTTGTCTAAAGTTGAATAACCCACACCTAATTTCTGGGCGATTGCAGCTGTAGGCTCGTGTGAGTTTGAAAGTGCATAATCAATTGCTTGCTGTTTAAATTTGGGATTAAAACGTTTGGCCATTTCTTGGATCTCCAAAGTTAACGTTACGTTATCTTTAGAGGGAAGTACTGTCCATTATTTTGGCTAGGATCAACATGATGAAATAGCTCTCTTAAAATCAAAGGTTCAGCTTGATCAAATGCAATATCCCTAGTCTGAACGATCTGCTTCAAGAATTTATTCACATTGTTGTCGATATGAGTGACTGTGATCTCCTGCCAGATACTAGGCACAATCAGGGCTAAAGGACGTATTTTATAAAAATGAGAGGCAATATTAATCCCATACGGATCAAGATCACCATAAAATGCCAACAAGCAGTTATCCGATACTTGTTCTAATAATTTAACTACTGTTTTAATGTTGGCCCCATGCCCACGATAGACAAACAGGCTCGACTGCCACTCAAGAGGCAACTGCATATACCAATCAAATACCCTATTCATCATGGCACCATTTTCAATAATAATGATGCGCTGTATCGATTGTATGTCATCCCTGGATGAATTTGGTCAAAAGTGAGACGATAAATATCCTCAAATCAGTAAATCATGGCTTGCCAACTGGTCGAATCTCAACACGTTCTTTGCCTATCCAATGGACATTCGCAAGGCGATTTATACCACCAATGCAATTGAATCCTTGAACAGTGTCATTCGCCATGCCACCAAGAAAAGAAAAATCTTCCCAACCGATGAATCTGTGAAAAAAGTGGTATATTTAGCGATTATGGCAGCAAGCAAAAAATGGACGATGCCCATTCAGAATTGGAAAGCTGCCATGAATCGTTTTAGTATCATGTTTGATGAACGTGTAACCAAGTATTTTTAAAACCACATTTACACAGAATTATTTACACCCTCATTAAATAGTGTAATTATCAGTAGATACCAAATTTACAATCTTCAATGGCTTGCATTTTTTTAGTAGTTGACTCAGCCAACGTTTTACGTTGCTCTTGAATTGCAGGGTCACGAGTAAAAATAGGTAGTTCTTTAACTTTAGTCCGATATTCTGTTTCAATTTCATGACACACTTTAATATTTTCTATTGTTTTATTGACAAAATTTTCATCTACTTTTTTGTACTGATTTTTAGAAATACGTAATGTTTGACCATCATCAGATAAATGTAAGGGCATAGCAGCTAAACCATTATTAACCGCTAAAGTATCATCTTTTTTTTCCAATACGAGAGAACTTCCCTCTTTACCATTCACCACATTACTACGAGCAACCACATTTTCTTTAAGAATATAACTATCTTTACCCTCTTTAAAAATTTGCATAATGCGCTTTCCTTGCACATTTTCTAATTGCCAGTAGCCAACCATTTTGTCATGTTTATTACCACAAGCTGATAAAAAAACCGTCGACATTGATAATAAGATTACTAACTTTTTCATAAGTAAACCTCTGAAAATAATAAAGATTCTTCTAAGCACAACTTTTTATAACTATCACTAGTCGTTTTTAGGTTAAACTGAAATATATCAAAAAATAAATAAAATACATACATTTATTTTTAATTGAATTATTTCAAGTGGAAACTACACCCCAAATTTGCTAAATAGGTTTTCCAGCGTTTCAGTTATACAATGTTTTATGAGATCTGGACTAAATTCAACAGCATCATGAAAAGTTAGAACAACAAAATATCCGAAACTATTCCCAAAAGATGTCAAACAGGAAGCCCATTTGAAACTTTACTTAATGGAAAACGAATTTGGGCTGATAAGAATTTAGCCCAAATTTAACCTGACAGGCACAATAAAAAACGGGGAACTGTCAGATCAGTTTTGAGCTAGTATAAGTGAAGGGTTGTCCTTGTTAGCAGCAGTGTAAAAATGCCCCCTTGGTTATGGTTAATATAGCGGTCTTTTTGAACACTATCTGTACCCTATTCTTTTGAACTGGAAAGCTCTTCAGCCAACTGCTCAGCCTGTTCCAATACAGTTTCTGTAGCCAATAAAGCCATATCAGGTGGATAGCCATACTTCTTCAGCAATCTCTTCACGATGACTCTTAACTTTGCTCTAGCAGCTTCCTTGATCGTCCAATCCAAAGTCACATTCTTACGAATAGAATCAGTGAGTACGACTGCAAGTTCTCTCAATATGTCTTTCTGCATCAATTCTCGAGCACTGTCATTGTCTGCTACTGCTGAGTAGAACGCATATTCGTATTCAGTCAGGTTGAGTTCTTCAGCCAGTTTGTCTGACTCCTGAATTGTCTTAGCTAACTTGATCAGTTCATCAATGACTTCTGCTGCAGTAAGTACCTTGTTCTGATAACCCTTAATTGCTGAACTCAACATATCCATGAGCTTCTTACCTTGGGTGACACTGCGTTGCTCTCGTACCTTAATCTCATCACCAAGTAACTTCTTAAGTGTTTCAAGCGCAATGTTCTTATGCTTATAGTCTTTCATCTCCTGCATAAACTCATCAGAGAGAATCGAGATATCTGGTTTCTGAATCCCTGCAGCATCGAAGATATCTACCACTTGCTCTGTGACTAGAGCTTGGTCAATGGTTTGCTTTACCTTGGCTTCAAGCTCAGCATTACTTAAGCCAGAAATCTTGCCTGTACCATCACTAAACTTAGCAAGACGTGCTTTGACTGCTTGGAAGAATGCCACCACTGGTGCAGCTTCCATAGCATGTGGATGAGGTACAGCTAATGCGAATGCCTGTGACATCGCTGTGACTGCTGTCAGGAAGCGAGTCTTCCCTTCTCCTTGATCTACACCAAGGATATGCTCTTCCGCTTCTAAAATGATGTTGAGCTTACGAGAAGTATCTGCAGTGAAGTACTCTTGGTAGTTGAAGCCATGCAAAATGCCATCAAGCACTTCTAGCTTTTCTTGCAGGATCGTTGCAGCTTCATCCTGCACCAATGCAGGATCACCTTTACCACCTGCTTCTGAGTAAAACGATAAGGCTTCTTTCAAGTCAGATGCGATACCAAGATAGTCCACAACCAAGCCACCAGCCTTGTCTTTGTAGACACGGTTGACTCGTGCAATCGCTTGCATGAGGTTGTGACCTTTCATTGGTTTGTCGATGTAAAGGGTGTGCATACTTGGGGCATCGAAACCAGTCAGCCACATATCACGAACAATAACGAGTTTGAGCTTATCATCATTGTCTTTCATACGATCTGCTAAGCGTTGGCGCTGTTGCTTGGTAGTGTGATGTTTAGCAATCACCTCACCATCTGAAGCTGAGGCAGTCATCACAACTTTGATTACACCATCATTCAGATCATCACTGTGCCACTCTGGTTTGATCTTTACAATCTCGTTGTAAAGGTCTACAGCGATCCTGCGAGACATGCTGACGATCATGCCTTTGCCTTGGTTTGCATTGGCTTTAAGACGCTGCTCAAAGTGTTCTACGATGTCCTTTGCAATGGCTTTGATACGTTCTTTACTGCCGATCAAACCTTCGACTCTTGCCCACTTCGCACGTTCTTTTTGAGTTTGGTTTAAGTCATCTTCAGTAAACTGGTCATCAAAGTCTTCAATCAGCTCTTTGCCTTCCTCACTGATGGCAATCTTAGCTAGGCGGCTTTCATAGAAGATACGAACAGTTGCACCATCCTCCACTGCTTGCGAGATGTCATAGATATCTACATAGTTCCCGAAGACTGCAGGTGTGTTTACATCCGTCTTCTCAATTGGTGTTCCTGTGAAACCAAGGTAAGTAGCATTAGGAAGTGCATCACGCATGTACTTGGCAAAACCATAGACAGTACGTTTACCGACAACCTTGCCATCTTCATCTTTGACATCGACTTCCTTGGCATTAAAGCCATACTGAGAACGATGTGCTTCATCTGCAATCACGACAATGTTGGTTCGGTCTGACAGTTGCTCGTAGACGCTAGTGCCATCATCCGGTTGGAACTTTTGGATGGTGGTGAAGATCACGCCACCTGAACCCACCTTGAGTAACTCTTTGAGTTCTTCTCGGCTGTCTGCTTGTCGTGGTGTTTGTCTAAGGAGTTGGCTTGATGCAGCGAATGTACCAAAGAGCTGATCATCTAGATCATTACGATCTGTGATCACAACGACTGTTGGATTATCCAAAGCCAAGACAATCTTGCCTGTGTAGAAAACCATAGACAAAGACTTACCTGAGCCTTGGGTATGCCATACCACACCGGCTTTCTTGTCACCGACTGCTTGTTGCTGTACCAATTCGAGCTTACTTCTACCTTGATGTTGCATGGCAACTTCTGCTGATTTCGAGTCCGAGTTCACTGCAGACGCACGAATAGTCGAGAGGACTGCTGCATTCACTGCATAGTACTGATGATATGCAGCCATCTTCTTGATGGTCTTAATGGTGATTAAGCCATTGGTATCCTCGTGCTTCGTTGATTCATAGACAATGAAGTGTCGAATCATGTCGAGTAGTGTGACTGGATTCAGTAAACCATGAATCAGGACTTCTAGCTGTGCTTGTGTCTTCTTGGCTTTGGTTTGACCATTGTTTGTCTTCCACGCCATGTAGCGACTGTAGTCTGCTGAGACAGTACCTGCTTTCGCCTCTAAACCATCAGAGATGACGTTGAAAGCATTGTAGGTAAACAAGCTAGGGATTTGGCTTTGATAGGTCTGTATTTGCTTGTATGCGCCTTCTACAGTGGCATTCTCGTCTGTTGCATTCTTGAGTTCAATGACCACCAAGGGTAAGCCATTCACATACAAGATAATGTCTGGTCGTCTTGTCCAGCGATCTTCTTTGATGGTTACTTGATTGACGACAAGGAATTCGTTATTGGTTGGATTCTCAAAGTCAATCAACCAAGCATACTCACCTTGAGTGTTACCCTCTTTGCTCACCTCAATGTTAATGCCCTCAGTGAGCAGTCGGTGGAATGCTTGGTTATTACTGAGTAGATCAGGGGATTGAATATTGGTGACTTGCTTTAGTGCTTCAGTACATTTGTCTTGGCTTAAATGAGGATTTAAGCGTTGTAATGCATCAAGCACTTTGTCTTCCAAGATGACCTGCTTATAGCTTCGTAGAGGGTTAGTGCCCTTCGATTCAATCTCAGGTCCATACACATAGGTATAGCCCAATCCCTCTAGTTGCTCTATCGCCATCAGCTCAATGTCTGATTCGGTCATCTTAGTCACTTGATTATTTCCCCCTAAACTTATCCATATAACCTGGACTCATTAATTTTTTATATGATGTAAAGCTAAGAAACCTTATTCATCGTCCTGCACGTTATAGCCATACTTCTGCACAGCATTCTCAATAGCGCCCTCAAACTTATGGCAAACATATAGATAGAGTTCAGCATCTACCATCAGTACTCCAGGAACACCTAAACCATCATTGAGTGGAATCAGAGTCTTTTGTGAACCAATCTGAACTGTTGGTCGTTGGTATGAGCAATTCACAGTGACTTTATGTGGCGATCTATTCCAGTCAATTTTCTTGGCTTCCCACTCACGACTACCGCCCAGCAAGGTGACTTGAATCTTGGATTCAGTCGCTGTCTTATTCAGTTGTTTGTAAGAGACAAACTTGGCGACTGAACAAGGAGAGTGATAACAGGTTTCTATGACTTTACCTTTTTGTATGCCGCTATGATTGAATTTAGCCGGTGCTGCTTGAACGGTTGCAGCAAAGCTAACTACAGCAATCAAGCCAAATCCCATTTGAATCATGCGCTTTATCATTCTGTTTTTCCTCTTTGTTCTCTTTTACTTAATCCATCGGCACAGCGATCTTATTCACTTTCCAACTCAAACCATCACGAACCATTTTGACAGTGACGGCTTTGGAATCATTTGGATGTTGGATCACAACCTCAAAGTCACTGAATGAGGTATAGCGAGTTTTGTACTCTGCTTGATCTTCTTCTTTGGTTTCTGTTGTTGATGCTCCCTGTGATGAATGTGCTGCATCTTTAAGGTCTTTGCCTTGCATCATCATGGTCATCCCTTCAGGTGTGACAAAACCATCAATCATCTTGTCTACCATGGTAGATGCAAGCATGGCACCTAGTGCTGCGAAACCATCATCTTTATGGGTTGCCATCTCTTTCATCATCATGGCATTCATTTGATCTTTGAAGCTCTGACGCACACTTGGATAGTCGATGTACTTGGACACCTTTTCGCTATCACCTACTTGTGCAGCATTCTTGATGTTATTGATGGCAATGTATGGCGAAGCATACAAGTAGCCACAGATCACTACGACTAAGGCAATGATTGCCCCTATAATTTTTTTATTCAATTCAGCCCCCTGAATGTAAAAAAGGTGAAGCCATCAAATGACTTCACCTCAAATGTTATGCAACTTCTTCTGTTTGGTATTGGACTCTGACTTCGCCGCTCATCAGCTTAGGAAGCAAGGTATCTCGTAGTTGTTCAAGTGTTTGGATTTGCTTCTTGTTAGATGAAACCTTTTGCATCGAAGGAGTAATCAACAGCGAATACTCTTCAAGGTAGTCTAAACTTGGAGTCTTAAAAGAGATATTTAACATATCTTCTGGCTTAACCCTTTGATGACTGCCACTGGTTCCCGAAGCACTCATTGCTAATTCATCAATAACATCTCTTGAATTGAATAAGCTATACAAGAACATTAAATGAGATCCTACTTTAGGCTTCAAATTCTGAAACTCTGTTGAACATACATAATTATCTTTGACATCAGTTAATAACCATATACGAGGCACTCTTGGATTCAGCTTTGAGACTAAAATTGAGTTCTCACATACTCTGTACTTATTACTCAGAATTTCCGCACCCAATTCAATAGTAGGCTTTTCTCCTGAATCAAAAGCAGGCAAACTAAAATGATAGTATGTCTTAAGAGGATCTTTTGATGGGTTCACATTGTCTTTGATATGAGTAGCTATATCACTTACTAGTAAATCATCCCAATCCTCTTTCGCTTCCTCAATAAACCATTGACGAAACAGTGTTTCAGCCATGGCTTCCAAAGTCTTGTTCTGACAGTGCAGTAAGTCGATCTTGTCATCTAATGATGAAAGGATTGAGGCTATGGCTTTTTGTTCAGGGAGAGACGGAAAGCATATCTCTTCTTGATGAACATCATTACGGTTAACTCCAGGCACCGCACTTTTGTCACTAAATTTTTCCCAATCCAATGTTTGCAAAAAGTAGTAGATGAACTTTTTGTCATTCCCCTTAAAGTCGTTTACATAAAGAGATGTGTTTAATGGCCAAAATGGTACATCACTGAAAAAAACTGAACCAATGGTTCCATATCGGCCCGTCACAACACCTGATTCATTTACTTTGGCTTCATTATGAAAATCAGCAAAACCTGAAGAAGCAATGATGGGAACACTACCAGAAACACGAGATTGCTTTGGTAAGTCATAACCACGTTTTAGGGTAAAGAAGCTATCTAATCGCCCAACCTGCCACTCACTCATACAACCACCTTTGCTAAGTTCTCAGCAATGGCTTGGTTTAGCTTGGCTTCCTCAGCAAGCTGTGCTTCAAACTCTGCCTTTAAGCTTGTAAAGCGTACCTTGAAGTCGAACTCATCTTCATCATCAGCTAAACCAACATAACGACCTGGCGTCAGTACATAATCAAGCTCAGCGACTTTCTCAAGTGGTACAGATGCACAGAAGCCTGCAACATCCTCATACTCACCACCCTTGTTACGCCAATTGTGGTAAGTGTCTGTGATGAGCTTAATATCTTCATCAGACAAGACTTTGGTTCTGCGGTTAATCAGATGACCTAGGTTACGAGCATCAATGAACAGAATCTCATTGCTACGATCTTGGTATTGGCTTGAGTTAACACGGTCACGACGCATAAACCATAAAGCAGCAGGAATCTGTGTGTTCAGGAACAGCTTGGCAGGTAGGTTCACAATACAGTCGATGACATTGGCTTCTGAAACCAAGGCTTTACGAATCTCACCTTCACCACTGGTCTTAGAGGTTAATGCACCTTTAGCAAGCACAACGCCTGCCTGACCTTTAGGACTCATGTGATACAAGAAGTGTTGCATCCATGCGAAGTTCGCATTGCCTGCAGGTGGTGTACCTAGAGACCAACGAGCATCACCCACTAACTGCTCACCGCTCCAATCAGAGACGTTGAATGGTGGATTAGCAATGATGTAATCCGCTTTCAGGTCTTTGTGTGCATCATTCAGGAATGAACCCTCAGAGTTCCATTTCACATGCTCTGAGTTAATGCCACGAATGGCTAAGTTCATCTTGGCCAAACGCCAAGTTGTCTGGTTACTTTCTTGACCATAGATGGAGATGTCGTCCACTAAACCCTGATGCGATTCTACGAATTTCTCAGACTGTACGAACATACCACCTGAACCACAGCAAGGATCGAATACACGTCCTTTGTATGGCTCTAGCATTTCAACCAATAAGCTCACGATGGATTTAGGCGTGTAGAACTGCCCACCTTGCTTACCTTCAGCTAAAGCGAACTCACCTAGGAAGTACTCGAATACGTGTCCTAAAACGTCGGCAGAGCGATCTTTTGCATCACCTAGGGCAATGTTACCAATGAGGTCTATCAGCTCACCTAGGCTCGTAGGATCGAGATTTTGACGTGCATAGACTTTAGGTAGTACACCTTTGAGCTGAGGGTTCTCATTCTCAATGGCTTCCATTGCATCGTCTACAATCTTACCAATGGTGACTTGCTTTGCTTGGTTTAACAGGTATGACCAACGTGCGATCTCAGGAACGAAGAAGACGTTGTATGCAGTGTATTCATCACGATCTTCAGGATCAGCTCCTGCAAACTCTCCCTCACCTTCAACCAATAGGTTGTAGTGAGCTTCAAATGAGTCAGAGATGTACTTGAGGAAGATCAAACCAAGGACTACATGCTTGTACTCAGCAGCATCAATGTTCTTACGAAGTTTGTCTGCAGCTTTCCAAAGAATGACCTCAATGGGTTCTTGTTTGGTTTGCTTTGGAGTACGTGCCATGGAATTGTCCTGCAATGAATAGGTTATCTAGTTTTAGTTAAACCAATAGTACCCAATAATACGCTCGTGTGTAAGTATTGATACGTCATTTCTTGTCGTACAATTTAAGTATTAAAAAAGTGTAGCAAGTTGCTACACTTTTCAGACTAATCACAAACCCCACTTTAGCGATCGTTAAAGTGGGGGTATTTTCTAAACTTCTATCGCTTATTCATAGTGATTTATTTTTAAGCGTATTGATGGCTAAAAAATACAATAAAAATTAACTTCGATAAGTGCAAGGCGATTTTCTTCAAGTTTTGTGCTGTAACTGACAGTAAACATTGCTGCGTTACTTGCATAACAGAGACCCTGTAATTATTTTGCAACGGCAAAATTCGTTCAACAGTCTCCTTATCGGGACAATATAGATGCGCGACACGTTCATGAATGATATTGAGATCAATCGCTTTGTCTATTTTACGTATAAGATAATTTTTAGGAATAAACTCTTCTAGCGTAACCATATCAATTTCAGTTTGGGTGGTATAATTTTTCGCATGTGATAATTATAAAAAATTCTCACGTAAGTGTGAGAGTTTTATGAGCAAACTGAAAAGTGTAGCAAGTTGCTACACTTTTTCACTTTTCTGAATAAGCTGTTTTAAAAAATCTTCTAGTTGTAAAAGACTAGCTTCATCAATTTCTGAAATTTTAAGAGAGATATTGAGCTGTTTTTGATTCAGTTTGATATTTCCAGCAACCTTACCATCATATTCGATTTTTCTTACCACTGATGTCGTGGTTACTTTTTCTGGATCTTGACTCAATAGTTTTTCAGCATAAGAAGTAACTTTGCTTTGCTCCAGTTTTTTTTCTTTTAATTTCTCCCAAGCACCGAGTAAAGCTGTTTCCGCCTCCGAAAGTTGCTCTATATGATCCGATAAAAATTTCTTGAACGCTGTTGCAGCAGTACGACCGACTAGACCTGGCTCCAAATCCAGGTCATTCAACATTGCTTTAGGCAGCTTTTCATACGATAGATATTTGTACATATCTTCGCGATTTAAACCCAATGAATTAGCTAAACGTTGCTTGTTCTTCTTCAACTTTTCATCAAGTGAGTTCAAACCAATAAAAATTTCATAATCTGTCAGATCTTGACGCTTTAAATTTTCAGCTAGGGTTAACAAAGATGCTTCTTCATCATTAGCATCAATGATAATGGCTTCAATCACCGACTTGCCGAGTAATTGATGCGCCCGTAAGCGTCGCTCGCCTGCAATCAGTTCATATTTCAGATTATCAAGTTTACGCACTGTAATGGGCTGCAAAAGGCCGATTTCATTAATAGAATCCGCCAGTTCTTTTAATTGAGAATCTTCAAATACTTTACGCGGTTGGTTGGGACTGCGACTGATATCCTCAATAGGAACATTACGTCTAAATTCTTTTAGCTCTTTAATATTGTCTTTCTGTGCTTGCTGATGTTTTTCTGTATTTTGTTTCAATTTTTGAGCTAAAAGCTCTTTAGTGCTTGCCATAATACTCTCAGGTTTAAACTTTCGCTACAATTTCATAAGCAAGGCTTTCAAAAGCCTTACGTACTTTTGAATTTTTTTCTACTTTCAAAAGTGGCTGTTGCAGAATTGCTGCTTGATTAACTTTAGTACTTTGAGGAATGGTAGTTTGTAAAATTTTTCCAACCTGTTTTAAAGCTTCATCCCGAATCAATTTACAAACATTCTGACGTTCATCATGTTTAATCAGTAAAGCGCCTAAAAGCTCTAAATCTGGATTAATACGTTTTATCTTTTCAAGATGGTTTAAAAGATCTGTTACCCCATACAGTCCATATTGTGATCCAGATTCGATAGGGATAATGACATGTGTTGATGATGCTAAGGCATTACTGGTTAATAGTTTAAGACTAGGTGGGCAATCAATTAATATGAAGTCGTAAAGATCTTTTAACAGTTCTAGCTTGATGCTTAATTCTTCTGAAGGACGAGGAGCTTCTTCTTTAAGCTGGTCTTCAGTTTTTCCTAAATTTAATGAGCCATAAATTAATGATACTTTTTCAAAGTTTGTTTCTTCTTGTAATGCATCAGCTAATAATGAAATATCACCAACGAGTAATTCTGCTGAAGTAACAACAATTTCGCTTGGATGTTGGATCCCAATGTGTAAACTTGCGTTTGCTTGAGGATCTAAATCAATGACTAAAACTTTATTGCCAAGATTTGCAAGTTCAGAGGCTAGATGTACAACGGTCGTTGTTTTGCCACATCCACCTTTGTGGTTAGCAACCGTAATAATTTTTGCAGACATACGTGTCAGATGCTTCCGTATTTGAATGTTTAACAATATAAATAACTTTCACTCATCATACTATAGTTTTTAAATTTATAAATCTTATTTATTTAGGTGTAAAACAACTTAAAAAACTAATTTTTAAATAAGCTAGCTTAATTAATAATTAGTATAATTATTTATTTAGCTAATTAATAATTAAGACTGTTTTTTTGCTATATAAAACAAATGCTTATAAGTTTAAAAGTGGAGGGCTTGTCACCGTAAAGTGGAAGGTTTGTCACTCAAAGGTGGAAGGTCTGTCACTCAAAGGTGGAAGGTCTGTCACTCAAAGGTGGAAGGTCTGTCACCGTAAAGTGGAAAGTTTGTCACAAGAGTGGAAGGTTTGTCACTACTATTTTTAAAAAGGTTATATTTTTTAAAAAACTCTTGCAAAAATAAATACTTAATTTGTTGATAAAGTTGGCTAAACAATCTTTAAGGGTGGAAGGTTTGTCACTATGTGTTAGCACCCTGTGGATAAATTTTTTTTATTGGATATTTCCTGATGATTATCTATTCATTTATACCTTTCAAATCTAATGAAAGGTGGAAGCCTTGTCACATCTAGGTTTCTATCTGACATAGCATACCTAAATTTGGAAGAAATAAGTGAAAATGGGTATTTTGAACTGTTAGTTTAGAGCTAAAGGTGGAAGGTCTGTCACTATATGGTGGAAATAATATATTTCATTCCACTTTAAGGACAATAAATCGTCAAAAATGCATATTTCTGATGACAAGCCTTCCACTCTTAGATTCTTGTGGTGAAAGTCTTGAAAGTTTTTCCACTTTTGTATATAAAAATAGAATTAAATATATAAATATCACGGTTATGACAGAATCAGAATCATTGCAAGAAGAATTGAATCATATTCCTTACTGTATAGGCAATATTCGTCATAATGGCGTTGTTAGCACTAGTAACCGCTTAATTCGCCCAATTGAGTTATCAGCCAATGAATATAAGGCGCTCCTATATGCAATGGCTGTTGCAAATTATAGTGAGAAAAATAGGGTAAATGGTGAAATCACAGAACAAACCTATATTTATCTGTATAAGGATGATTTGGCAGATTTACTAGGATTGAATAAACGCAATTCGATTAATGTTGCAATAGACCGGATTTATAAAGAACTTTCATCTAGGGTGGCTCATTTTATTATTGAGGAACCTACTGATGATGGTAAGAGAAAGACTAAAAAAGTACATTCTGTCGTTCCTATTATCCGTGAGTTAAGATGGGAAGATGATTCTAAAAATGCCATTCAGATTCGTTTTACCAGTGAGGTGTTACCGTATTTCACGCAGTTGGCTGGGGGGAATTTCACCACCTATCAATTGAAACATCTGTTTGCCTTGGATTCTGTTGCTAGTATGAGTCTTTATACGTATTTCATTAAAAATGAATTCAAGTACGCAAGCCAAAAGAGTTATGAAGTCCCAATGCTTTTAGAAAACTTGAAAGCTCTGATTGATATTAATGAAACTAAATATGATCGCTGGGTAGATTTTAGACGCTATGTATTAGATAAAATAGTTGCAGAAATTAACGAAAATACAGATCTACAACTAGAGTATGAAACCATAAAAAAAGGGCGCCCAATTGTGGGGGTGAATTTTAAACTGCATCAGCGTATTACTGATAAAACACTAAATGAAACTGCTGTAATTGAAAAAATTTATCTTGATGTTCCATTTGAAGAGAATGCATTAGTAAAAGAATTGGGGGCAAAATTCGATACGAATGTACGTTCCTGGTACATTTTTAATAATGATGAAAAGTATTCGCAGTTCAAGAAGTGGTTTAAAAAAATTGGTTGTCTCACTGACTCTCAAGCAAATATTGTTATTAATGACACTTTATTCCAAATGGATTTTGCTGAAGTTGGTATGAGCTTGAATGACTTTAAACGTAATATGAAGCATAAACTAAAAAATAATCCGGAATTTGTACAAAGTATTCGTGATAGGCTGAATGATATTTTTGGTAAAGAGCTTGTCTAAGGAAAAGTGTAGCAACTTGCTACACATTTTTTAATGTATCACTGAAGAATTCAAGTACTAAGAAAATTGGATACAAAATATCTGTGTGTATAGCTGAATGAAAAATAGTTAAAAGAATAGATATTATTTTTAGATTTTACACTTTTGTTGTTCCTCATATATTTTTGCAGAAAAAAGTTTTTCAGTGCTCAAAAAATGGTGTGGTTAAGATAGGGAGATCAACCAAGTTTTAAGTATATAGAGTAATTTAGATAAAAAATTACTAAATATTTTTATAGCCTTTGTATAAAGCAGCGGATCATGAAAACTATTAAAATAGCCTAAGCTTATTAGCTTTGTTGTAAAAATTTACTCTGAGATGCTTCTTAAGCTAGATATTTGATGCTGTTGCGTCTAGCCACAAATGATAAGCTAAAGACCGTTTTAGCTAAAGATGATGACGATCAACTTGGCGATACCATTGATTTGTAAGTATCCTCTAAACTCTATGCCAATCTTTTAATTTGGATCACTTTGTATGTCGGCAACTTTTGCAGTACACCATTTAAATAGGCATACAGATCTAGACCATTCAACTTTGCTGACTGGATCAATGTCATGATGTTAGCAACTCGCTGACCACTGCGCAGTGATCCAACATACAACCAGTTCTTACGACTTAAAGCCCAAGGGTGCATTTGGTTCTCCACCAAATCATTGTAAATAGATAGATTACCATCATCTGAATAGCGGCTTAAGGCTTGCCAGCGCTTTAGAGTGTAATTGATTGCCTTAGCGGTGGTAGAACTTGATGGCACCATCAGATGATGTTGGTTGAGCAATTCATATAGTTGTTGCATCACTGGTTGACTATGCCGTTGCCGGTATTCGCAGCGTTGTTGCGCTGTACCGTCGGTCTTGTGCCTTAACTCTGCTTCTATCGCATACAATTTCTGAATCAGCACCAGTGCCTGTTCAGCAATCTGACTTTTCCCAGTGATATGCAGTTCATGGAATTTACGACATGCATGTGCCATGCAACCTACTTCAATGATCTGACCTGATTTGAAATGTGCTTTATAACCACTGTAATCATCACAGACCAGATGTCCCTGCCAGCCATTCAGGAATTCTTCTGCATGCAGACCTGAACGGTTTCTTGAAAGTCATAGATCACCCCCTTGCTGCAGCACCACCTGTTTTAAGGCATTGACCAGAGGTTCAAGTGTCTACACCACAGCGACCAATCCAATCTGACAGGGTGGATCTAGATAGATCTACACCTGCGCGCAGAAAGATCTGTCGCTGACGATACAGCGGTAAGTGATCAGCATATTTGGATACCAGCACATGGCTAAGTAACTCAAGTGTCGCAATACATTTATCGATCACATAGGCAGGCATCGTTTGCTGAGTCAGGGTGTCACATTGATCACAAACCCATTTACCACGCACATGCTGTTCTTTATAGAACTGCGCTGGTCTGAAATTCAATTTTTCACTGATATTCGCCGATACGACGCAGTGTGCACCCACAGATGTATTGCGTTGATGCAGATTCATGCTCAATACGTACGGTTGCTAAATGATCTGGGAGTAGTCGACGTTTATGTTTATTTATCCAATGAGCCGTAAAACACCCTCATTTATGGAGGTGATATAAGGCTCGATTTTTAATTCTAATGAGGTGATTGTTGTTGCTCGATGTATTGTTTAATAATTTCTAATGGCGCACCACCGCAACTTGAAGCAAAGTAACTTGGCGACCATAAAGAATCACCCCAAAGTTTGTTTTTAATTTCAGGAAAGTCTTTTCTAAGGTGGCGACTAGATAGACCTTTTAAGCTATTCACTAAATTTGAAATAGCAACTTTTGGTGGGTAATTAATTAATAAATGAACATGATCATCCTCCCCATTAAATTCAATCAATACAGCATCAAAATCCAAAGCCCGATATTGGCAATAGTCACCAACATAATATACATTAAATTGTATAAATTGCTGTGTATATAAGTACAATGAAATAAACAACTTACGTTTTCAAATATTTTTTATTGGAATTAATTTTTATTAAGATCGTTTAATTGTGGTCACATAAGTTTTTAAAAATTTACCAAATTATCACCAACATAATTTTGTGATGATTAATTAGGTAAACCGAATGGTAAAAAATCAGGTTGATGGAATTATATATGGCCAGCCTAGGCTTTTATCAGCATTAATTAACTGTATAACCCCCAAAAAAAATTAAAACAGACACTCACCATTAAAACTTAGGTGTAGCACGAGAGTTAAGCAGTATCCGTTACGATGATTTATTGAAGTCATTTTATTTCTAACTGCAATTGAGCAGGCCTACCAATGCAAGCCAGATGTAAACAAAATTTAAAAGCCGGTAGTGCTTTGCCTTGTTTTAAGGAATATAGCTGTAAGCGTGCATTATTTTCTTTTGTTGTTGGGTAACCTTCTAGTTTCTGATTTGCCTTGGCAAGTTTGAGTAGATTCGGCGTAATTTCTTTGTTTAAAAAATTAACCATATCTATTCCAAGTAAATGCCACATGTTGGCAGGAAACAGATCTTTGGCCGCATAGTAGAATTTTTCCAGATTCTGAATATTTTTCCGCGTTGAATGTAAACCTGTATGTGAAGCAGTTACGTGATTAATAAAGAATTCTAAGACATACCTAATATTTTCAGGTGACTTTTGATAGCAGGCTTGTAGATAGTTAAAAAAATGTGTGACCAATAAAAGGTCCTCATTAGTATCAATCATTGACGGTTTGATGTATTGCAGTTCGGTTATATGAAAAAGTCTTGGATTGTTTTTTCTAGATTTAAGTTGTTTGAGTTGGATTGCATTGTCATACCAATACTTGATGAGCTCATGAGATAGGCAAAGTTCTTGTGCTACGCGCTCCGTATCATATTTGTATAACTCTAATAAGCAGAGTGCCTTATAAAATAGATCAAGATCGATTTTAGATTCTGGAGTCGCGACAAAATAGTCAAAAATACAATGTTCTTGCGTTTGATTTACCTCTAATTCTGCATGTAGTGTGTGAGCATTGCTCGCTATCCATTTTTCTTGATTGTTTAGAAGGAGTTTACAGAGCGTTGTAGCATGCATTTCAAAATTGAATTCAGACTGATCATTGAGCGATTTTAGAAAATGTAACTCTTGTGTTGAATTGCTTATCCCCAGCATTTTCTTAACCAAACCATTGCTTAGTAATGGGCGATATTTGGAAAATTGATAACCTGCAATAAAGTAAGCTACATGAATATAACTTTTAAAGGTCTCGATGGGTTCGAGATGCCCCAAAAGATGTGCGATGATAATCCAATGATTTTGATCAATTGAATTACGTAATAACTCAGCCCTGAGCTGATTATATTCAACTTCCGTATAGTCTGTGAGGCTATCAGACAAAAAATGATAATCACATTTAAAAATTAATGCTAAATGATTTGCTGCAGAATGTCTAAATGAATGAAATGTATAGTGATGTTGCTTGAATAACTGATCCATAAAATTTTTAAAGGGTGCAGTCAGCATGTGCTGGCTGAGTTTCTTATTCTCATTGAACTGACTGAATAAATAATCATTCGGTTTTTTTGTTAACCGCTGTTTGACAACATATTGATGAAATTGTTGATACTCAGATGCTTTGAGTAAGCAATACACGGGCACGCTACGTTGCGCGCTGTCAGTCTTTAATCTGTGTTCATTGCCTATTTTTTCTGACCCATATGGCTTGACCAATAATGATATTCTGTTTAATCCTTCAGTATCTTTGATACGTAAACCAATCATTTCATTAATTCGCATCCCAGTTCTGTAAGCAAGCGTATAAATAAGACTAAGATTTTCATAGTCATGTTGAGAGATGATATTTTGTAGATGTGCTTGTTGAAGTTTTTTGATTAACAGTTGAAATGTGACTGGGCTGATAATACGTGTGCGTGGTCTGGTTTGTTGATCCAGCGTCTCTAAAGTGAATGCTGGGGCATCGAATAGTTGTTCTTGAAATTGATGAAAACGTTTGAGTGTTTTTACAATTTGAGCAGCCGATTTTTTAACAGTATCTTCGAGCAGACTTTCAGCAATACAGTTATTTTGATAAATCTGTGCATATATTTTTTGCAGGCGTGTTTCTTCATCGTCCTCAGAAAATTGATATTGTAAAGAATAGATTAGCCAAGGCTCACCAATTCGAGTGTAGTATGTGTAAATTGAGCTTTTGGCTAACTGGCTATTGTTGGAAATGATTTTAGCAAAAATTGTAGCGCAAAAATCAAATCTCTGAGCTAGCAGATCTATATCTTCTTGAGGTGGTTTAAAGAGACTAATTAACCACAGGGTGATTCGTTTACTGTATTCATTAAAGAGTTTTGCATTCTCCATACAATAATCGATCATGAGTTGATAGATTGGGGCATCTGTTTGGCGAAGACGAATAATTTTTAATAAGTCTTTATGAATTTTTAGTACATCTTTTAGTGCATCTTGCTCATGATGCAAATAAACAGTTTGTGGAGGTAAATTCTTAGACTGATGAATGACTTCAGTAGTGAGCTCATGCTTATATTTAAATTTTGGTTGCACAAAACGCTCAAACTCTTGTTCGGGTAAACCACAACTGAGTAAATTCCCGATGAGGCATTCAGAGAGCGCCGGATCTATATCTACGTTGGGAAGCTGTAACCAGTTGTAGCGAGCATGCTGAAGTAAATGCGATAAGCTATTTTTTTTAAACTTTTTCTTTATTTTTCGAAAGATATACTCAAGATAGCCCTCTACGGGAAGATGAACATGTCGAATATCTCTCAGATTAAAATGTATTAGCCACAGACGTGTGACGGGGTCTGGAATAAAATTTCTAGATTTTCGAACAGTATATTCATCAATAAAAATATCGCCATAATGATTAGAATGGGATTCTAAAAAAAGAATATTAAGGTCTTTATAATGGCGTACTTTTACTGGATTTCTGAGGTGTTCAAGCAAGGCATTAAGTTCAGCTTTTTCATTTAAGCCACCAAATAGAATGGCAGACAATATAATATTGCCCACGATTTCCTCATTTGAGAATGAGTCACAGCTTTCAGCCAATTCCCAATAATTATAAAGCTGTTGTACGAGGTCATTTATTTCATGACCATCGGCATTCCAGCTCATGGTCACGATAGGCTTATCTCTTTTAATATCTAAAACAGCATGAGGCAGCTCTAAATCCAAGCGATGCTGAGCATTTAACTCTTTGATGTAATCTTCAAAAAAATCATATGCAAACTTGATCCACTTTTTACTCGTAGAGTTTTTCTTGATGTGGCTATAAACCTCGCCGTAATCACCTAGCAAATGTGGATTCTGATCAAACTGCTGTTCTGAAAAATATTTGCGGAGTGAAGCATGAACTTCATTTTGAATTTTTTGTTCATTTAATTGTCGAGTAAGTTCTCGTTTCTTTTCGGCAAACAGTTGATCTGCTTTTTTAAGCGATGAGGACATTTAAATTCACTCCAATAATTTCAAAATATTCCTGCATTTCATTTAAATGTGTTGCGAGCGCGCGATATTGGTTCAGAGACAAACTAGAAAATGGATGTGCGGCTTCCTGTTGGAAGGCTTCATGTCCAAAAAGTGCAAGTATTAAAGGCTCGGGGATTTGTTTGTTGGTGAGAAAGGCACGTGTTGTATGGCGGTGCCAGTTGGGATGTGCTAACCCAACTTCAGGATGAAAGTCACGCACATTGGAAGGTGTAAGCGGAGTGAGTGTGCCATTTTGTAAAAGATTTAACAGAGGCTGTTCATTATTAAATATGGCATCAATTTGGGCTGAGATTTCGCGGTTAATCGCCATGTAATGTTGTTGGATATGTTCGAGGAAACGAAGATATTTCTTTAATTCACCGATGAGAAATGCACAAAGTGGAATCAAGCGTCCAAAGCCACGTCTACCACCGACCTCTTTGTCAGACAGCATAATTGTCTGTTGCTGAAAACTTATATTATTCAAAAAACCTGGAAAGTCCCGAACAGGTCGTGCAGCGGTAAACAAAAGTAGGATATGCCACATCCAAATGCTATAAGCATTAAAACTTTCTACCCAGTCGTTATCTGAAGTCGTATAAATTTTGGTGTAAAGATAGAAAAGGATGTCCTTTATGACATTTTTACTTGGTGCTTTTTGGCTACCAAAGCAGATGGACTGATCACTATAGACAATATCACCGTAGTCATTTTCAGCGAGCTGTGTACATAGTTCAGATAAAACTTTGACATAATTTTTTTGTAATTTATTTACATTGTAATGGCAGTAAGAGCTTGAAGAAGAGTGACTTGCATCTACACCAGTGATGATGTCAGCAAGTTGCCTATTGCCTGTTTTTTGCAAAATAACATGATGCAGTAATGAGCTAGTTTTTGATAAGTTCAGCTGAGGAATTTTGACTTCATCTTTTATTATTCTAATTTTTTTCTTTAGCTCATCTTCAGTGATGATTGGTTCTGCTTTGATACGATCAATAAAGTGATTTGGGATAGGGATATCTAAATGAACGGTGTTATTGATCAGTGACTCCGGATATTCAAACGTTGCATCTTCAAAAATGCTGAATTTGGTTGAGAGATAGTATTGGTCACTTTGCAATTTAATGACTTGGCGATGATTTAATCTTTTTACACGCCTTTTTTGAAAATTTAACCAGTCTTTAAAGCCAACGCCTGTGATTAAGCAAAGTAATACAACGAGCACGCTTTTATCATTATGTTTTTTATCATCATGATACAGGTATGTAATTAGGTCAGAAATAGTATAAACACTTGGGAGTAAACAACTTGCAGTGAGCAAATGATCTTGTCGTTGCATATGTTTTGGAATTAACGAAAGTGCCATACGTTGGGCATTTTTAGAATGTCTGGCAAGTGGTGTAATCTGATCTGCTTGAACAATAACAGAGGGGTCTTCTTGCTCGTCAAGGGCTTGCTCATTAGCTAAACCTCTATTACTTTTTTTAGTCTCAATGATTTCGTTAATAGTTCCATCGGTATCCCATGTACGATATTGCAGTTTACTATCTACACTTGATTTGGCAATTTTTGGACGGCTTTTTAGTACATAATTGAATGCAATACGTAATTCATCACAGAAATTTTTCTGAAAATCATTTAGTTCTTGATCTGCTTCAGGTTGAAGAGCAGACTCTACAAATTGCTCTAATGATAGAAATAAAGCAGGGAATTTAAGAGTTAAGAATGCTTGATAATCTAATGCGTGAGCATCTTTTTTTTTTGCAAAAAAAGACTTGTTTGCAACGCGGAAACGCTGAAATAAGCGCTTAATCGTATTGAGATGCTCTGTATGTTGTTTTTCAAATAAATCTGGTTTGATCTGCGGCAATGCTAATAAATATAGTGCTGCTTTAAGGACGAGCACATTCCAGGTGAGTAGTTCCGTGTGCGCATGATAAATGCTGGCAATACTGTTGATGTAATACGTGATTGGGGAATCACCAATTTTAGATTTTCTAGACGCTTGGAGAGTAGCGGGAATGCGAGGTGGTGAACTTGTAGAAATATCAGATTCAATCTCACTGAGAACAAGCCCCTTAAGATAATCTGAGCAGTCATGGTAAACCAATAGATCTGCGATAAAGTTAATATGTGCATGAAGACACAAATCCTCAGCATTAAAAAGCTTTTTTAATAAGTCTGATAATAAAATTTTGGGTTGAGGAAGGGGCTTAGTTTCACTTTCGTGCATATGAACAATTCCAAAAATCTGTTGGATTTGGTGAAAAATCATTTTGATTTAAATAATGATCGACGACTTTTGATTGCTTGCTGACTTCGTCAAGTAGATGCTGGCGACGTGCATGGATTTTTCTGTTTCTATTGTGGAGTTGTGTATGGCTAAAATTGAGTAACTTACCAAGCCCCTCAAGACTGAGCGTTTTATGTGCTTTGAATGAATGTAAGCGATTAAAGTCGAGTAAAACTTCAGTCGAAATATATCGGTTGATCGCTTGCTGAAGATGCTGCGGATTTAAATTGTGTATATCAAAAGTATTTGCTTGCAAAAAACTTAAGAATTCAAAGCTTGCATAGTGTTTGAGTTGTTGTTGTAAGTTGGCATCAGGTGGGAACGTATATACATGTAATTCCTGAGGTGAAGGCGGAAGCTTCATGTGATGCAGGTACAAATCAAAATTATCAGCGATCCAGAAATTGGATATTCCTGCTATAGACCAAACATTGAGTTTGTTTGATGCTAAACGAAAATGAGAAGTTAATCGTAGAGCTCGAAAGGCCATGTGATAGCAGTGATGAATGCCAGCAAAATCTGGATGAGTGTTTAATGCGAGTTTAGAAAGATCTCGCTTGAAGATAATTTTGGGGTTATCAAAATTAAATGAACATTCAGAAGTTACTTGTTTACGCGTTCCACGGCACATATTTAGATTATTAAAATATAACTATGATACATTTCTACTATTTAACTGTTTACTTTTCAAGTAATCTAACGGTATTTATTGTGTAAGTGTAGAAAAGTAGACACAATTTATAGTTTTGGTGTGCATAATTTAATTTGGTTCTATTTTTATTAGTAATATTTTTAAGCTATTACCGAGGTTGGGATTGATTGATTGTATGGCTGTGATTCCTGCTACAAAGTAGTAAAAGTTAGATCATAAAAATACCCCAACCTTGGCAATAGTCACCAACATAATTTACATTAAATTGTATAAATTGCTGTGTATATAAGTACAATAACATCAATAACTTACGTTTTAAAATATTTTTATTGGAATTAATGTTTATTAAGATCGTTTAATTTTGGTCACATAAGTTTTTAAAAATTTACCAAATAATCACCAACATAATTTTGTGATGATTAATTAGGTAAACCGAATGGTAAAAAATCAGGTTGATGGAGTTATATATGGCTGAACCGTACCGGGTTTGTCGGAGACTTTTTTATTTAAGTTAGGCCACCTGACCTAACGGGTTAATCTTATGCTGCTGTTAGGGTCTAAAAATAGCAGTTTTGAAGGGCTTTATCGAGTGATTTTTTCAACACTCTACGCAATTATGGATATCATAGTATCCACTTTATGTTTTATTTCGCTATAATGGATATAACTGTATCCATTTGGTCTTTGCGGATGAATTTTACCTTACTTGATGATACCGATGTAAGCCAAGCTTATGCGGCTTATTTACGTGAGTTACGCAAGCAGGCAAAGCTGTCGCGCGCTGCATTGGCTGAGCGAAGCTGCGTACCTGCGGCCACCATTAAGAAATTTGAGCTGACCGGGCAAATTTCATTTCGTCAATTGCTGTTGCTATGGCAGACACTTGATTCGCTAGATAGGCTTTATCAGCTCACGCAACTTAGCAAAGAACGCGCTGCTATACCCATGAGTATTGATGAGGTGCTAAAAGATGAGTTTTAAACCGATTCAGAAGCTTAATGTTACTCGTACGCTAAGCTCAGGTGAGCAGATATCTGTTGGAGTCTTGGCGCAGAATCGGCAAGGCGTTTTTTTTCAGTATACTGACGACTATTTGCAGCAGTTTGGCAATTTATCACCGTTTACCTTGCAAGCGAATACGCTAGTTCAAGCCGCACCTAAAGCGCCGCACCAAGGTGTACATGGCGTATTTGGGGATTGTTTGCCCGATGGCTGGGGCATGTTGTTACAAGATCGTATTTTCCGGCAAAAGGGCATCCTACCTAATCAATTAACGGCGATGGATAGACTGGCCTTTGTCGGTGATAAAGGCATGGGAGCGCTGTCTTTTGCTCCGGTGTCTGAGTTTTCAGCCACGACATACGCGGACATTGATTTAGCAACCTTGGGCTTAGAAGCACAAACGCTGTTCGATGCTTCAATGTCAGATTATATGGATGATAATCACGATGAGTTAGATGGGCATACGCAACAGGTGTTGGCCGCATTAGTCGCCGGTGGTAGTTCGGGTGGAGCAAGGCCTAAGGCGCAGATTTATATGCCTGCAGGGGAAACTCAGCATTGTCGAACCTTTGCTCAGCCTGGAGATGAGGCTTGGCTGATTAAGTTTACCTCGAAAAATCTCGCGCTCGGGCATGAAGAAGGGTTGTGTGAAGCGGTTTATTTGCAAATGGCCGAGCTTGCCAAGTGCCAACCACCAGTCTGGCAACTCATTGAAGCACCAACTACAAGCGGTGCGTCTGCCTGGTTGGCGCTTAAGCGTTTTGATTATGTCACGGAGCAGGCCCGTTTAAGCGGTAATCGCAGTTCAGGTCGCTTGCATATGCACAGCGCTTGCGGGCTGCTGGATGCAGACTTTCGAACGCCAAGTTTAGATTATATTGACTTGATCAAAGCCAGCCGTCAGTTGTGTAAATCTCCTGCTGCTGGGCAGCTGCAATTTCGCCGTGCCGTTTTTAACCTGCTGTCGTCTAACCAAGACGACCACAGTAAAAACTGGGCGTTTTTGCAAGCGGATGACGGTCAATGGAACCCTGCACCTTTTTACGATGTTACCTACAGCCCACATCCATTCAACGAACACGCCACTGCTTTCGGCGGTTATGGCAAAGTGCCATCGCTTAAGGTGATGCAAAAACTTGCTACTAGTGCTGGCTTTGCGAATTGGAATGATGCAAAGCAAGTTATTGAAGAAGTCGCAGAAGCCATCAGCCAATTTACGTATCTTGCCAAGCAACAAGGGATCAGTAAAACAACAATGTCCGTGATTGCTAAGACATTGGAGCAGCGTAAACAAGAAAATGCAGCGCTTTTTCTATAACAATAAGAAGGGACAGTAATGAAGCTCGGCCGAAACGATCCTTGCCATTGTGGCAGTGGTAAAAAATTTAAACGTTGTTGTATGAGCAGCGTTTCCAAGCAACATGCCCAAGTCTTCGATGATGTTGAAACCATGCTGGCAATGAACCCAAATTTGAGTCTTGATGAACTCAATGCCGCTTTGCAGCACAAAGTGCAAGAACGCAATCATCAACCTCATCCCGATTTTTGTGGCGTAACGCCAACGCAAATGGCCAATTGGCTTTATGCGCCTTTTGATGAATTAAAGTGGGTGACAATTTGCACTCCCGACTCTCTTTCTGCCAGCCCAATAATGCGTTATCTAGCCCTCATTCTTGATGAGGCCATGGCGCAAGAAGGCTCCTTCAAAGCCACGAGTAAAGGCAACTTACCGGCTAAGTTGGTTAAACAGGCCAGTGAGTTATTGCCTGAGTTTGCCGTTGCTCAATTAGAACGTAGTATAAGCATCAGCGAGTTTTCGGGCAGCAATGAAGACAAATTTAATGCCTTGCACTACACCCGAGTGCTTGCCGAAATTAGCGGTATTATTTATCGGCGCAGTGGCCGCTACCATGTAAAAAAATCAGCGCAAAAGCAGTATCAAGCGCTAGGCATACAGGCCTTTTTCAAACCTATGTTAGAGGCCGCTATCAGCAAATATAACTGGGGTTATTTGGACAGTTTCGAATACGATGTCGACTTGCGCACTTTTTGGTTGTTTATGCTGTGGCGTATTCAAAGCCACAACAGTGTGGAGCAGCTTGTGAAAGAGGTGATGACAGCTTTCCCTAATCTATTGCTGGTATTCCCTACGGATGATTACTTCTCGCCAGAAAGAAACTTAAGTATGCTCATCGAATCACGATTTATTGAGCGATTTTTGCAGTTTTGGGGATTTGTAACGATTGACCCAAGACGTTATATAAACGCTGAACAAGTCGCCAGAGTGATTCAGGTACAGCCTTTGTTAAAACAAACTTTTCAATTCACAATAAATAAATAGCAAGGTCACCGTGAGCGAATTTCAATACTATAAATTTGAGCGTCTGGATGGGTATTTAGATGCTAAAGCACGTCAAGCACTCAGAGCCATTTCAAGCCGTGCCGAGATCAGCGCTACGGCCTTTCAGGTGTATTACACCTACAGTGATCTAAAGGCCGAGCCTTTTGAGCTGATGTTAAAATACTTTGATATCGGTTTTTACTATGCCGATTGGGGCTCAATCGATGTATACATCAAGCTACCAGCAGGAACGCTTCCAGATGCGTTACTTGGCTTTTCAAGTGATGGACTTCATGTTCACGAAAACGATGAGTGGCAGTTGCTGATTTTTTCCCTTGAGGAGTGTGATGAGTATTTTGACGATGAGCATGCTGACGACTTTTTCCAGCATTTAGCCGCTTTACGCGGCGGGTTAATGCAAGGGGATTGGCGCCTTGTGTACTTAATGTGGCTCAAAGCGTTTGATTTTAATGATGGCGTTGAGCGAGTGCCGTTAATTCAATTCGATTTTGAGCACCTCAGGGAAGAGGAGCAGTCGTTTGCTGCGCTGTATGATATTCCCTTAGCATTGGTTAAGGCGCTCGCCATGGTGCTGAGCGAACAACCCAGTCACCAAGCCAAACAAACTCAGCTTACGCTTGATGCGTGGATCCATAATCTCTCGCAAGCAGAGAAAGACACGCTATTACGCACGTTGTTTGAGCAAGGCCAGCTAACCCGTCACCAAGCCTTAGCGCTGACGCGAAAAGAACCTGTCAACACAGACGAGATCTATCAATACTGGTTAACTTCCGCCGTCATTTCTCCTTTCATTGAGCAAGCGCAAAGTCAATTACAGCAAGAGCAAGCCGCAGCACTCGCAAAAAAATTAGCTATCGAAAAAGCGGAAAAAGAAAAAGCGTTGACGTATATCTACAATCAACGTGAGCACTACTGGCAGCAATCACAAGAGCAAGCGGATCGAACTTGCGCCAGTGGTTACGATGCGGCATCACGCTATCTGCATCAGCTGTTTGAGGCCTATCAGTTCAAAGCTGATGAAGCGGCGTTTGAACAACGTTTTAAGCGCTTTGTTGTGGCGAATAATAGCCGTAAAGCACTGTTAAATCGCTTGAGTGATTTGCTTTAAACGATGAGGCGATAGGCTGGCCAAATGACGTTAGCAAAAAACCGATTGAGGGTTGGTTGAAAGGTTGTAAGCCCACCAAAGGTCTACAAATTGTTACCTATGAAGTCACTTTGTGTAGACCTCGGGGTCTAAGTAACGCGCTTTTACCATCTCTGTGGTAAATACTGCGTGAAATACAAAGGCATCACGATATTGGTTTGCTCTAATGCGGATGAGCCTTGTGTACCCGTTAACTTAAAGGTTTTACTTGGAGTACATTTTTCAACGTAGGATGCCAACGATTTTGCTCTTGTACGTTTACCACTTTTGACCTCCACAGGGACGATATCGCCTTCATCGGTCGCCAAAATAAATTCGATTTCGGCACGGGCGTCATTCCATGAATAGCTTGGGTCAACGCCAATGGCAGTGAGCTCTTGTTGCACAAAGTTTTCAGCCACATAACCTTTGTATTCATAGTTTTGTTGCTTAATTTCTTTATAACTGCTGCCGAGCATATGATTAAGCAGACCCACATCAAACAAAAACAGTTTCACCATATTTTCTTTTTTATAGGCCGCTAACGGAGATTTCGGCAATCCTTCAATAGGGTAGTTTGGCAAAGCTAGGCGGCAGCAGTTAAGCCAATGGATCGCGGTTTCAAAATCGCTATAACGAGATTTACGCTCATGCACATGCTTAAATTTAAAGCGTTTAACCGACTCATCGCTGACAAGTGATAGCTGGGCTGGAATGCTATTAAATACCGATTCAATCAGTGTGGTGTCGACCTTGCCCGCGTACTTACCAAAATCGCGGCGATAACCTTCCACTAAATCGGCATGAATTTTTGTGACTTTTTCAACACGCTCTAGAATGCTTGAATCCTTATACTGATACCAAGCAGAAACGGCTTCCGGCATACCACCAGTAAAAAAGTAGTCAGTGAGTTTGTCCATCAATTTGGTGTGTACTGCCGGTGTGCTTGCTTGACTATCAAACGCTTTGATCAGCGCTTGCTCGTTGGATGCGTAAATAAATTCTTGGAAGGTCAGTGGTCGTAAATTGTATTGTTCTACCTTGCCCACAGGGAAGGTGTTGAGCAAACCAATATTCGAGCCGCTGGCAGCGACAAAATAGGACGGTGCTTTTTCAGCAAAGTACTTTAGTGAGGTAACGGCACGTTCACATTCGCCAATTTCATCTAATATCAGCAGATCGGTTTCTGGGTTGAACGCTTGGTTGGTTAACAACTCAATATTCATTACTAGCTCGTCAGGTGACAGAGAGCCATCGAACGCTTCTTTGTAGGCAGGGTTTTCAAGGAAGTCGATACGAAGGATGTTGGCAAAGGTATTCCCAAATAACTCTTGTAGCAGATAGGTTTTACCTGTTTGTCTTGCACCATCGATCAATAATGGCTTGCGCACCGGTTGATTTTTCCATGTTATTAGGGCGTTTAGTAAGTTGCGCTGCATTGTCATTTCCCGCCAATTAAGACTGTTAACTGCCTGTAGTATAACTCAGCCTACACTTTTACGCGCAGAAAAGTGCGGAATTTTACATTTTTATGCGCATAAAAGTGTAATTTGATGACCTTTGGCATTCAGGGATTCACATCATCGCCTTGGCCAACGCGCAAGCTAAACCTAAAAGTAGGATATAAATCCAATTATATTGAGTAAAGTGGGAATATAGTCCCTTTGGTTGGTGATATGGCTAAGCGTGACTTACACAATATATTGTTTCCAAAGCAGCGTAAAATCCTGACGCAGTTTGGTGAAGACTTGCTGTTGGCGATGAAAAGACGTGGTTTTACCAAAAAGCTACTGTGTGAACGTACTGGTTTTGATCATAAAACCGTGAATTAAGTCTTAGCCGGTGATCCGGGCGTTGCCATAGGCACTTACTTAAAGGTGATGGCCGTTCTTGGCATGGAAAGCAACTTTGCAGAAATGGCCGCCCATGATGAAGTGGGTATCAAGCTGCAAAACATAAAATTGCTGGAAGGTTCAAGATGAGCCGTGAAATCGTTGAAGTCTATGCCGACTGGCAGCCAATTGAAGCACCTTTGCTAATAGGGCTGCTTTCTTACAGCGATTCAAGCCGAGGTGGCGTGTTTAGTTTTGCCTACGATAAAGCATTTTTAACCTCAGCCTATCGCTTGCAAATTGATCCCATCCTGACCCTCCACTCCGGTGTACTCTAAAACGATGAAGTCGATAAAAGCTTCCGCGCATTTCTTGATTCATCGCCTGATAGATGGGGGCGTATTTTAATGCAGCGGCGTGCGGCGATTGAGGCGCGCAAAGGCATTCGAGCAACAAGTCGATTAAACGAATTGGATTACCTGCTGGGCGTAAATGACTCTTACCGGATGGGTGGTATTCGATTTAAGCGAACAGGCTCGAATGCTTTTTTGGACGACAATTCTGAATTTGCTGCGCCGCCAATGGCTTCTTTGCGAGAGCTAGAGCATGCAGCAATGCAGATTGAAAAAGACGATAACATCGACAGTGACGAGTATTACCGCTGGTTGAAAATGCTGATTTCTCCAGGCTCATCATTAGGTGGTGCAAGGCCCAAAGCTTGTGTCACAGATGAACAAGACCACTTGTGGATTGCTAAGTTTCCCAATTTAAACGATACCCATGATGTGGGCGCGTGGGAGATGGTCTGTTATGAATTGGCGTTAGCGGCAGGTGTTGACATGTTTCCAAGTGAGATGAGGCAATTTTCGTCACAGCACCATACCTTCTTAACAAAACGGTTTGACCGCGACGGTGACAAGCGGCTGCATTTTTCGTCGGCCATGACACAGCTTCAATACTATGATGGTGAACAATCTCAAGGTGCCAGCTACTTAGAGATTGCTGAATTTATTTCCAATTGTGGAGCACAAACCACAGCTGATTTAGCTCAGTTTTGGCGTATGGGGGTAAAGGCATGGGGAAGTGTTTAATGAAGTGCTGCTGTTTATTTTGGCTTGGTATTTGGTGAAGGGATGTTTTCTAATTTCAATGAAGGTTGCTTGTTACTGTTGTCATCAATGTACTCAAGGGCGTACCTCATAGCCTTGTAGCTTTTCTCGCGTTTTTTAAACATGCGTTGCAGCATAGGGAGAGTGCAGTCCACATAGTCGTGAATAGTGACTTGTGTTTTGCCTTCCGATTCACGATGAATACGACCGGCATATTGAGCCAATGTTCCTTTCCATGAGATGGGCATGGCCAAAAACAACGTATCCAGTCTTGGTAGGTCAAACCCTTCGCCTACATATTTTCCTGTTGCGACGACGACTTGAGCCGATTGCAGATGATTGTCAGCGTTCTTGCGTTCCGCAGCTTTCATGGCGCCTTTAAGTACGACAGTGCTTATACCCATTTCGGTAAGTCGTGAGTGTATGGATTCTGCGTGCTCTCTACGCTCTGTAAGGACTAACGGGTGTCCGCCATTTTGAACACACTCGTAGGCGTCTGAGACGATTTTTGAAGTGCGCTGCTCATTATTGACGAGCCAGCGGTAGGCATCGCTTATTTTGGGGCGCTCATCTGTTTTTATAAGCTCTGCTGCTGGTACATCGTAGAGCTGATGAATCATCACGGTTTGAGTAAATTGCTCATCAGGGCTTTGTTTCACTTTGTAGCGAATAGGCCCTGCCGCCATAAAAATGATCTTTTGATGACCATCTTGTCGCTCTGGTGTTGCTGTAAGGCCCAATACATATTTTGCTCTTACCTCGTTGAGTACCATTTCAAACCTTGGTGCAGATAGGTGGTGGCATTCGTCAACAATAATATGGCCGTAGTCTTGAATGAGAGGAGTGATGGAATTGTCTTTTTTATTAACCAAACTTTGGTAGGTGGCTATGTCGATAATGCCACTCGGCTTTCTTTTACCTCCGCCTATACTGCCAATGGTTACTTCGGGTAGGAACGTGCGTAAGCGCTCTTGCCATTGTTCGAGCAGTTGTCGGCTATGAACCAGTATGAGGGTATTTACTTTGCGTTTTACGATCATAGCAATGGCAGTAACCGTTTTTCCAAATGCAGTTGGCGCATGCAAAATACCGAAGTCATGTTTAGATATTGCGGCCACTGCGTCACGCTGGTTCTTTCGCAAAGTGAACTCAGGGGTAAGCTTTAATAATGGTTTACCAATTTCACGCTTATCGTCAAATAGTGGCGAAATGTTTTGCTCTTGTAGCAAAGCAATCGCATCATCGAGGCAGCCTCGCGGTAGTGCTAGATAACCGTTTTCAATACGAGCACAGGAAATAAACCTCGGAATGCCATGGGTTGAAAAGCGCAACGCTTGTGTTTTAAAAAACACAGGATTAGAAAAACTAGCTAATCGCTTTAGTCCGGCCAGTAATGGCCCAGGTAACTCGCTCATCAAAAAGTAGATATGGTTGGCCAAGGTAATGGTCACGTTTTTCGGCAAAGACTCTAATTTTATTGGTGCGGCTTTGGCTGTGATTTCCCAAGGAGGGCGGTTGTCTGTTAGCCCTTGCTCGGACAGTAATAGGGTGTTGGGTGAAATAGTTGTTATGAGTTGGTCAATACTCGACTGAGTGAGCGTTTTAAGCTCAGCAAGGTACCGCCATTGATCATCGATGGCATTCAGGTCACTGTCAACAAAGCAACTACGACCTGAAAGGCGAGCCTCCTTTTGAAGTGGTAACGCAATGAGATTGCCAAACCCGCCTTCAGGAAGTACATCTTGGTTAGGAAAGAGCCTGTCATAGGAGTCAAACGATAGATTTGGAAATATTTCCATGGCTTTATCAAGCAAAGCGAAACCCAGTGCCCGAGCATGGTTCGCTGGGATATTGGTTTCAAAAAATATCCATAAGTGAGCCCCGTTGCCAGAACGCGAGATTTCTATCGCGTGCGGAATATCAAACGCTTGGCACACTTTAGACATTGCTTTGACTTCTTCTTGCCAACAGCCTTTGTCAAAATCGGCTGCCAACAAATAGCACGAATTATCTTTAAGTAGTGGATACAGACCTACCACTTGATGACCGGCAAGGTGCCTGTAAATAATGTGCTCGTTTAATTCGCTAAACTTTCGGTGTGAACAGTCTTGGCATTTAATGCGGGGTTTGTTGCATAGCCCGCTTACCCACTCATTATCACAGGCTACGGAATAGCCACTGCGCCCCTGTTGATTTTGCCAACGATTGGCAAAGATATCCTCTCTTCCACGAAATCGTTGTCTGAATAAGGCGACCTTTTGTTCTGGCGTGAATGTCTGTACTGAACGCTCGATTTGAGCGCTACGCAAAGCCTCTCTTAATGCGAGAAGCTGCTGCTTTTCATTTTCAAGCTCAGCTAGCCTGTTATCAATAGCAGAAATGTTTGGGTAGCGAGCGTCATTCATAACAAACTAATTTTGATTCGCAGCACTATAAAGCGCGAACTTGCGGTGGCTTGATCAGCGACTCTGCTGGAATACCTAACCCTTCATGAAGTTTCCAAATCATTTTTAGCGTGAGTGATCGCTTATGGTTTAGGATTTCATAAACACGATTGCTTTTACCTATCATGGGTTCAAGATCTTTAACGGTTAAGCCTTTGCGCTCCATCTCAAACTTTATTGCCTCAACAGGGTCTGGCAAATCCATTGGAAAATGCTTTGCTTCGTAGGCCTCGACTAACGTAACCAAAATGTCCAGCTTTTCGCCTTCGACGGTATCAGGCTCCGCCATCATTAGGTTTTCGATGTCGTTTAATGCCGCGCGGTAGTCGGCATCTGTTTTAATAGGTCTGATGTCCATTATATTTACCTCTTGTTACTACCTTTTGGCTTCAAATCGTTTGTACATCAATTTTATCGTATTGCGCATGGCTGCCGATAAACCGTATGTAAACCACTTTGTACGCATAATTGATCCAAGCAACTAACCGGTATTTATTACCGGCAATGTTAAACACGACACGCCCATCTTTGAGGATGCTGGCATTTCTAAAGTCCTGTTTCACATCCGCCGGTGCTCCCCAATCAGCGTTTAATGCATGCCTATACCAAGCTAACGTTGGCTCTTTAGCGTCAATGTATTCTGAGCTGTCTTCCCAAAATGTTTTTAAGGTTGATAGTGCGATAATTCTCATAAATAGATATTAGTCCCAATTTGGGACTTTTGCAAGTTTGGTATTCTTGATGCGGTTAGGAGTTGTTACCGCATCCCCAATTGCCCCATTCCTTGGGGCGGTTCACATCCCTCTTATTCACCCTCTTAAGCTCGGCATATCAAGTGTTGCCCCATTGTCCCAACTGCCACGGTAAGTGATCAAATGGGGGGCTTGCTATTTTCGCCTGATGGGCCTTTTCGACATGCGGCTGCGTTTGCCATCGAAGAAGGCCAATACTCTGAACCAATAGAGTGATTCTTCATACCCCAAGCTGTGCGTTGGACGTGCAGGCGGGATGAGCCCCAGTTTGCGTCCTAAACTGACAATCACGTAGAAGCGAACGGAAAATACCTATACGAGCCTGAAACTGTGGCTGAAGTTGAGCATATTCTAGGTGCTGTTGTTGTTCTATTAAGACAGCCGATTTATTCACTCGGTTTAGGCTGTGTGATTAATGTGTTTAGAACAGCCCAAGCTTTAAATATTGGGCTTGAAATTGGGGCAGAGAAGGATAACTTGTATCTCAAACCTGATCTGACAGTTACCCATTTTTTATTGTTTCTATCAGGTTAAATTTTCTAGATGTGTATGAAGGCTAATTGCAGAAATTTGATTGATATTGGTACACAAACTGAGTCTTTGTTGCTGTCGAAGTTGGTGCATTATATTGGGTTAAACCTTTTAAAGCACTGAAGCTTAAAGCAGCACGATCAACTACTTTTCTTGTGAAATTCGCATTGGGATCTGAATATTTAAACGAAATTTCTGCTAAAACAGGTTTTAGACTACCGTAAGGCAATAGGGTATACCATAAACTTAACTCTAAATCTGCATCGAATTCACCTAAATCAATCGTTGCACCACTATATTTTCGTTCATAGATAGTTAGACCACCAACTTGATTCAGGGCTAGACTATTATTAAAATTATAGTCATTTTTGAAGCCAGTAAATAGAATATTGATATCCTCAAAATCGTTAATGGTTCGCGAGGTTGGTACGGTTGTTGACTTGCTTGCAACTACAAGGAAACTCAAGTTATCTTTACGAGTAATGTCATCTTCTAGCTTAGTTTTTGCGCCTGATACATTGCTAGTCAAATCTTTGAAGTCAGCAATATAATGGTCATATCCACGATACTTTAAAGTTACTTCTTTTGTACCATTTTCATTACGCTCTCTGAAGCTGTATCCCATATTTTTTAAAGTACAGCTTCCTTGAGTATCGTAAAAGCGGATTTCTCTTTGTGTATCAAAGATCATAGCACCAGTTACGTCACGACTGATTTTATTTTCAATCGCATTTTTCACCGCTGAAAAATAGCTATTTATGCTGCTTGCTTCATTTCCATAATTAAAATTTATGGGATCTAATAGTACTTTGTATTCGCGAGATGTGGCTTTGGGAGATGCATAGCTCAGCGATGGTAGCACTGTAATTGCCAAGAAAGTTATCAAAGCCGATTGAGTTATTCTCATTTTTCTCTCTAGACAAAAGTTGAATTTAAAAAGCCCAAAAGTTTTAGCTTTTGGGCTTCATTCATTGTTATGGGTTGAAAAGATTTAACTTATCGGCAATATATAAGGTAGGTGTATCGACACGCATGCCCACATTATCCAAATACTTTTGCTCTAAACCATTGGTTGTCCAAAGACCCATGTCATCATCATTCACAATGCCAAGAGTTTGTCGGTTAATCAACCATAGACCTTCCATTTTGTCATGCGCATAACTTACACGTTTACCCATATCCAATACCAATGTTTTACTTACTGGCTGAATATTTAGTGCTTGTAATGCTTCCCATTTTTTATCGTTATTGATGAAATATTGCTCGAGGGTTTTACCTGCAATCGTTAAACCAAGTTTAGGATCTTGCACTAGATCGCCCTGAGTTGCGATATCCTCCAAATTGGTAGCATCCTTCAGATCAATACGATAAACATGTTTCATGATATTCGGATCGTCTTTAAGGAATTTGCCATCACGTTCCAGTACTAAAAACTCATGATCATTAATCGCAATAATAGCTGAGTTTGAGTTAGCATCAATTTCTTGACGATAGAGATACTGAGCAACTTTTCCTGTTTCAAGATTGATCGTCACAATACGTGTTAAGGTTGATTTATTAACAGCTTTAGTCGGTAAGTCCATTGTCGATTGCATAATCCCAACCAATGTTTTTTGGTCAGGTGTAATAGTTAAACCTTCCATACCACGGTTGGCACGACGATAACTAAATTCTTGCGGTAAAGTGAAGGTATTGCGCACATCATTTACAAAAGGATTAATACGACCAATTTCTTTTCCATTGGCATCATAGTGCACAATGTGAGGACCATATTCATCACTCACCCAGAATGTACCATCATTCAATGCTGCCAAACCTTCAGAATCGAGACCGTAATCATCAAGTTTGATAGGGTTCGTTATTGGGTCATAAGGCTTTGATGGATCTTTAGCGATGACCTTGCCATGAATATCGTAAGGTGTTTCGCCTGTACCACCTAGTGCAGCAGTATTCGGTAATCCACTAATATTATTTCCATCACGATCTTTTAATAAAATCGTTTTGATGAGTTTGATTGAGCCATCATCTTGTACCTCAAACAACCCAATTTTAGGTATATAGTCTGGCATTGGAAAAATCTTACCAGCACCATTCACGCCATCATTATAGTCAGCATTTGGGCCACGATCTGTGATTGCGTAAAATTGTTTATTGTTCGTAGGATGGGCAGCAACATCAGAGCCAAAGCCACCCTGTCGAAGTGTAAATGCACTCGCAATAGTTGTTCCATTCGCCTTAAAGCTTGTTAAGTTTTGGTAAGGCAATGCAACCCCTTGGGCAAATAAGTTTGGACCACACTGGATGGAGCTTTGCTGGATTTCATTCGCATCCAACTCACCATTTTGATTTTTATCCAAACCACTTTCAATACGTGTTCCAGCACTCCAGCAATCATCATTTCCAAGTACTAAAGGCGTCTGTTGAATCAAACTATTCAATCCATTTTGACCATTGTCCCCATCATCAGTACATGCGGTTAATAAAATTGTCGAAGCTAATAAAGCTAAGGTTAGTGGTTTTTTTTTCATTTTTTTGAAGCATCATGTTTAAAAAGCTTCATCATAAGAAGCAAAAATGACAATTACATGAATGAAATATGATCAATGTAAAATTTTAGCAAATTAAAAATATCAGTAGTTTGTGGGGGTTATATCTAGGTTTTCTTCATTATTTATCAAATGTGGTTTGAGGTAAAATTAAAATAAAACTTTAAACTGCCACAGTATTCTAGATATAAGCAGCCTTATTATGAAGCTGTCTCATAGGGCAGGGTTATACCAATGCTAAGTTTGAAGTGATTGAATCATCCTACTTACTAACGACACAATGTGACGTGTCGAAATTTATGTTTATTGAAAATTCCCCCAAATAATTTAAATTACTGTAATATTTTCCAATAGTTAAAACATTGCTAGTAGCATCATCAACTTAAATGTACTGTGTTGCAGGTAATAGAATTAAGACATCAGAAATAGCTTCAGCACCATGACTAAACCACAGGCAATGGTGATGACAGTGGTTCAACAGATTATCAAAAGTTACTTCCAACTGTCGCTTTAGGCTGGGATATATTACCTGAGCTTTATACTTATGCTAGCTATGGCAAAGGCTTCGAAACACCAACCTTTACCGAGATGGCCTATCTTACAGTAGGGACTTCAGGCATTAACTTTAATTTAAAACCTGCGACCAGTGATACCGTAGAACTTGGCTTAAAATCGCAGAATACCTTAGGGTTATTTACTTTTGCTGTATTTCATACTGAAACTAAAAATGACATTGTGCCTGACGATGCCAATGGCGGGCGAAGCACATTTCGTAATGCAGAAAAAACCTTACGTGAAGGCTTAGAGTTATCGTGGCAAAAACAGCTCTGGCAAGCACTCAATATTCGAACCAGTTATAGTTATTTAGATGCGACTTTTGATGCTGATATTCCAGCGACCACAACCAAACCGCTGATACAAAAAGGAACATATATTCCAGGTATTGCCAAGAATCAAGCTTTTGTAGGCTTGGCATGGCAACCTGAGCAGGGATTTCAGGCAGGCTTAGAAGCACGTTATATGGACAAGATTTATGTCGATGATATCAACTCTGATACTGCACCAAGTTATACGGTCGTTGCGGCAAATGTTGGCTATTTGTGGGTCAATAAAGACTGGAAAGTAAATACTTATGCACGACTAGATAATTTATTAGATCGAAACTATGTGGGTTCCGTGATTGTCAATGATAGTAATAATCGTTTCTTTGAGCCCGCAGATAGACGAAATTTTAATGTTGGACTATCGATAAAAAAATATTCTAACATAGGCTTTGTTGCATAAATACATAACCAACTGATTTTGTTCATTAATTTTTAGGTTGAAATTCATACAAACCTATTTAAATCAGAAGCTTACAAAATCTTTATGCAACAAAGCCGTGGAACAGCCACAAATAAACTCAGTAATAAATTTTTAAACATATTAATCCCCCGTTAAGTAACGGATTATAACAGCCGTAACTATCTAATCACATGCAAAAAGTAGCCGTTTCGCCTTTTCCTGTCCTCACATGATGCAAGCGGACCATACATCTTAATCAGATAGAAATCGAGTCGAGGTAAATCAATCCATCACAAATGGAGCAGAAATTATGCTTGATCACACTCTTGGTTAATGCTGAAAAGTCTTTGAGTTTTAATTAATAAATAAGTGTATCCATGTCTACCCTCAACTTTACTTATTTTCAGATAGCAACCAATCGAGAGCACTCATTTTTACAATACCATTATAATTCGCTTCAGTCCCTATCGTGTCTAAGGTAAGCAAATACTTGGGATACGAATCAGAAATTTTCTGTAATGGACGTAACTCTCGGCTGAGTGTCTCCTCATTGAGCGTTTCTAATGCCACCTGATAATAAGTTAAATTCTGTAAAGTATCGACAGCAACAAAATCAATTTCATATTCATCAACCCGCCCTACATAGACCGTATAACCTCGTCTGACAAGCTCAAGATAAATCACATTTTCTAAGATATGACCTTGATCAGCATTAGCATCAGGCAACATAATCCGGCGCAATCCGACATCAACTAAATAGTATTTTTCAGAGGATTGTAATAACTCACGCCCGCGTACTTTAAATTGTGCGGCACTATAAAATAACAAACTGTCCTGTAAGCCCTGAATATAGCGTTTTACTGTTTCAAATGAAATTTTAACCCCACTTGAAACAAAGGTATTTTTAATTTTATTGATGGAAATAGGTGAGCCTGTCACGCTTGCCAAATATCTTGCGACACGCTCGAGAGAGTTAATATCGGCAGTATTCAAACGGGGAATAACATCTTTAAACATTACACTGGCATAGACTGCTTGCAAGTAATCATAAGTTTCCTGCTGGCTAGTCATGGCAAGCGTATAAGGGAAACTACTGCGCGTATACATGGCATACAAATCACGATTTGATAATTGTTGGATGATCGGATTATTTTCAATATGCCACTGTTTAAATTCTTGGAATGACAGAGGTAGAACATGTTGCTCGATATAGCGTCCTGTAAGTAAAGTCGCAAGTTCTCCACTTAGAAAGAATGCATTTGAGCCTGTAATATATAAATCGATATAATCCCGAACATATAAAGAGTCGACTACTTTCTCAAAATTTGTAACATGTTGTATTTCATCTAAGAAAACATAGTTTTTTTTACTTTTATCAACTTTGGACAATACATAATCATGTAGTTTACGGTAATCGGTGAGTTCTTCAAATTCCATAAATTCGAAGTTGATGGCAATGATGTTTTCGGCTTGTACACCCTGTGCTTTTAGGATTTGTTGAAACATTGCCAATAAGGTGGATTTTCCAGAGCGACGCACACCTGAAAGTACTTTAATGACATCACGGTCTTGCCATGTATTCAGAAATTTTAAGTAGCCATCACGTCGAATATTAGCGCTTCTCATTATTTACACTTGGAATCTAAAGTTTTAATAAATTATATCAAATTTTAGAACGTATATGTAAATATATTTAATTTTAAAAAAAGTTTAAGGTTAAGTGAAACATTCAAAGCTGCTGTTGAAGTATACGGATAGTAAATGTAATAAAAATCCAGATTCTATCTTTTTTGACTCTGTACACGACAAAAAACCTAAATATGCCTAATATCGTATCTGGGTCTACTCCTTAGATGAGCAATGGTGATGCCTTGTTTTCGGATTTGTTGAGACTGTAAATAAAACTATGTAAACGCTTAAACTCCCCCAACGTTGTTGGGGTCAAACAAAAGGTGTTTACCATGAAAGATGAAGCAATGTTGGCACTCGCTAAAGAGTTAGCCAAGAACCTAAAAACCGAACTCGATCTCAATAATTTTAGTCGGGCTTTAAAGAAATTGACTGTTGAAACTGCCCTTAATGCGGAACTCACCGACCATTTAGGTTACGAAAAGAATAGTCCACGAACAGGTAAAAATGCTCGCAATGGTTACACAACGAAGCGTCTACTGACTGATGATGGTGAGTTTGAACTAGATACCCCTAGAGATCGTGAGGGTAAATTTGAGCCACAGCTTATCAAGAAAAATCAGACCCGTATCACAAAGCCAATTTCTGCTTTTGAGTGAGGTAAAGCAATTTGAACCGTTAACATATTAGTAGAAATAGGATCTAATGGTGCAGAGCAGGATAAGGCAATAAATGCAGGTTTATTCGGTGGTGGTGAGCGATCATTCTTTGGTTTACCATCAAATAAGCGAATCCATTTGGATACAAGATTTGCATTCAATCCATGTTGCAAAGCGACCGAAGCAATTGAAACGTCAGGTGCTTTACAAGCCTGAACGATCTGCTGTTTAAATTCAGCACTGTATGTTCTTCGTTTTTTCGCTAGAGATGCGATGGATGTCTGATTATTTGTCGTCATAAATTTAAGTCCCCACTTGTTTTTAAGTGGGGACTAAATTAAGGCTTATAGGATGAATTCATAAGGTGTGTTCAGCGGACGCTTACGAAAAAACAGCCAAGTGCTCATATGGTACAGTTATATCAAGAACAATGGTCAGATTGGCTATCAACGACACATGTGGCAAGTGAAGGTGTCCTGCAGAATGAAAGTTAAGTGTCTATTGAGGGGTACAATCTAATGGGAGAAATTGAAAAATAAAATACCATTGAATATTTGGTCATTATTTGTTAATTTCTGCGCAAAATTTAACATGCAATAAATTTATGTTCAAAAAAAATATAGTATTAAAAAGTATTTTGCTTACTTTGGGTGGTTTTGTTGTTACTCCTTTTGCATTTGCAGAAACATTTGATCCAGCGATAGATGGTTTGATTCGAAACCAGCAGCGCCAAGCAGAACTAGAAAAAATTATACAACCAGAACGTGATGTTAATTTAGATGTCATCCAAAAAAAAGAAGCTGTACAACTTACCGACCTTGAAGATCAGAATTGTTTTGAAATCAAGACAGTTGAACTTGATGGCGAAATGAGTAAGCATTTTGATCAATATGTGCAACAAGCGTTAAAAGATTTAAGTTTTACTCCAGGTTTATGCATGGGTGAGCAGCGAATTAATCTGTTGATGACGCAAACGCAGAACATCATCATTGGCCGAGGCTTTACTACGACACGAATATTGGCTGCACCTCAAAACTTAAGTACAGGCGTATTAAAACTCACCGTCATTCCGGGATTAGTTCGAGAAATCAAACTCGATTTAAGTGATGAGGAAAATACCCGAGCAGGCCGAATTCAATATGCCAAAAATATCTTTCCAATGAAGAGTGGCGATATTCTCAATTTACGTGACTTAGAGCAAGGCTTAGAAAACTTAAAAAGACTGCCTACAGCGGAAGCTGATATTCAAATTATTCCTGCAGATGCGCCCAATCAAAGTGATGTTATCGTCAAATGGAAACAGCGAAAAATTCCAATTCGCGTGACCTTAAGTGCTGATGATGCCGGTAGTCGTCAAACCGGTAAATACCAAGGTAACATCACCGTTTCAGTCGATAACCCTTTATTTAGAAGTGACTTATTTTACGTCACCATGGGCCGTAACTTAGCAGATCAGCAAGAGATTACGGATCAAAATGGAACCACTGTGAAGAGCGGAACCCATAACTATGCCCTTCATTATTCAGTCCCTTATAAAAACTGGCTGATCAGCGCCAATGCGAGTCGATACAATTATGACCAAGCTGTTGCAGGCACCAATAATGTCTATAACTATAATGGAGAAAGTCAGACTCAAGACTTAGGCTTGACCCGATTGCTTTATCGGGATGCCAAGCGTAAAACCTCAGCGACCTTGAAAGGCTGGCATCGAGAATCTAAAAGCTATATTGATGATGCCGAACTGACCATACAGCGCAGAGATGTTGCGGGTTGGCAGTTAAACCTTGATCATCGTGAATATATTCAATTTGCAGTGCTGGATTTGAGTCTAGGGTATAAGCGAGGCACAGGTGCATTCGATTCATTACCAGCAGTTGAGGAAGCGCTGAACGAAGGTACATCACGGATGAAGATCTGGACGCTAGATGCCAATCTGAATGTTCCGTTCCAATTTGAGAACCAGCAATATAGCTACTCAAGTGCCTTTAGAGCGCAATACAATGACACCCCGCTGACCATCCAAGACCGGCTTTCCATTGGTGGAAGGTATACAGTACGCGGTTTTGATGGTGACCTAACCCTAGCAGCAGACCGTGGCTTCTACTGGCGCAATGATTTAGCCATGTCTATTTTTCCCGCACATCAATTCTATATGGCCTTGGATGCTGGGCATGTTGATGGTCAATCTGCCCAATGGCTTTTAGGTAAAACCCTTGTGGGTGGTGCGATGGGGCTACGTGGTCAATTTAAGGTGGGTGGCACTTTTTACTACGATATATTTATCGGTAAACCAATCAAGAAGCCTGAATATTTCCAAAATTATGATTTGAATTATGGTTTTAGTGCCAGTTATTCATTCTGATCTAAAGAAAAGTACAAACTAAAAAATGAGCTCGTAGTATTAAAGCGAAAAAATCTCCCAAATAAAGACACATTGGTAATTGAAAAATGAATAAGAACTGCTATAAAACGATTTTTAGTCAAACCCGTGGTGAAATGATTGCTGTTGCAGAAAATGTCGCAGCTGCAGGACAAGCCTCAACACAGAATAATAAAGCGGTTGATCTTGAAACACCAGTCGTTGCTTCTGAAAAAAGTTTAGCTTTAAAAGTTCTTTCATTTTCATTGATGCTGATTACAGGCACTGCCCTGATCAATGCATCTATTGGTGTATCGCACAGCAATGTTGTTGCAGACTCGAATGCGGCAGGCAATCAGCGTCCAACGATATTGAACAGTGCCAATGGCACAACGCAGGTGAATATTCAAACCCCAAGCAAAGCTGGGGTATCGGTGAATCACTACCAGCAATTTGATGTGAATCAGAACGGTGTCATTTTAAATAACAGCCGCCAAAATACTCAAACGCAGCTTGGGGGTTATATCCAAGCCAATCCGTGGCTTGCAGGCGGTGAAGCCAAAGTCATTGTTAATCAGGTGAACGGCAGCAATCCAAGTCACTTAAATGGCTATGTAGAGGTCGGTGGACGTAAAGCAGATGTGATCATTGCCAACCAAGCTGGGATTAATGTCGATGGTGGCGGTTTTATCAATGCAGGTGGGGTGACTTTAAGTACCGCCAATCCGAATATTCAAAATGGACAAGTGACAGGTTATCAAGTCCGTGACGGGGTGATTAACATCACAGGTCAGGGCTTGGATGCCAGTAAAGCCGACTATACCCAGTTACTCAGCCGTGCTGCACAGATCAATGCGGGGATTTGGGCTAAAGAATTGACGGTGGTTGCTGGACAAAATGATATTGAAGTTAATCCGCAGGCTGGTGCGATACAGGCGGCTTCGGGGTTGGCAGGCACTGTGCCACAGTTTGCCATTGATACCAGTCACTTAGGCGGAATGTATGCGGGCAAAATCAGTTTAATCAGTACCGAACAAGGGGTTGGGATTAACAATGCAGGGCAAGTGTTTGCTTCAGCCGGGCATATTAAAATCAGTGCCAATGGCGAGCTGCAAAATAGCGGTGCAGTAGTTGCAGAAAATAAAGTCGATAGCACCCCAGCGAGTTTAAATCTTCAAGCAAAAGATTTAAACAATAATGGCAAGATATTAAGTCTAGGCGATCAACGCATTCAGGCTGAAAACGTCAACAATACCGGCCTCATTAATAGCCAAGGTTTAACTCGTATTGATGCCAGTCAAGGCATCCAAAACGTGGGTACAGGTCAAATCTATGGTGACCATATTGCCCTGCAAGCCGCGCATCTTCTCAATGCAGAACAGCAAACCAATGGCGATGTCAAAGCAGGCACGATTGCGGCACGTCAACGCTTAGATATTGCAGGCGGAAAAATTGAAAACCGAGAACAAGCCTTAATTGCCAGCGAAGGTGCGCTGACTGTTGGTGGACAACTCAATGCAAACCATATGGCAGAAGGCTCTGCCGCATTATTAGACAATGCCAGTGCACGTATTCAATCCGTGGGTGATATGTACTTAGGCGTGGATATTTTGACCAACCGAAATTTGCATTTCAGTTCAAGTGTCAAAGAAATACCAGAAACCCGCAAAGATGTGACCGCTTATCAAGGTGCTGGAAGCGCTGAAATTCTTGATTCATCGCATATTACAGGTCGTGGCAGTTATGACAGCATTTATCTGGATGGTCAAAAATATGAAGACTATACCCGATATATCTACAACCAGTACGAAACCCAACACTATGTGGATTCCAGTGCACCAGCGGAGATTATTTCAGGTGGCACACTGACGCTAAAAGGCCAAAGCCTGACCAATGACAAGAGCCAAATTCTAGCGACGAAAGGCATTAATATTGAACAAAATGAAGTGAATAATATTGATGCTGAGGGTGAGCATCGTGTGATTAAAACGGGGACATCACAGTATCACTATGTAGGTTGGAATACATTAGGTACAAGTAAACGAAGTAAGTGGAACAGTGTTAAACCCTATAATCCAGCTGATATCGTAACGCCAATAAAACTTGATGTGGTGAAATATGATGGTGCTCACCAAGGCACATTAAATGGTGATACCTCAGAACTCAGCTTACCGCTGCAATCCTTATACAGCGTTAATAAAGAAAATAATAACCGCCCTTTGATTGAAAGCAGCGATGCCTTTACCAATTATAAAAATTGGTTAGGCAGTGATTACATGCTGCAAATGTTCGCGACCAACCCACAAAATATGCAAAAACGTTTAGGGGATGGTTATTACGAGCAAAAACTGGTCAATGACCAAATTGCACAACTGACGGGTCAAGTTTATTTAGATGGTTATACGAACTTCGAGGATCAATTCAAAGCCTTGATGGATTCTGGGGTAAGTGCTGCCAAAGATCTTAATTTAAGTGTTGGAGTGAAGCTCTCAGAAGCACAGATTGCTCGATTGACCAGTGATATGGTGTGGCTGGTGACAGAAACCATTACCGTTGATGGCGAAAAAATCCAAGTCTTGGTACCGAAAGTGTATGTTGCGGTACAGTCGGGGGACTTAAACAACAAAGGTGCCTTGATTGCAGGCGAGACGGTCAATTTAAAACTGAGTGGGGATTTAAACAACCAAGGCAGTATTGCTGGACGCCAATTGGTGAGTCTTGAAGCCAATAACATTAATAACGTGGGTGGCTTAATACAAGGTCGAGATGTCTTTGCGACAGCACACACCGATATCAATAATATTGGTGGGACAATGACCGCCAATCAAATCCTTGCCCTTGATGCGGGCCGAGACATTAACAACATCACCACGACGATTAAAACTGAAAATAAGCACGGTTTAAGTGAATTTAGCGCTGAAAACATTGGCCGTGTTGCTGGGCTGTATGTACAAGATGCGGATGGTCAGCTGGTTGCCAATGCCAAGAATAATATCAATCTGACTGCATCAGATCTACAAAGCCAAGGTAGCATTGCGATCCAAGCGGGACAAGACCTGAATCTTTCTACGGTGAATGTCAGTCGCAGTGATTTAAGCTCAGCAGGTGACAAGGATCAGATTCTGAATGCTTCGAGTCGAGATGTAGGGACGCAGATTCAGGCGAAAGGAAATATTTCCCTGCAAAGTGGTGCCAATACTCAGATTAAAGCCAGCACCTTGAACAGTACGTCGGGCAATGTAGTGATTGATGCTGGACAAAATGTCTTGATCGAAAATGGACGAGATGAACGCAGTTCTCAGCTTGCAGCCCATGAAAAAGGTGGCTTCTCTACAACAGATAAAAAAATCCAATCTTCGACCAGTCAATCGATTGCAACCGACATCCAATCGGGTGGCAATATCCTGATCAATAGCCAAACAGGAGATATTCAAGCCACGCACCTGCAAGCTGGTGCGAAAGACAGCATTCAAATTACGGCAAACCAAGGCAATGTAAAACTTTTGTCAGATATTGATACTGATATAAAGAGCACGGAAACAGCCAAGAAAAATACAATTCAATTTAAAAACCGTCAATCAGGATATATCGACGAAGATGTTGCACAAACACAGCTCAAAGCTGGCAAAAATGTTGATATCAATGCCGGTAAAAATATCGAGCTGCAAGCCAATGATATACAAGCTCAAGACAATATTTATATTGGCAATAAACAATTCGAACGCCAAGCGGATGGCAGTTTAAAATCCAAAGATGGTAATGCCCTGCCCGAAAATGTCAGTCTGACGACATTAGAAACCAATGATCAGCAATGGGATGAAACCCAAAAAGGTTATCGTGGCATTGCCAAAGACTTAATGAAAGTGACTGCTGTTGGCTTAGCGGGTATTGAGGCTTTAGCTCCGGGATTAAAAGCACCGAAGATCACGATCGGAGAATCATCGAGCACACGGACTGAGCAAAGAACACAAACAGGGACCGATCTTGGTGCCAATAATGTCTATGTGGGTTCAGCAGGTCAAACGACACTGACCAGTAGCAACATTGATGCACAGAACACGGTCTTAGCGGGCAAAAAAGTCACGCTCGATGCAGCAGAAGAACAACACAAAACTGTTACGTCAAACAGCAAAGAAACGGTACAAGGTCTTGGGGTTAAGCTGAATAAAGACAGCATTCGAGTGGGCGGCTTTGTACTTGAAGACGCAGAGAATACCGTTAAAACTACAGCCACAACGCATAAGTCAGGCAATATCAATACTGAAAATTTAACAATTCAAGGTGCAGAAGGTGTAGATATCCTCGGCCAAAATATCACAGCGACAGGTGATACGATCATTGATCATGGTCGAGGAAATCTTAACATAGGCGGTTATGAAAATAAAACCACCACAGAAGAAAAGACTCATACTGAAACCATCAGTACAGAAGTCGGCATTCGCAATGCCTATTTAGATGCAATCTTAGCGGTAGAAGCTGTTGCAGATGCAACTAAAGCCTTATCTAAAGCTAAAGATGATTATAGCCAAGCACAACGTGACTATGCAGCGGGTCGAATTACCAAAGGAGCCTTAGATGACAGCAAAGCCAATGTCGCAATGGCAACGGCCAATGTGGCAAGTGCACAGATTGCTGTAGGGGCAGCAGCCGCATCTGCGGCTGCAAGCAGTGCAACCTATGGCTTTACTATTGGTGCCAATGGTGAAAGGATTGAAACTACGACGACCACGAATACAGAACAAAGCCAATGGCAAGGTAGCAACTTAGATTTAAATAACCTTCAGCTTAAATCAGAAGGCCAAGACATCAATATCCAAGGCAGCCGAGTGAATGCAACAGGCACCACGACCTTTGATGGCAGCAAAGACCTCAATGTGACTGCAGGCGTCGAGCATAGTAAACAGGACAGCAATAGTAAAACCAATAGCCAAAGTGTGAGCTATACCTATGGCGGTGGCGGCAGTGCTTCAATAGGCAAGCAAACCAGCCAATCACAAAACGAAAGCCTCACCCACGTAAATAGTGAAGTTGTGCTGAATCGTACTGAAGGTGCAATAGACAAACTGAATATTCAGGGCGGTGAGGTTTCTATCGCTGACCGAGGTAATCTACAAGTAAATCAGATCCATGTAGAAAGCTTGCAGGATACAGAGACTAGCAGTAATAGCAGCAAAGGCGGAAATATTGGCTTAGGTTTTGGTTCTAACGGTAAAGCCAGCAATATCAGCGCTGGCTATAACCAAAGTAAGGGCAGCATTGACAGTGCATGGGTAAATGACACTAGTAAGCTGCTGATTGGCAATGCGCAGAACGATGCTGATCTAGATGCGATGGGTGTTAAAAATATTACCAGTATTGGTGGTGTGATTGCCAATGCGACGAAGAATGAAGACGGCACATTAACGGATCACGGTAAGCTGAACTATTCAGGCGAACTTGCGCTGAAAGACATAGAAGATCATAACTACAACAGTAGCAGTGGTTTTAATGTATCAACGACGATAGGCAAAACCACGAACAACAAAGATGGAGAAAAATCCAAATATCCAAACGGTTCAACCACCATTGGCCTTAACAGCAGTGGACAAGAAACAGAACAATTGACTAAGGCAACGATGGGTCAAGGGACTGTTGCAAATGCCTCAGACAGCACCAATCGGGACATTAATAATACGCAAGAAATTACTCGTGACCAAGTGACGGGCATGCTGGATGGTTCTGTGACGGTTGATCAGCGTTTACTGAGTAAGAGTGGACGGGCGGAGATTATTCAAGAGCAGAAGGAATTACCTGAAAATTTCCGTCAAAGTGCTGAAAATATTGTGAAGCAAATGCCTGAGGGAGAATATAAAGAGAAGGCTTTACAAAGTTTAAATAATATACAAGCAAAACTTTATAGTTTACCAGCAGATTTTGAGGGTTTAGAGGAATATGGGCAGCAAGTTGCAGGGGAGCTATTGAAAAATGGTCTTGAAATTAAAGAGGTCGAAAAGATTATAGATACAGATAATTATTGGTATGCAATTCAAAAATTATCTGCTGTCCAAGAACAATTAGATATTTTGAGTCAGAATGGTAGTGGCATTGAACAGATTCTTAATTCTGAGCTCTCTAAAGAGCAACCAATAGTCAACTCAAACTCCTTAATTAGTATATTAGCTGAAAATACAGATAGTTCTCTTGCTGTAAAAGAAACGGATTTACTAGGTTTTAAATTTTTACATGCGGCAGCAGAAATTAGTAAAAATATAGAAAAAATTTCTGTAGATAGTGGTGTTGACATTGAAAAAATACAACTTGCTGCTAGCGTGTTGTTAGGAGGGCCTGTAAAAGCAACAGCAGGATATATAGTTAATCAATTTAGTGGAGAATATATTGATTATGCTACAAATGCGGTATCAGATCATTTAGTAAAATCACTCTACGGACTTTCAGATGGTCTATATGATGATTGGAGTCGGTCTGAAAAAATTAGTGAGTTGAAACAGCTTGGACTAAGCGATGATGATTTTCAACGAAGTCTTAATTATGCGGAATCACTGCAAAATGCAAAGCTAGGTGCTACTTTTATTGTTGGTATAGCTGCTGAGACACTAATTTCAGGGAAAGGAAAAGCTAAAAATAGTGATGAAATATCAGTAAAACCTACTGTTCCTGATTATGTTACTCGTAATGATCATGATTTTTCTGCTACAGAAAATTATAAAGGTAAACCAAAAGCTTACATAAATGACAAAGGTGATTTGGTTGCTGCAAACCCTGAAGGAACAGGATCTGTTCAATCTCATATTAGAGGTGGTAATTCTGAGAATACACCATACATTTCAACAAGTGATCCAGCAATAGCTATTGATTCTAAAAATTATGGTGGTGAGCAAATTAAGATTGATACGAAGCGATTGCAGGAAGATATTGATGCAGGTAAGATTTCTGGTAGTCAGATTGTGACACATACCGAAGTTAGAAAGGAATTACAATCTAAAGTCGATGCAGCTCAGGCGAAATATGATCGTAATCCTAGTAAAAAAAATCGAGATAAATTAAGAGATGCAAATAAAGATTTGAATCATGCTATTAGAGATGGGGAATGCTTAATCAAAGGTTGTGTTCCATCAGAATACATAAAGAAATAGTTTGTAAGGAGTATAGAGTTGGAACAGAAGATTATAGACTTATTAAATGAGATTCCTGATAGTGTCAATTATACAGATATAGCAGAGGACTTAGATGCTGAAGATATTTCAGTTAGCCGTATAGAACAGTTAAGAGAATTATTAACAAATTCGGATGACTATATTGTATTCCAAGCTGCTAAATTGTTGACATTTTGGGGAGATGATTATGGTTTTAATGCTTTAACTGCATTATTTGAAAACAATAAATTAAATGGTTTTATTGATCATAGGCTAAATGGTTATGATGATACATTGCAACATGTTCTTAGAGCATTTATTCGTTATTGGGCTGATAAATCTGACCATGGTCTAGGTACCTTAACAAGAAAAAAATTGTTTCCATATATTGTCAAAATAATAGAGCTTGCTAATACTCAACCTTTTGGAATAGATTCTTTATTTGGTTTAATAATCGATGAGGACTTCAAAGAATATATTCCATTTTTAAAAGAACATTTAATTTCAATCATTGATCATCCAGAAATACATGGTTGGAAAATTCATGATGTTATTGAGTTATTTTTAAAAATTGAACCTGATTTTGTATATAAATTATTGGATGAAAAAGGAAAGACGTTAAAGGATTTTAATTTTTGAAATTAATGTATCGACCAGTATTGGTATTCCACAAAAGGGAACTAAAGAAGCTTCTACAGCTCCAAAAGGTTCAACGACCATTGGTATCAATAGCAGCGGGCAAGAAACAGAACAACTGACCAAGGCAACCTTAGGTCAAGGTACTGTGACGAATGTGAAAGATACGGTAATCCCCCCTAAAAATAATAGGATCTAAAAGTAGAATTTTCTCTTAAGATACGAGCAGGAGATTCTGCATGAAAACATCTAAATTTACTGATAGTCAGATCATGTCCATCTTGAAACAGGCAGAATCTGGCACACCTGTAGCGACCCTTTGCCGTGTACACGGCATGAGTAATGCTACCTTTTATAAATGGCGTGCCAAATATGGTGGTATGGATACATCATTAATGGCTCGACTGAAAGAGCTAGAAGCCGAAAATACCAGACTTAAAAAGATGTATGCGGAAGAGCGATTAAAGGCCGAAATCATCCAGGAAGCGATGGCAAAAAAGTGGTAAAGCCATCTTGCCAGCGTAAGATGGCACAACAGGCAGTTGCCCAGCATGCCATTAGTATTCGTTTGGCTTGTAAAGCATTTGGCATTAGTGAAACCTGCTACCGCTATCAAGCCAAACTCAGCGATGACAATGCACTCATTGCTGAACAGCTCATTGAACTCACTGAGGAAAATTCCGATTGGGGCTTTGGTTTGTGCTTCTCGTATTTACGGCATGTTGAGAGTTGCTGCTGGAATCACAAGCGGGTTTACCGCATTTACTGTGAGTTGGCACTGAATCTGCGTATTAAACCGAGAAGAAGACTAAAACGGCATGCGCCTGAACCATTGAAAGAACCAATCCGAGAAAATCAGGTTTGGTCATTAGATTTTATGCATGATCAGCTTTCCGATGGTCGCAAGTTTCGATTATTGAATGTGATTGATGATTACCGCCGCGAAGGCCTAGCCATTGAAGCAGGGTTCTCATTGCCCACAATCAGGGTTATTCGTACGTTGAATCAATTGCTGGAGTGGAGAGAAAAACCGTTAGTGATCCGATGCGATAATGGTCCCGAATTTATCAGTCACGAATTTGTGCGCTGGGCTACTGAGCATGGTATTCGTATTGAATATATTCAACCGGGTAAGCCACAGCAGAATGCGTATATTGAACGCTATAATCGGACCATACGTTATAGTTGGCTGAGCAAGCATTTATTTGATACTTTGGATGAAGTACAAGATTATGCAACAAACTGGTTGTGGCATTACAACCATGAAAGACCACATCAAGCTAACAAAGGAAAGCCACCTCTAATGGCTGCTTAACCTCTGCTTTTAACTTCGGTTATTTATGGGAGGATTACCATACCACCAACCGTGATATCAACAATACCCAAGAAATTACTCGTGATCAGACCACAGGTATGCTGGATGGTTCAGTAACGATTGATCATCGATTACTGACAGAAGCTGGACGACAGGAGATTATTCAAGAACAGAAGGATTTGCCAGAGAATTTCCGTCAAAGTGCAGAAAATTTAGCACAAGCCTTACCAGCGGGTGAGTATAAAGATAAGGCTTTACAAACACTAAATAATATTCAGGCAAGGCTTTACAATTTACCAAGTGAATATAAAGAAACGGGTGTAGTTGGTGACAAAGTTGCAAGTGAATTGCTCAAACGAGGGATAGAGCCAAAAGAAGTTGAAGCTTTATTTTCTAAATTAGATTTTTTCTATGCAGCAAAAGAGTTTAGTGAAATTCAGAGTCAACTAGATACATTAGCTCAATCTGGTGTTGATTTAGAAACGATTTTTAAACAACCTAAAATAGGCGTAAATGAACAAGAAGTAATTTATGCGAAAGGAACTGACATTGAGACAAAAGTTACGACCCAAACCACAGTTGGTATGACGATATTAAGCAATATTGCTGATTTAGGAAATAATATAAAGCAGATTAGTGAAGATACTGGAGTTGATTTAGGTACTGTTCAACTTGCGGTAGGACTAATGATTTCAGGCCCAGTCCGTTTAGCAATTGAGACAGGAAAATCTTTAGCTTTAGATAGTGCGGTAGGAGCTGAAATAGCTCAAGGATTTGATGCGCTGGCGACATCATTAACTGCCGCCGCTCATGTTACCAATTCAAATACGATTAATAATTGGACTAATTCAGAGAAAGTTAAAGAAATTGAAGCCTCAACATCTGAAAATAAATTAGATGAATTGAAATTTGCAAATGAAATTGAAAAAAATAAACAAGGTGCAGAATATTTAATTAATGCTGTGGCTGGAGTTGTAGGTGCTGGAGTAGGTAAAGGTGTCACTAAGGGGAAAGATGCTGATATTGAAATAAATCAAAAGCAATCTCTTGATGTGGGATGGGTTGATAATTATGGAAATCAAAAGAAAGTCACTGGAGATGGAACCGTGGCTAGAGATCATCAGCCGTCTAAAGCTGCATTATTAAAGAGAGCTGAAGACTTAAAGGAAGCGCCCTTAACTCAAGCAGAGAAAAATCGTATTATTAATGAAGGAATGAGTGTAACTGTACCAAATGAGGTGCATGCCGCAGGTCCAACCTATGCAGGAAAAAATAATAAAGGACTCATTGAAAATGATGCAAATGATTTACAAGCAGCACAAATTAGGGATTCTGAGGCAATGATAGATAATGCAAAAAAATTAACGCCTGAGTACGTTACAAAGTTGCAAGAAGCATGTACTACATTGAGCTGTAAAAATAATGCTGATTATGATAAATTTTTGAAAAATATTATGGATGAGGAGGCGAGAAAGAATGACAAATAAGTTTATTGATCATTTAATATCACTGTTGGGTAAGTCAAATATTGATGAAAAATTAGTTGATTTTTTTGTTAAAAATCAATTTGTGAAAAGTCAAGAGGAAATTAAATTACCAATTTATGATGAAGATGGTGATTTATTGGATGAGTATAATTTTTATATTAGTAAATATGATGAGGGATTGGGTTTTATATTTACTGATGAGTCTTTTTATTTAAATCAGGAGGACAAACCCATAACTGGTGAAAAAATATACTTAACGACTATATTTTTTTATAATGATGGTGTGGAAGGCTTTTCTCAATATAAACAAGAACTGCCATTTAATTTAAAATTTTCAATGAATAAAGCTGAAATTGAAAATATGTTAGGAGTGCCATTATTTATTAAGAATGATGATGGCGTGGTTAGAAGCCAAAAATGGAAAATTGAAGATATTCCATTTACAATATATATTTCATATAACAATATAGGTGAGATTAGATATATTTCATTAAGTATTCCTTACTGATTTAGTTAAAGTCGTTCCTACCCTATTTTGAATAAAAAAGCGGTTCTTTATTTAAAATGGAGCTACATTAATAGTTTTTAAGGTAATCCTTCAATAAATAACCGAAGTTAAAAGTAGAGGTTAAGCAGCCATTAGAGGTGGCTTTCCTTTGTTAGCTTGATGTGGTCTTTCATGGTTGTAATGCCACAACCAGTTTGTTGCATAATCTTGTACTTCATCCAAAGTATCAAATAAATGCTTGCTCAGCCAACTATAACGTATGGTCCGATTATAGTGTTCAATATACGCATTCTGCTGTGGCTTACCCGGTTGAATATATTCAATACGAATACCGTGCTCAGTAGCCCAGCGCACAAATTCGTGACTGATAAATTCGGGACCTGAGATACCGTCTTGGTAGTCAATCAGGTTTTGAGATTATTCGACCACTAAATAATCTCTTCGATAGGCAGTCTGATGTTTTAAAACGCCATAACACAGATGTATAAGCTTGCGCATTGCAGCACCTAAAGCACACATTTTATTTTTACCCTGGCTTAATAATCGTTGATATAAAGCTTCAATGTGTGGATTATATTTAATCGCTGTTAATGCCGACATATACAATACTGAGCGTATTTTACTGTCACCTGCTTTTGATAAGTGACTTTGCTTGTTGACTGAACTGCCAGACAACTGATGTACTGGAACCAAACCTACATATGCAGCAGCTTGACTTGCTTTTTCAAACTTGTGCGAATGAAATAACCCCAACAGTAATAAGCCTGATCGTTCACCGATTGAAGGAATAGTTTGCAGTAATTTCAAATCCTGTTTCAATGTTGGATCTTGATCTATGTGATTATTTATTAACTTATCAATATGTTCAAGTTGCCGATTTAAATAGGCTTTGTTGCATAAACATTTTGCAAGGCACTGATTTTTAAAGGTTTGTGAAAATTTCAACCTAAGAATAAATTTAATAAAATCATATTCTTAGGTATTTGTGCAACAAAGCCGATCCGAATCGGAAGCCAAAAAGCTTTTGGGGCAGATTATTAGGACGGAAGTGAATTCATAGTAACTGTCCAAATGAAAGAAGAATCAGTGTCCTTTACGATAAGAATATGCAATTTATCTAAGAATTATATTGCTGAATAAGCTTTTAAGAATATAGGTTTGGGCAATAAAGCCTTTAAATTCTATTACTGAATAAACCCTAAGTGGCCGATTTGGAATAGGAATGAGTGGTAGGGTGCGAATAGGAATAGGTGGTAGGTTTATGCTGGAATATGCATTGAGTCCAATCCTTGATCGTGGAGACTATTGTATTAGAAACAATAGCAGACCTAAAAGGCTTTACTGGTATCCATTGATTATTCAATAACATTAAATAGAGCCGTGAGACGTTGAAAGGCTCACAGAGTGGGAGGTAAAGTATATCCTCATCTCTCGTAAAACAGCTGACGAAGTCCGAGATAGAATCATTGCGTCAAAAAAAACGTGATATTTGAGAACTAAAAAAGAAGTGGTACTCCTACTGGTTACTAAAATTAAAGTATATTGAATAATAAATTTATAAAACAATACTTTACAAATCTATATGATGCGTAGTGTACGCATCATACATAAAGCGTTCTATTTTGATATAATTGATCCAATCAACCCATTGTTAGGTTTCATTTAAATTCCATGAGTCTTACTGAAATTAAAGTTCGCCAAGCTCATTGTAAGGAAAAAACCAGTTTTTTATCCGATGAAGATGGGCTTAGCCTGAAGATTGAGCCGAGTGGAAGAAAATCTTGGTGCTATCGCTATACAGATCCACAAACTAAAAAACGTCGACGCATTCAGTTAGGTCGTTATCCTGATTTATCGCTGAAAAAGGCACGACAAGTCAGAGATGACTTTAAAGACAATGATTTCTGTTTTGAACAAGATACTGCCTCTAATGTCATCACCTTTGGTAAGGTCGGGGAGGAGTGGTTACAGTTCAAACTGAAAAATGCCTTCAACGATCTACCCCGCTGTGGTGTACTACAGTTAGCAGAAAGATGCTTACAGCAAGATATTTATCCAGACCTTCAGGATCTACCTTTTCAAAACATCAAGCGTTATGACCTGGTTTCAGTAATCAAAAAAATAGAGGGACGCCAAGTAAAAGAACCTGTCAAGAAAGCTTGTAGTTATTTGAACCAAATTTATGACTACGCTGTAGCGATGGGTTATTGTGAATTCAACATCGCGCATGGTTTAAATAAAATCGCCATTAACAGTAAAATCAAGAAAAATTATCCGTATTTGAAAGCGGAGGATATATCTGATTTTAAGTATAAATTACAAAAATTGGATGCCCATCCGATTATTAAAAAAGCACTGCTGTTCAAATTACATACTGGCGTGCGAGGGGCTGAATTGTTATTGGCTGAGCCTCATCATTTTGATTTAAATGAAAAAGTCTGGAAAATACCTGCCTTGCATATTAAACAGTTTCGACGAAAAGTCATATTAGGCCATGAGATTCCCGACTTCTTAGTTCCACTTTCAGATCAGGCTTTAGATATTTTAAAAGACGTCATGCAATGGTCATACGGTGAAAAGTACATTTTTGCTAGCCCACGGAAACATAATCAACCGATTCATTTTAATACATTAAATATGGCTATACGTAAGATGGGCTATGGAAAACATCAATTATCCTCTCATGGACTACGTTCCACTTTTAGTACCATTTTGAATGACTCAGGTTTGTTCCAGGATAACTGGATTGAGGCACAACTTTCACATATTGATAAGAACCGTACCCGTGCCAGCTATAATCACGCTGACTATTTAGCCCAGCGGACTGAAATGATGCAGTGGTGGGGTGATTATTTAAGTACTGCTAAGTGAAAATCGTACTTTTATACATAGACTTAAAACATTATGGGGTTTCAAATGGATAGTAAACAATATACTTGCCGTGTTACATGGTCAGCAGAATATAATGAGTATGTTGGGTTGTTCGAACCACAAGCACTAGCCATTTGTTGTAATTCAGCTTTAAGCGCCCTTAATTCTTTCATGCGTTTATTCACTAGTGCAAGTTGCTGATCAATTAATGCATTAACGCTAGAGCAGCTTTCTTCTGGCTTATTTTTTAATTCGATAAGACGTTTAATATCATTGAGTGATATATCTAGGCTGCGACAATGCTTTACGAATTCCAATTGTTTAAGTGCTTTGCTATCATACAGCCTGAAATTACCTTCTGAACGATTTGGATTTAACAGAAATCCTTCTCTTTCATAATATCTAATCGTTTGTATTGAACAGCCCGATTTTTTTGACAATTCGCCTATTTTCATCAATTTCCCCCAGACATTTGACTCTATAGTTACTATAGAGTCTATAGTATAAGTATGCAACGAAAAGGATATATAAAAAATGACTGAGAAATATTTAAACAATACGAATATCGTTAATTTTGAACACAAAGATATCCAATCCTTGATCGATCAACGTAGGTGGAAAAACTTGGATAACTTCAACAAAATTGGTGCCGCTTATCAGTTTGTAAAAGATGAGATTTTCTTTGGTTATAATGAAAGCGATGATATTGCAGCAAGCGATGTGCTAGCAGATGGTTATGGACAATGTAATACTAAGGGTAATCTGTTAATGGCACTATTGCGTGGACTAGGCATTCAATGCCGATTTCATGGGTTTACCATAGACCAGCAACTACAAAAAGGTGCTATCCCAAGCTATGTATTTTGGTTAGCACCTAAATACATCATTCATAGTTGGGTAGAAGTTTACTTTGAAGGGCGTTGGATAAACTTAGAGGGCTTTATATTGGATGAGCAATACTTAAGCTCTCTACAGGAGAAATTTGACCAAGTAAAAGATGATTTTTGTGGTTATGGTGTTGCAACAAAGTGCTTTTCATCACCAGATACAGATTGGCGTGGAGAAAATACCTATATTCAAAAAGAAGGTATTCATGATGACTTTGGGCTTTATGATTCCCCTGATGAGTTCTATCTCGAAAAAGGGACTAACTTGTCGGGGTTCAAACGCTGGATATATCAACGCTTGATACGTCACTTGATTAATATGAATGTATCAAAACTAAGAAATAGAAAAGTACTAGAGGTACAAAATGCACAACCATAATCATAGTCATCAACATGGTAAAGATGACCGTATTGGTTGGGCATTTTTCCTTAATGTGACATTCACTATTATCGAATTTATAGGTGGTTGGCTCACTAACAGTACGGCGATAATGGCAGATGCAGTTCACGATCTTGGTGATAGTCTTTCAATAGGTTTTGCGTGGATTTTAAGTCGTTTTTCAGATAAAGAAGCATCAGATAAGTTTAGTTATGGTTATCGTAGACTTACTCTCTTTGGCGCATTGATAAACAGTATTGTTTTAATCATTGGCTCAATTTGGATTTTATTTGAAGCAATTCCAAAGCTGTCCAATCCTGAAATGCCTGTAGTCGAGGGGATGTTAGGGCTAGCGATACTCGGCGTTGCCGTTAACGGATATGCTGTATTAAAATTAAAAGCGGGTGAAACATTAAATGAGAAAGTGCTGACATGGCACCTTCTTGAAGATGTACTTGGATGGGTTGCCGTTCTTATAGTCTCTATCGTACTGTTGTTCGCTGAACTGCCGATATTAGATCCCCTTTTATCAATAGGGTTCACGCTGTTCATCTTGTTTAATGTTTTCAAAAACCTGAAATCAACACTCGTTTTATTTCTTCAAGCTGCACCCGATAAAGAGACTCAAAAGCGTATTAAACTATCACTAATGGAATTTCCTGAAGTTAATGGTATCCACCACATGCACTTTTGGTCACTAGATGGTGAAAGTCACGTTTTAACAGCGCACCTTGAGCTGAGTGACAACTTTGACGTTAAAGAATTAATTAGGCTTAAACAAGAAGTTGCAGCTAAATTATCTTCCTATCATTTATCGCATACAACGATAGAGTTTGAGTTTTTAAATGAAAATTGTCGGGATGAAGCGCAGTAAGCTTTATCAATAAAATGTTGGGCATACAATATTAAAAGCAGCTTAATTAGGCATAACCTAGTAATTAAGCTGCTTTTTTTGATTTTAAATTTCGTCGGATTGCTGTTTGCTACTCTCAGAGCCATGCGCCCATTGATATAAAATAGGCAATACAAACAAAGTTAAAATTGTAGAAGATACAATACCGCCGATAACAACTGTTGCTAGTGGTCGTTGTACTTCTGCACCAATTCCAGTGTTTAACGCCATTGGAATAAAACCTAAACTTGCGACCAGTGCCGTCATTAAAATAGGTCTTAAACGAATGATGTGCTGAGTTTCCATCATTGTCTTGGCTTGATGCGGATCAGTCTAAAGCATTCTCAGGAATAGAGGAGCTCGTTGCTGATGTTGTCGCTGATATGATTAGCAATAATGAAAAAGTTCCTACACCACTCTCCGGGAAAATATAGTAGGCAGTTTGTTGTCCTTGTTCTCAGTGGTTCAACAAAAACTAGCCCTCGAAGCCGCAGAACGTGGCGTGGACATAAATTGTTTAGTATCAGTAAAAAGAGCGATGTAATTTTAGTACGAGTGAGTGATAGAGCAGGAACCTATGCTTCATATATTCAGTAAATGGTATGTTTTTGAATTAATAGGTATTTTTAAATAAAGCTTTCTTTGATTTAGTGCTTTTTATTTAATAAATTAATTTTAAAAACAACTTAGGCTAATTGATAAACACTATCTGGAAAGATTAAAAGAAAATATTTTTTAATTTCTGCTAATTCATTTAAGGCAGGTTCCCTTTCAAGCAGTTGAAATGTCCAAATAAGTACAGCCTGATGATTATCATAGCAAGTATTTACTCCAAGAAAATTAGCCATTCCATAACTTCTATTGATGTTCATTTCTTTAATTAATTGATTTCCTAAGTCACGAGCTTGCTGGCTGATCAATAACTCATTTGGTAACACGGCGGTCATCTCCACAAAATAATCTAATGCAGGTTCAATCCTTATATTTAAAAAGTTATAATTTAGTTGAAATGGATAAAATATACTTTCTATAAGTTGTAATAACCTGCTGTAGGTTAATTTTAGCAAAGTATTACTCAGTCAACAACTTCAAATAACCCACAGCAAGTTATTTTTTGTAAATTAATTTAAATATGATTACTTGTAAGTTATCTAGCCTCATGGGCGATAGAAAAATTTTAAAATTAAGTGAAGTGGTGCATGCAACAGGTATCAATCGCAACACGCTCACAAGTATGTATTATGACCGTGCTGTACGTATTGAATTACCAGTCGCCGATAAGTTGTGTAAGTACTTTAACTGTACGATGAATGATTTGTTTGAGTTTAAGGAAGAAGTTGAAGAAAAAGATTAACTTAATACTTCGTTTGATAAGTTTTTCGAAGAAAAAGACTAGCCAATACTTAGTTTGATAAGTTTTTCTCTGCAGATCTAATATTGAATTTTATAAAATATCATTACAAACAGAGGTGGTTCCACTTGTTTGAACAACTAAAAGCGTATTTATAAGTGATATTCCGCTCTAGTTAAGCCACCTTGTTTTGTTGGGGTAGCTGATCATAGTAAAACTCATTTGGTGTCATTTTGTCTAGACTCGAATGAGGTCGTTTCAGATTATAAAACTCAAAATATGCACTCAATTGCTTTTTCGCATCTGTGACACTGCTATAAGCTTTGAGATACACCTCTTCATATTTAACGCTCCGCCATAATCGTTCAACCATCACATTATCTACCCATCGACCTTTACCATCCATACTGATTTGAATGCCATTTGATTTCAATACATCAATAAATGCATCACTGGTGAACTGACTGCCTTGGTCTGTATTCAATATTTCAGGTGATCCATATTTTTCAATCGCTTCATTTAAAGCCGAAATACAAAAATCCACCTCCATACTAATCGATACCCTATGCGCAAGTACCTTGCGGCTATGCCAATCAATCACAGCACATAAATAAACAAAGCCTTTTGCCATAGGGATATACGTTATATCAGTAGACCACACTTGATTACTGCGCTGAATAGCCAATCCTTTGAGCAGATATGGATATTTACGGTGAGCTTGATTAGCCTGGCTTAAATTTGGTTTGCAATATAACGCCTGAATACCCATTTTCTTCATTAAAGTACGTGTATGACGTCGTCCTATATGATGCCCTTGACGATTCAACAAATCACGCATCATACGACTGCCTGCAAAAGGATATTGCATATGTAATTCATCAATACATCGCATCAGCTTCAGATCTGATGAGCTAACAGGTTTTGGGCGATAATAATAACAACCACGAGAGACTTTCAGTAACTTAGCTTGTTTAGATACTGAAATCTGAAGTGAGTGATCGATTAACTTTTGTGGTTGAAGCGGCCCAGTTTCTTCAACACACCTTCTAAAAAATCAATTTCTAATGCCTGCTCACCGATTTTTGCATGTAACTTTTTAAGATCAATGGGAGGTTCTGATGGAGCTTTTGATTGATCGAAAGCTTGTGAGGAAGCTGAGATCAATTGATTTTTCCAGTCAATAATTTGGTTTTGATGAACATCAAACTCAGAACTCAATTCAGCAAGTGTTTTTTCTGCTTTGATCGCAGCAAGTGCTACCTTAGCCTTAAAGTCGTTTGAATGATTTCTTCTTGGTCTACGTGCCATAAAATACTCCATATATTGATGTTTATAACATCATTTGAGGAGCAGAGTATCACTTATAGGAGTTGTTCAAATTTCCGGATCCATCTCTAAGTGAGGAGGAAATGACTCTTACTATTCAGATGTTGTTTCAAGCTTTTTTTGATTGATAGAGTTTTATGTATTAAACTCTATATTGAAAGTAAATATATTGTAAAAATAGTATGTTATTTACTAATTGATTAAATTATTTACACTTATTCTGTATAATGCTCTATGAATTCATTACTTATTTTTTTAAATTAAAAATCATATGCAAAGCTTAAATGATGAAGAGTGTCGCCAAGTTGAAAGTGTAAAACAGCTTTTACAAAAAAATTTTAAAGATAAGCTTTATGCTATTTATTTATATGGTTCGTATGTTGATGGTGGTTTAAAACATAAAAGTGATCTTGATATTTTAGTTATTATTGAACGTGAAATTACCGATCAGGAAAGAAAACAATTAGCGCAGAATTTTCTAAATATATCTGTTCCGATTGGTCATGCTACAGCGCGTGCCTTAGAAATTACGATATTAGAAAAAGGGAGTATTACCAATAAAAATCATCCATATACATATCAGCTACAATATGGCGAGTGGTTGAGAGAAGAATTACTCAAAGGTGAATTACTTTATAGTCAATCTGATCCAGATATTAGTATTTTACTTAAAACTGCCCAATTACATAACATTACTATCTTTGGACCTGATATTTGCGATTGGTTAAATCCAATTAGCTATGAACAATTAATATTTGCCATGCAAAAAACTTATCCACAAATTATTGCTCATTGGAAAGACGATCAGGATGAATGTAATCAAATTTTAGCGCTATGCCGTATAGCTTATACATTAGATCATAAAACAATAGTTGCCAAGGATGTTGCTGCGACATGGTTTTTAGAATTCTTAAGTCAGATAGATCAAGACATTTTGCAACTCATAATAGATGAATATATTGGGCAAGGTCATGAGCAATGTTGGTTAGTTTTACATGATCAGCTTGCTAAAATTGTTAAAGAATTACAGCATAAAATTGAACCACTACTTTTTAACTGATGTGGAAGTAATGGATATGCTTCTTAGATTATTACCTCACTATATCTCTAAATACCGAAGAGACTTGATATTGCAAAGGGGGGCGTGGTTGGAGTTGCATGAAGATTTTAAATAAAAGCGGAGGAACTAGGGTAAAAGTTGCCAAAAAGTTTCTTCTGAAATGACTTTTATATTATGACGTTTAAGCAAAGCGGAGGTAACTCCATTGCCATAGATCTTATTCCCATTAAATTGACCATCGTAAATCATTGAACTACCACATGAAGGGCTATTTTCTTTAAGCACTACCAGAGTAGCTTTTAATAATTGAACTTTTTTTAAAGTTCTATATGCCCCTTCAATATAGATTGAAGTCACATCCTTTCCTGATTTTTCAATTACACAGGCTTTTCCATCTAAGACATCATCGCCATTACCTCCCGAAATCTCGGCAGGTTCGCGTGGTGTTGATAAACCGCCAAGAATCTCTGGACATACCATAGTAGCTTTTCCATCTTTGACTAATTTTTCGATTTTTTCGTTTAAGCTATGCGTCCCGTTATAACGTACCTTTAAGCCAGCCAGACAAGAACTTACTAAAATCATATTTCCTCTATGAAAAAGATATGTATCGATTTGCTATTTAGCCAGTACCTATTATTTTTTAAAATTAATAGGTTAGTGCTATGGATAAAACAAGAATTTAAATATGATCAATGCAAAGTGAGTTATTTTTTTTCTAACCCACAAAGCTTATAGATTAGTTTGATCCTTTTTGTTTAGAAAATTTATCAACAGTGATGTGTGCTGAATTAGCAGGAGACTTTCACTTGGGAGATTCTAGGCAGCTAACCGATAAAAGTCTTCTGCCATTTGATTTGGTGTCTTAAAATCCAAGCCTTTTTGAATTCTTCGCTGATTATAAAATAACTCTATATATTTTGTAATATCCGCTTTGGCTTCTTCCCTTGTTTTGTAGTTGCGATGATGGACTAGTTCATTTTTGAGTATGCCCCAGAAACTCTCTATCGGTGCATTATCAAAGCAGTCGCCTTTTTTGCTCATTGAACCCTGAAAATCAAATTTCTCAAGTAAGTTTCGATATTCATTACTGCAATATTGGCTGCCTCTATCTGAATGTACAATGAGATCTTTAGCAGGTTTCTGATTGCGAATAGCCATATTCAATGCATCACAAACAAGCTTGGCTGTCATGCGCTCATTTAAGCTATAGCCAACAACCTGTTTCGTGTAAAGATCTTTGACAGCTGCCAAGTACAACCAGCCCTCAGCCGTCCAAATGTAGGTAATGTCACTCGACCACGCAAGATTAGGCTTCGTCATTGAAAACTGTTGCTTGAGTAAATTGTCATAAATAGAACGGTTGTGATCACTGTTCGTGGTTCTTTTGAAACGCTTATGGCGCTTACAATACAACTGATTTGATTTTTTTATTTGGCGCACAGCATACGTACTTATTTTGATACCTTGCGCTTGTAAATGCTTGGTTAATCGAACATAGCCATAGCTTTGTTTGGTTTCTTCATGGGCTATTTTGACCAAAATTGTCTGCTGATTTCGCTGAATTGATCTTTTACTCATGCCTCGCTTTAGCCAATCATAAAAGCGAGAAACGGATACACGAAGTAATCGAGCCATTAAAATAATCGGAAATAAGTGGCTTTGCGATTTCATATAGGCGTACCTCACTGACTTTCTTTGGCAAAGTACGCTGCTGCCTTTTTTAAAAATTCACGTTCCATTTCAGCTGTTTTGAGCTGTTGTTTAAGCTTCTTATTTTCTTCGAGTAAGGCGTTTAGATCGGGCGAATACTGTTTTGTGCCTGCTAAAGTTCCAGCCTTTGCTTTGTTATTCCAGTTCGAAAGGGTTTGCATTGAAATGCCAAGTTGTCTAGCGGATTCCGATACATTACCTTGGTTCTCTTCAATGGCTTTTATGGCTTCAGCTTTAAATTCTGCGGTGTAAGTCTTCTGTTTCTTGCTCATGGTAAACTCCTAATGAGTATGTATAGTTTACCAAGTTAAACCCTCCTGTTTTTTAAGCACACATCAATAGAGTGGGAGTGACGGGCACTGGCTGGCAATGTCTAGCAACGGCAGGCATTTCGGCTGAGGGTAAAAGAACTTTCCGCTAAGCGATAGACTGTATGTAAACACAGTATTGCAAGGACGCGGAACATGCCTCATGTGGCGGCCAGGACGGCCAGCCGGGATCGGGATACTGGTCGTTACCAGAGCCACCGACCCGAGCAAACCCTTCTCTATCAGATCGTTGACGAGTATTACCCGGCATTCGCTGCGCTTATGGCAGAGCAGGGAAAGGAATTGCCGGGCTATGTGCAACGGGAATTTGAAGAATTTCTCCAATGCGGGCGGCTGGAGCATGGCTTTCTACGGGTTCGCTGCGAGTCTTGCCACGCCGAGCACCTGGTCGCTTTCAGCTGTAAGCGTCGCGGTTTCTGCCCGAGCTGTGGGGCGCGGCGGATGGCCGAAAGTGCCGCCTTGCTGGTTGATGAAGTACTGCCTGAACGGCACTGTTGCAAATAGTCGGTGGTGATAAACTTATCATCCCCTTTTGCTGATGGAGCTGCACATGAACCCATTCAAAGGCCGGCATTTTCAGCGTGACATCATTCTGTGGGCCGTACGCTGGTAC
>NZ_VOZC01000021.1:0-28350 GCF_013419975.1 Acinetobacter sp. YH12041 | reverse complement strand
AGGATCAGAAAGCTTGTTTGAATCGATGTATTTCATCCGCAGATTATGCACGAATGCTAAGAAATCCGGAGTGCAAATATTAACCAAAAAGAAGATCGTTTTTTGATTTATGAAAGAGATCTAATAAGTTAGTTTATCAAAAGAAGGTGAGAGGACTCTTTTAAAAATCATATGAGACGGGTTTGTGATGAGCTGCAATGTGTCTTTCTCATCAATTAAAAATATTTTGAGTTCTTCATTTGAGAATCTAAGTTACTAGAAAATGATCAAGGAAACTCCCTCTCCTTATAGGAGAGGGCTAGGGAGAGGTTTTTAAGAAATCCCCTCATCCTCTCGTGGAGCATGCTCCCCATCCTGAAGAGAGAAGGAAGGAACTTTAATACTAATGAACGACCATTGTCTGATTTATGAAAGGGATCTCATCTTAATCTTAAAATGTAATCAGAGTCATAAAGATTTAAAAGTCCAGGAGTTTGCTGGAAACTCCTGAACAGATCGACATGATTTAAATAATTTTTTGGGCCTCTAGCCTCGATTATTATTTAAAGAAATAACCGGTTTCAGGTGAGCTGGCATTGGCCATGCGTTTGCGTGGCATACGACCGGCCAGGAATGCTTCACGACCCGCTTCAACCGCCTTACGCATCGCAGAGGCCATCAAGACCGGATTTTGTGCAGCAGCAATCGCAGTATTCATCAGTACGCCGTCACAGCCGAGTTCCATGGCAATCGCTGCATCACTGGCAGTACCGACACCCGCATCAACCAGCACAGGCACTTTGGCATTTTCTTTAATAATCGAAATCGTGTGTGGATTCAGAATCCCCAGACCAGAACCGATCAGGCTACCCAAAGGCATGATTGCTACGCAGCCCATACTTTCAAGTTCTTGTGCCACGATCGGATCATCTGAGGTATAGACCATGATTTCAAAACCGTCATCAATCAGGGTACGCGCTGCTTTCAAAGTTTCGGTAATATTTGGATAAAGAGTCTTTTCATCGCCCAGTACTTCCAGTTTTACCAGGTTATGACCATCCAGCAGTTCACGTGCCAGCATACAGGTGCGTATTGCGCTATTGGCATCAAAACAGCCCGCAGTATTTGGTAAAATGGTGTATTTTTCTGGTGGAACCACTGAAAGCAGGTTCGGTTGGTCTGGATGCTGACCAATATTCACCCGGCGAATAGCAACCGTTACAATTTCTGCACCACTGGCCTGAATGGCCTGATCTGTTTCATTTAAATCTTTATATTTGCCTGTGCCTACTAAAAGACGAGACTGGAATTGGCGTGAACCGATCTGTAATAAATCTTGCATAATTGTTCCAAGTGTTATTAGCCGCCACCGACTGCGTGAATAATTTCTATTTTGTCCGCTTCGCAAATGGGCGTTTCACCCAATCTGCTTTTAGAAATAATCATTTCATTGACCTCAACTGCAAAGCGTTTACCCTCAAGCGCCAGACTTTGAACCAGTTCCAGCAGGTTCTTGCATTGAGTTTCTTGTTGTTTGCCATTGATATACACCAGCATCTTGGCAACCCTCCATGATTATTGATTAAAGCATCAGACCTATTTGAGGTATTTTACGGCATTCCAGGCCAGAATTAACCAGCCAGCAATCATTAAGGCACCACCAATTGGCGTAATTGCACCTAAACCGCGCGGCAGACCCAGTGCCATGACATAGAGTGAGCCACAGAACAGGAAAATCCCCGCCTGGATCAGGAGAAAACTCCATTTGATTGGCAATTCAGGAATTACTCGGCTGATCACTGCTAGAATAAGTAAGCCAAGAGCATGGTAGAAGAAATAATCTGTGGCCGTTTGCCACCAGGTCAACTGTGCTTCAGTCGCTCGAGTCTTTAAACCATGGGCACCAAATGCGCCGAGCATGACTGCAAGCGCAAGATTCAGTGCTGAAATCGCAATCCACATTTGAATTGACCTTCCCAATAAAGTTTGCGCTTAACCTTAGCATAAAAGCTAAGGCTGAAACACGGCATTAAAAGACAAAAAAAGCCTTCATATATGAAGGCTTTTTCTTAAGATTAGTAGTTTATTAATTCAATACATCAGTTTGAAGACATTGCTACTTTAATCTTTTCCATTGCATTCTTTTCAAGCTGACGGATACGTTCGGCGGAAACATTATATTCAGCTGCCAGTTCATGCAAGGTTGATTTTTCATCATCTAGCCAGCGACGCTGCAAGATATTACGGGAACGGTCATCTAACTGTTCCAACGCTTCATGCAGGGCAGAGGTGCTTTGTTCCTCATAGTCTTCATTTTCAATCAGACGTGCCGGGTCATAACGGTTGTCTTCCAGATATAGTGCTGGAGCAACGTGAGTTGAATTTTCGTCATCATCGTCACCTGATGCTTCAAATGCTGCATCATAAGCCGTCAATCGGCCTTCCATTTCCAGTACCTGTTCTGGTGTTACATTCAGGTCATTGGCAATCGACTGAGCTTCTTCAAGCGTTAACTTTTTAGAAGACTTTTTCAGACTACGTAAATTGAAGAACAATTTACGTTGCGCTTTAGTGGTCGCAATTTTCACAATACGCCAGTTACGAATTACATATTCATGAATTTCAGCTTTGATCCAGTGCACCGCAAATGACACCAGACGTACGCCCATACTCGGGTCAAAACGTTTAACAGCTTTCATCAGGCCAAGGTTGCCTTCCTGGATCAGGTCACCTTGAGGCAGGCCATAACCTGCATAACTACGTGCAATATGTACCACGAAACGCAAATGAGACATGACCAGCATTTTTGCTGCGTCCAGGTCCTGGTCGTAGTAATAGCGTTCGGCCAACTCTTTTTCTTGTTCGGCCGTCAAAATAGGAATTTGATTGACAGTGCTAATATAAGCACCAAGATTGACACCTGGCGCCGATAATGACAGGGGCATCAATTGATTGCGGCTGTCACTCATGTGTTCTCCTTGAAGTGCGGGGGATTTAACCCTTAACTAGGTTCTATCTTAATCCAAACTCTCCTCAAATAATGGATATTTGGGTAGAGAAATGTAAACTTTTATACGAGTATGGAGAGCATCCAGTTTAATTGAAAATTTTTAAGATTCAATCAGGTAGTGATACTCGGTTGCAGAAATCTGTTGAGATTCGCATTTTAACTGATGCATTTGGCAATACCGTGTAACATCAGTTTGACTATATGGATCTGATGACTTTAACAAGAATGTTTTGCCCTGATCTGCTTTTAATGCACGCTTTAACATCAGGAGCGGCATCGGACAGGGTTTACCCATGGCATCAATAATATGCGCTTGACCGTGGTTATCACTCATTTCCGTTTTATTCATATCGCAAAAAAGGCTATAAATATTAGCAAATAGGATGCCAAAACCCAACTATTTAGCTAAAAAGTTACATGAAATAATATATATAATTTTTCTGATATATATTGTGAAAAAAATAACTAAATCAAAAGGAACAAAGCTAAAAAATATCTATTAATTGTCATAAACCCATGTTAAGCTCGTTGCGTATTTAGGATTTCAGATAAACAAATTGATTGTTTTTCGCCCTATACACAATGGATGTAACCGGGATTTTGTTAATAGTTTTACAGAATGATTACAAGCTTAAAAATAATATTTTCAAACTTGTTTGCTCTGCTGTTTGCAACACCGGGTGGTCCTTTTTTTAGTATCAATGAGGATTAACTTATGACAGCTGCTCGTGAACAAGGCGTAGTTAAATGGTTCAACGACACTAAAGGCTTCGGCTTTATTCAACGCAACGGCGGTGATGACGTATTCGTTCATTTCCGTGCAATCCAAGGTGAAGGCCACCGTTCACTTCGTGACGGCCAACGTGTTGAATTCAGTGTAGTTAAAGGCCAAAAAGGCTTCCAAGCTGAAGAAGTTCAACCATTAGACTAATCTTCGGATTAAGCTAATAAACGCCCCAATATAAATTGGGGCGTTTTTTGTTTATACTATTCCATCTTAGTGATTATCAAATTAGAGCAGCGCTTTATGTCATCTGGTTTTGAAACCTTAAATTTACATCCCCAACTGAAAAAGGCAATTGATGCTTTAGGCTTTACTTCCATGACGCCGATTCAGCAGAAGGTTTTAAAATTCACCTTGGCAGGACATGATGCTATTGGTCGTGCACAAACGGGTACGGGTAAAACAGCCGCATTCCTGATTAGCGTGATTAATGACTTGCTGAATAATCCGGTAAAAGAACAGCGTTATCGTGGTGAACCGCGTGCTCTGATTTTGGCACCGACTCGTGAGCTGGCATTACAGATTGAAAGCGATGCACATGAGCTGACCAAGTTTACTGACCTGAGTGTCGTAACACTTCTAGGTGGTGTAGATTTTGACAAGCAGAAAGCTCAATTGGATAAAGCGCCAGTGGATATCATGGTTGCTACTCCAGGGCGTCTGATTGATTTTGTCGAGCAAAAAGAAGTCTGGCTAGACCAGATTGAATTCCTGGTGATTGATGAAGCTGACCGTCTACTGGATATGGGTTTTATTCCATCAGTAAAACGTATTGTGCGTTTCTCGCCACGCAAAGAGCAGCGTCAGACGCTGATGTTCTCTGCAACTTTTAGCTATGATGTCTTGAATCTGGCACAGCAATGGTTATTTGAACCGGTCACTGTCGAAATTGAGCCAGAGAAAAAAACCAATGCCGACGTAGAACAGCGTGTGTATATGGTGGCGAAAGCAGACAAATATAAGTTGCTGCAAGACATTCTGCGTGATGAGCCGATTGAAAAGGTCATGATTTTCGCTAACCGTCGTGATCAGGTACGTAAGCTATATGATCATTTAAAACGTGATGGTTATAAGGTGGTAATGCTGTCAGGTGAAATTGCCCAAGACAAACGCTTAAAAATGTTAGACCAGTTCAAAAATGGTAAACATAACATCATGATTGCGACAGACGTTGCCGGTCGTGGTATTCATGTGGATGGCGTATCTCATGTGATTAACTTCACTTTACCTGAACAGTCCGATGATTACGTACACCGTATTGGTCGTACTGGTCGTGCGGGAACGCGTGGTGTAAGTATCAGTTTCCTGGCGGAAGATGATGCGTTCTATTTGCCAGAGATTGAAAAAGCGATTGGACAAAAATTACCGCTGACCCGTTTGGAAGGCTATTGCTAATCTAAACTGCAAAAAAACCGCTCTTAAAGAGCGGTTTTTTATTACTGCACATGTTGAAGCTTATTTTGCTTCACAGCGGAACGTTAAAACAGTCTGATAATCATCATTCTGGTTCAATCCGGTGTTGGTGCCGGCAATATTGCCTAATACAGTCGCAGCAGCCTGAATCATTTGTCCGGTCTGTTCATCGACTACACCTTTTAGTGCACCATTATAAGAAGTTTTTTCATCCAGAATAATCGCAGTTGCTTTGGAGCCACAGGTTTTGCTGGCGGCATTCACTGCATTATTTTTAGAGGTTAACTGGTTTTTACCTAATCCTGTTACTTCAAACTGATTATTTTCCTTTTGAACCGCCACTGAAGTCGGGTTAGATGCACAGGCAGTTAAAAGTAGAGCTGAAGCTGCTAATCCGCTGATCGCAATTGTTTTTTTCATCATAAAATCTCGCTTGAAAACAGAACTGGGAATATTGAAACACAGTAAAAAGCACAGAATTAGGAGCTGTTGTATAAGTTTGGCAATTTTTGATGTTGCTCTATGAGAGAAAAGTGAATGAAAGAGACCTTTTATTGATTCCATAGAAAATATTGTAATCTTCCTTAAATATTTTCAAGGTAGAGGTATTTGCAAGTTTCTAGAGTATTACTAGTGGAATATGCTAATCTTGACCGTAGTTTTTAAGTTATAGATCTATAAAGCAATGACGGAATCTGTGGTCGACATCGTTCATCAAAATATTCACCAACGTCAATCAATAGGACATTTGCTGGCACCTGCGCCGAATGCAGAACAGTTAGAAATGGCATTTAAAGCTGCTTTGACAGCACCGGATCATCACCGGTTAAAACCTACCACTTTTGTGATCATCCCGGATGCGCAACGTGAAGCATTTGGTGAACTGTTATCGCAAGCACTGATAGATCTGGGTCAAACTGAATCAGCTCAGATTGAACGGGTCAAGAATCATCCTTTTCGTGCACCTTTGCTGGTACTGGCATTAACCCGTTTGCAGGATCATCCGAAAGTGCCACATTTTGAGCAGATTTTGAGTTCAGGTGCCGCTATTCAAAACTTCTTGCTGTCTTTGCAGGCTCAAGGTTTTTCAACTATGTGGCGTAGTGGCGCAGTAGTAGAATCAAAATTTTTCAAGCAGTCGCTCGGCATTGGTAAGGATGATCTGGTTTCTGGCATTATCTATATCGGTACGGCGGCAAAAGCGATTGCACCACGTGCTGAAATCCAGACCCAGAATTATGTAAGTTATTGGAATCAAAACTAAGGCATTTCAAGACACAGGATATTAGAAAACAAGATGTCAGAATTAAATTTTACCGATTTGATTGAACCGGTAGTGGTCAACCAGAATACGGCTTTAAGAATTACAGTTTTAGGCGGTGGTAGTTTTGGTACTGCAATGGCCAATACCGCGGTTCGAAATGGCTGCGATACCATGATCTGGATTCGTGATCCGGAAGTAGCTGAAGATATTAATGCAACACATATCAATAAACGCTATCTACCGGATTTTAAGCTGGAAGAAAATCTGCTTGCTGTGTCCGATCTGGAGAAGGCTGTTCGTGATCGCGATATTATTCTAGTCGCAATTCCAAGCCATTCTTTCCGTGATGTGTTGCAGCAGATCAAGCCTTTTATCACATCTCAAGCCGTGATTTCCCTGACAAAAGGGATTGAGGCCAATACCTTCAGCTTTATGAGTGACATCATTCGTGAAGAACTACCGGAAGTGCCTTATGGTGTGCTGTCTGGTCCAAACCTGGCCAAAGAAATTGTCGCAGGTCAGCCGGCAGGTACGGTGATTGCCAGTGAATCTGAACTGGTACGTTATGCAGTGCAACAGGCACTCCATAGTGCATTATTCCGTGTCTTTGCCAGTGATGATGTGCATGGCGTAGAACTGGGTGGCGCATTGAAAAATATTTATGCGGTCGCGATGGGGATGGCGGCTGCCTATAATGTTGGTGAGAATACCAAGAGTATGATTCTGACCCGTGCTCTAGCGGAAATGAGTCGGTTTGCAGTCAAGCTGGGTGCAAATCCGCTAACTTTCTTGGGGCTTTCTGGTGTAGGTGATCTATTTGCCACTTGTAACAGTCCGCTGAGTCGTAACTATCAGGTTGGTTATGCATTAGGTAAGGGTAAAACCTTAGAGCAGGCGACGACTGAACTGGGGCAGACGGCAGAAGGGATTAACACGATTGTGCAGGTAAAAGCGCGTTCAGAAGAGCTGGATGTTTATATGCCGATTACAACTGCCTTGTATGAAGTGATCTTTGAAGGAGCGCCGCCGCTGACGATCGCTTTATCTTTGATGAAAAATGGTCATCGCAGTGATGTGGAATTTGTCTTGCCACATCATCAAGTCTGATCTATAACACAGGAAGAGCGATGATTATAATGCTGACTGATGACCGTAGCGACAAAATAAATAGGGAATAAGATGCAACTGACTTTAGTGCGACATGGCGAAGCCGCGCCACCAGTGAGTGGGAATGATAGCAAACGTCCCCTAACGGAACGCGGGCATCAACAGGCGGAACAGACAGCGCAGTATTTAAAGGACATCATCGAACCGGAAGTATTTGTGGTCAGTCCTTTATTGCGTGCGCAAGAAACTCTGGCGCATTTACAGCACTATTTTAAAGATGTGCCCGTGGTGATCTGTAATACCATCAAGCCTGATGATGATGCCAAAGTTGCAGTTGAATGGTTGTCACAACTGCCGTATGAGTCCATTGCGGTGGTTTGTCATATGAATGTTGTGGCGCATATTGCCTCTATTCTGCTGACTGAGTCTTTTCATCCATTTCATTTATCAGAAGCACGTATTTATGATCAGGCCGTAATTGCACCAGGTCTATCAACACAAGTTAAAAGCTTTATTCCAACAGTATAAAAACCAATTAAAACGGTAGAACACAATCGATGTTGTATTTATGGATGCCGGAAGCCAATGGGGTTTGGCAATGGTCAAAGGGGGAGTTCTGGAACGCTGTTGCGACACTCGAGCAGCTGATTCAGGATATTCAGGCTTATCATGGTGAAGAGGCGACGGTCTTTTTTCCAAGTCGTCATGTGCAGATTTTGCAGCAGACTTTGCCTAAGAGCCAATATAAAAAAATGGGCAATGATGGCATTAAATATCTGTTAGAAGAATATGTAGTACTGCCTGTCGATACCATGAAAGTGCTGCATCATTTTCAGCAGCCTGACCAGATCAGTATTCTGGGGATTGCAAATTCTACAGTTGAAACTTTGCAGCATGCCCTGAATTTGATTCCTGTTAAACTCGCTGCATTATTGCCAGACTTTCTGGTTTTGCCAGTGCCTGAACATGCGCAGCAGCGCGTTATTGCACAAATTGGTGGGCATTTGCTGGTACGTGAAGCTGAATATGTCGGCCAGTCAGTGGATGATCTGAGCCTTTATCTGGATTTTCAGTCTAAAGATCTGGAATATCAGGTCAGCAATCTCAGCCCTGAACAAATGAGCAGTTTAGAAGCGGTAGCAACACGTGAACAATTAAACTCGTTCCAATATACGTTGCCAATGCTAAAAAAACCGAAACAGCATCCATTTAATATCCTGCCAAAGGGTAAATCGGATCATACTGTTTCCGGTTACTGGAAAGCCTGTGCGGCGGTTTTTCTTGGGATTTTAGTACTACAGTTTACTTATGATGCGGTGCGCTGGTATCAATATAAAAAAGTCGCCAATACCACTGCGATGCAGGCGATTGACCAGTTTAAATATTGGTTCGGACAAAATTATCCGGTCACTGAGCAGAATATTAAAAGTCAGTTTGAAGCCCAGCTTCGTCAAAGTCAGACTGCGGATACTCAGGCTTTGCAGCTCATTAGCCGAGTCGGGCCGGTGTTGATGCAAAACCAGATTGTGGCACAGCGTGTCAATTATGATCCGTCTGGATTGAGTCTGCAGTTACAGTCCAATTCATCTGAAAGTTTAAATACTTTGACCAAGCAACTGGGGCAGCAGGGCTTTAAAGTAGAATTGGGGAATATACAGGCGAATGGAACAGGCGCCGTAGGACTGGTGAAAATACAATAATGAAAGCTATTGAAACCTTACAGAACCGCATGGATCTGCAAATTGAAAAACTGACCGATTATCTGGATCGTTTGTCAGCACGTGAACGCATTCTGGTAATCTTTACCACAATCTTTGTGCTGGTGACCGCTGTTGCGAGTGCACTCTGGGCAATGCATCAGGCAGCAGATACCCAGCAGAAACGTTTAAATGATCTAAAAGATACGCTGGTCTGGATGCAAAGCAATGCTGTTACTATGAAGCCGGCAGGAGACTTGCAATTAGATGCAGCAGAAAAAGTGCAGCGTATTGCTCAGCAACAAGGGCTGTCGGTCGCATCACAGCAAATGGATGGAAAAATTCAGTTGATGCTGTCTCATGAAAATTATTCTGTGCTGGCCAACTTCCTGACACAGTTGGCACAAATGGGGCTAAGTATCGAGAAAATGGAACTAAATAATGAAGCAGGGCAGATTAAATTAACAGCGACTGTGCAATAACTGGTAAAAATAAAGATTTGCAAAGCATGGTTTTTTTGTCAGCCTATGCCTATAATATGCCGACTTAAAAAGCAGTAGACTTTTCTAGATATGTTGTATTCTCTAGCCCGCCCTTTGTTGTTTTCTTTAGCACCAGAGCGTGCACATGAGCTGACACTATCACTATTAAAATCATCCCATAAAATGGGCATGATGCGTCAAAATGTTGCTGTGAAACCTGTGACCTGTATGGGAATCGAATTTCCTAATCCGGTCGGTCTTGCAGCAGGGTTAGATAAAAATGGTGCCTATATTGATGCCTTGGCCAGTCAAGGCTTTGGTTTTATTGAAATTGGTACCATTACTCCACGCCCGCAACCTGGTAATCCTCATCCACGTTTATTCCGTCTTCCGAAAGCCAAAGCGATTATTAACCGTATGGGTTTTAATAATGATGGTGTGGACAAACTGATTGAAAACGTTAAAGCTGCAAAATTTAAAGGTGTACTGGGAATCAATATCGGTAAAAACGCTGATACTCCGGTAGAAAAAGCAGTAGATGATTACCTTATTTGTTTAGAAAAAGTCTATAATTATGCTTCCTATATCACCGTTAATATTTCTTCTCCAAATACCAAGAACCTGCGCAGTTTACAAAGTGGCGATGCACTGACTGAATTGCTGGAAACGCTAAAGAATCGTCAGCTGGAACTGGCTCAGGAACATCAGCATTACGTTCCTCTGGTATTAAAAGTTGCACCGGATCTTGAAGCTGAAGATATTGCCTTTATTGCCAAGCAGTTATTGCAATACAAGATTGATGGTCTGATCGTGACCAATACCACATTGTCACGTGAAGGTGTGGAAGGTCTGGAGCATGCAGAAGAAGCGGGCGGTTTATCAGGCGCGCCAGTCTTTGAGAAAAGCACGGCATGTCTGGCTGCATTTGCAGAGGAATTAAAGGGACAAATTCCATTGATTGGTGTGGGTGGTATTCTTTCAGGTGCGGATGCGCTGGCCAAGAAAAAAGCTGGTGCAAGCCTTGTACAAGTCTATAGTGGCCTCATATATACTGGGCCGGAACTGGTTAAAGACTGTGTAGCCGCGCTTTAAATCCTATGAATGCCATTGATATCTTTCTACTGATTATCTTGCTCATTGGAGGGCTCAACGGTTTGCGCCAAGGATTTATTAAAGCCTTTGCGAACTTAGTGGGATGGATTTTTGCCTTGATTATTGCGGCGAAATATTCAACACTACTTGCGCCCTCAATGGTTGCTCTCAGTACAGATCCAGTGGTACAGAAGATTGCAGCCTTTGCCTTTATCGTTCTGATGATTGTGGTACTCACCTGGATTGTTACCTTTCTGCTCAACCGCATTTTAAAAACCCTGAAACTTGGTCCGCTGAATCGTCTTGCGGGCGGTGTTTTCGGCAGCCTGAAAGGTTTGCTGATTGTTCTGATTACCATGCAGGGGATTGGCCCTTGGGTGGAAAGTTCGCCGCACTGGAAGCAGTCCAAATTTATACAGGTCTTATTGCCATATGCGCCTTGGGCAACAGAGCTCTCCAAAGAAGCCGCAAATGGCGCCCTGCAACATATCAAGTCTGAAGGGGCACAGAAACCTTCAGATTCCTCATCTGAACCGGCATCCAAGGCCAAGAGTTCAGATGCGTCAACGAATAATCCTTTTTATTAATCCTAGCTTGTCTGCGAGGTTGCTATGTGTGGAGTAGTTGGTATAGCTGGTAAATCACCTGTTAACCAAATGTTGTTTGATGCATTAACGATGTTACAACATCGTGGACAAGATGCAGCTGGGATTGTGACTTGTCAGGAAGGCCGTCTGTTCCTGCGTAAAGATGTCGGTATGGTCCGTGATGTATTTCATACCCGTCATATGCGTGCTTTACAGGGTAATTATGGTATTGGTCATGTGCGTTATCCAACGGCGGGTACTTCAAGCAGTGCCGAAGCGCAACCATTTTACGTAAACTCACCTTATGGGATTACGCTGGCGCATAACGGTAACTTAACCAATGCTGAAGAAATTCATGACGACCTGTTTAAAACTGACCTGCGTCACATGAATACTGATTCAGATTCAGAAGTGCTACTAAACGTACTGGCGCACGAATTACAAAAACGTGGCAAGCTGGTACCAACATCTGAAGATATTTTTCAGGCTGTAACGCGTGTACATGAGCGTTGTAAAGGTGGGTATGCCGTTGTTGCGATGATTACTGGTCAAGGTCTGGTAGGCTTCCGTGATCCAAACGGTATCCGTCCATTAATTTATGGTTCGCGCGAAACAGAAAATGGTATGGAATATATCATTGCTTCTGAATCTGTAGCGATTACGGCACTAGGCTTCAAAGTTGAACGCGATATCGAACCGGGTGAAGCGGTTTTCATTGATTCTGACGGTAATTTCTTTACCCAGCAATGTGCAGCGAATCCAGAATATCGTCCATGTATTTTTGAATATGTGTACTTTGCTCGTCCAGATGCAACTATTGATGGGATCTCTGTGTATAAAGCCCGTTTGAAAATGGGTGAGAAACTGGCACAAAAAATCCTGCGCGAGTGGGGCGATGAGCATGACATCGATGTGGTGATTCCAATTCCGGATACTTCGCGTACTTCGGCATTAGAATTAGCCAATATGCTAGGCGTGAAATTCCGTGAAGGTTTCATGAAAAACCGTTATATCGGTCGTACCTTCATTATGCCAGGTCAGCAACTGCGTAAAAAATCAGTACGTCAAAAACTGAACCCGGTTGAGCTCGAGTTCCAGGGCAAAAACGTTCTACTGGTCGATGACTCGATTGTGCGTGGTACGACTTGTAATGAAATTATTCAGATGGCACGTGATGCGGGTGCGAAAAAAGTATTCTTCGCTTCTGCGGCACCTATGGTGAAATATCCAAACGTATACGGTATTGATATGCCGGCGAAATCTGAACTGATCGCTTCTGAACGCAGTGTAGAAGAAATCCGTGAAATCATTGGTGCTGACCGTCTGATTTTCCAGGATCTGGAAGACCTGAAAGATGCAGTACGTACCAAAAAAGTTCCTCATTTGCGTGAATTTGACTGTTCTGTATTTGATGGTGTGTATGTCGCAGGTGGAATCAATGCTGAATACCTCGATCAATTAGAGCAAAAACGCAGTGATGGCGCCAAAAAAGGCGACAATTTTATTGATGTGAATATTGATGCAGCATCAGTTGACCTGACCGGTGTACGCGAAGTCTAAGCAATTAAAATCATGATGAAAAAGCGGGAATTTCCCGCTTTTTTGTTTTATGATGTGCCCAAGGAAAGACCAGATCAGTTAGGGTGGTAGATTGAAAAGCGTAGGATATGCTTTGGTCAAAAACAAGAATATGCTATTGCTAGCCAGCTTTTGTCTGATTGCGATACTATTAACAGTTCTGATTATCAATACAGTGGTTGGCCTGTTTGTTTTCTATGCTGATCCTGGCCAGTCGATATGGTGGCATGTCCTTAGTCCTTATCTGGTAGCACTGGTTTTGTTCTTGATGATTATTTCGGTCATCTATGAATTTTATACGTTTCGTGCCGGCGGCTATTCTTTAGCCCAGCAAATGGGCGCGCGTCGACTGAACCAAATGGAAAGTATTCCGGAAGAAAGTGCTGCACTACGGATCAATACTCAACTGGCAGATACGTTCCTGATTGAACCGCCAGCTATGTATGTCCTGCCGAATGAAGTGGGGGTCAATGCATTAACAGCGGGTTTTAGTCCACGTGATACTGCTATTATTCTGACTTGGGGTGCATTACAAACTCTTGATGAAATTGAACTTTATGGCTTGCTCAGTCATGAATTTAACAAGATTCTATCTGGTGAAACAGCTGAAAATACCCGCCTGAAAATTCTATATAGCAGTCTGACCACTTTTAGCCAGTGGGGCAGCAAGATTGCGAAGTTGGGGTTTTATCGAAATGATGTACCTCGGGAAAACAAGTTTGAAACCTTCTATGTCTCAATCGGAGCAGTCATCTGGTTGATTGGCAGCTTGGGTATTTTGATTACACGTTTTATTAAATATATTTCATTGGGCGGACGTACCTATAAAAATGACCAGAAAACCCGACGCCTGATTCAGAATGATGCCAATATTCAGACTTTATTGCGCATTCATGTGCATCATTCAGGATCACAGATCTATAGTGAATATGCCGAATCCATTTCACATATGTGTTTTGCCAATTCTTTAAGTCCACAGAACTGGTTGAATATTCATCCGAATATTAATCAGCGTATTTATGAATTAAATCCTGCTTTGATTCAGGATTTGCAGCTCGAAAATCTGAAGAAATTAAAAAACCAGCCTTTGTTTAGTTTGTTTCGTTCACTCGAAGATGTCGTGCCTGAAAGCACAGCAGTCTGGGAATCCCCACAGCCTTTGCCTTTGTTGCGTTTGTCTCCGATCAGTTTTGCGATCAAAGATGCCATCAAGCCATTGAATCCTGAACTACGTGCCAATATGCCGCGTCCGGAACTGATTGAGCGTGCTTTGCAAACTTCGACCGGTTCACGTGAGGTGATGGTCGCGATTCTGATGATCCGGCAATATCGTGAGTTTATTCCAACCGAGGCAGAGGTCAGTCGTGCGATTATTGATTCATTATTAAATCTGGATGGACGGGTACATATCTCGATTTTCCAGCAGGCCTGTAAAAATATTGGTGGAATGCCTACCACGGTGGCACGGCAGTTTTTAATGAAGCTGGCAAGGATTATTCAGGAAGATGGTGAAATCGGTTTGCTGGATGCTTTATTGCTAGAACGGGTGAAGTATGAACTGAATTTGCTGCCGATGCATACGCCAACGTCTTTAGATGAGGTCAAACCACAGATTGTACGTCTGATTGATGCCTTGCTGCATGTGCAGCAGATTAACAGCGATAATCAGCTAGAGGTTCGGGAAAAGATTTTAAATCGTATTCTTAGCCCAAGAGAACTTGAGCTGTATAGTGAAATCTCAGATGAGCCGATTGATTTGGCTGAGATTTTAAATGATATTGCCGGATTGTTATTGCGTGATCGTCTGAGCATGTTAGGAATTGCAGAAGTTTGCCTCTGGAGCGACCGGATCATGACTCAGGATGAGCTGGATGTGATGGAGCTTTTATACTGGCGCTTGGGCTTTGAATCCAATGAAATTACCCAGCAAATGCTTAAGAAAAACAGCTTGATGATTATCTAGTATTTTTTAAATTAATAAGATGTATTTAAGTCCAGTCTTTCAAGAACTGATCTATAAACAAACTTGCAGTAGAAAAAAGTAATCTTATAAATTGATTTCTATTCTGAGTTAAAATGACTCAAGATAGAGAGTGAAAAGCTGGAAATAGTTCGGCAAAGAAAAGCGAATCCCGTTAAAATGTTCGACCTGAAATAGGTGATGAAGAAAAGATGATTGGGCATCAGCGTGACATACTGGCAACATTAGGAATCGATATCTGGATTCCCAAGGGCGACGTATGTCAGCAGCATCAGGTTTCGATCTGGCGTGATCAGGCCCCAGCAGAATTGCATAGCGAAATCATCCTGCCACAACCGACTCAGATTGCTCCGGTAGAAAAAGCTCCTTTAATTGCGCCTGAGCCTGTTACAGTTGAAGCAAAAGCTGAAGTTAAAAGTGAAGTACCAGTAATTGTTGCATCAATTCAGGAACAGCGGGAAATTCTGCATATTCCGCCATTCAACTTGCAGGCTTTAAGCTTGGAACATTGCACGATTGTCATCGATGCCACAGAAATGACCGAGCAAACCCAGCATTTATGGAGCAATATCCAGCGTGCTCTGCAAAGTGAATTTTATGAATTAAACTGGCCATTTCCATGGATGAATCTACAAGATGGCCGAGGTGTTGAATCTTATATTCAGGGTTTTCTGGACATGATGAGCCTGGAAAAAAATATCATTTCCCTTGGCTCTATTCCGCATGTGACACATAATAAAATGATTCAACTGGCATCTTTACAGGAAATGCTGGATCAGCCCATACTTAAAAAACGCTTATGGCAATTTATGCAAAACAGGCCAGCGAACTCAGAATAATATTGATGTGGAATAGGGACATATGAAGCAAAAAGTGATTGTATTTAGCCAGATCGATCAGGATGTCCAGAAAAAACTCGAACAAAATTTTAATGTAGTAACTTTACAGCCGAAACTGGGCAATGTACATGAACAGTTGCTGGAACATGTGCGCGATGCCGATGGCATGATTGGGGCAGGCCGACTGCTCAATCGCGATAATCTGGCACCAGCAACCCGACTTAAAATCATTTCGAGTGTCAGTGTAGGGTATGACAACTATGAAGTTGATTATCTGAATGAAAAAAATATCTATCTGACCAATACTCCACATGTCTTGACTGAAACCACGGCAGATCTGGGATTTGCGCTATTAATGGCAGCTGCACGCAAAGTGGCTTATCTGGATCACTGGACCAAACAGGGACAATGGCACCGCACGACACGTGAAGCACAGTTTGGTATGGATATTTTCGGAAAAACGCTGGGGATAATCGGGCTAGGGCATATTGGGGCAGCAGTTGCACGCCGTGGATTTTACGGTTTCAATATGAATATCTTGTACCATAATCGCCATGAAAAACCGGAATTGGCTCAAGGGCTCAGTGCACAGTATTGTTCTCTAAATGAGCTTTTGCAGCGCTCAGATTTCGTGGTGGTTACCGTGGATTTAAATGCTGAGTCAAAAGCACTGATTGGAGCAGAACAACTGGCACAGATGCAGCCACATGCGGTGCTGGTAAATATCTCCCGTGGGCCTGTGATTGATGAGCAGGCTTTGATCGAAGCTTTAAAAGCCAACCAAATCTTTGCTGCGGGTCTGGATGTCTATGAGAAAGAGCCTTTAAAAGAATCAGAATTATTTGAGCTGGATAATGTCATTACCTTGCCCCATGTCGGTTCGGCCACAGTGGCGACGCGTCGAAAAATGGCTGAGCTGGCTTATCAGAATCTGGTCGATGCACTTGAAGGGCGGGTGCCACGCTATGTGGTGAATCCTCAAGTAATTGGTTCATCTAAGTAATATTAAATAACATTTTCCTGCATCTATGCTCATTTTTCGATGCTATATTCGAAACAGGTTGAAACTGAATTTTAGAGATTTTTCATTGAAACGTTTGGTATTGGCGTGCGGGTTAGGTCTGTGTGCAACGGCAGGACATAGTGATAATAATTATTTTAATCAGCCTGCTGCACAATTTTCTGTACCGGATATTGGTGCGGGCGTCGGATTGATCGATCAGCAAAAAGAACAAATGATCGGCGAAAAGGTCTATCGTCAAGTCCAGAAACAAATGCCTGTGATTCAGAATCCATGGCTTGAAGATCAGTTACTTTCCATATTTTCCCACATTCTCAGTCAGACCAAATTACAGCAGCCGATTGGGTTAATGGTAATCAATGATCCGCAAATTAATGCCTTTGCGGTACCTGGTGGGTTATTTGCCCTGAATGCGGGTTTGATTAATTCAGCCCGGAATACAGACGAAGTGGCAGGGGTGATGGCACATGAAATTGCACATGTTACACAACGTCATTACAGTCGTTCGCAAGAAACCTTTAAAGGACAAGGACTGTTGGCCCTAGCAGGGATTCTGGTGGGTGCATTAGTCGCTTCACAGGCAGATGGTGATGCCGGTGCAGCAGTGATGATGGGTTCTCAGGCAGCACTACTTGATCAGCAATTAACTTATAGCCGTAATCAGGAACGTGAGGCGGACCGGATCGGGATGCAATATATGTATGCTGCCGGCTATAGTCCGCACAGTATGGCGGATTTCTTTGAAGTGATGCATCGTTCCACTAGCCGTTTAAGCTTTATGCCTGATTTCTGGCTGACGCATCCTCTAACTACTGAGCGTATGAGTGAAGCACGTTTGCGCGCCAATCAGCTGCCTGCGGTTAAGCGTAATTTAAATGATCAGGATTTTGAAATCATTAAATGGTATACACGGGTACTGTCACGTCAGACTACTGAACAACAGCTCAACTTAATGGTGCAACGTAATGATTTTCCTGGTCAGCTGGCTTTAACGGCTTATCAGCTTCAACTGGGAGATTTTCAGGCGGCACAAGTCGCACTGGATCAAGCCAAAAAGCACAATAAAATGCATCCTTTGCAGGTGTTATTTCAGACTGATATTTATCTGGGGCAAAATCAGCTGGATAATGCGCTAAAAAGCATTAGTTCAGCCGCACGGATCATGCCGGAAAACCGTGCTTTAAATTATAAATATGCTGAAACCCTGATTCGTGCTAAACAGCCTGATCAGGCCAGAACGATTGTGCAGCGCTTTTTAAATAGCAATACCCGTGATGTTAGTGGCTGGAGATTAATGCAACTGGCAGCGAATGCAGCACCTGATTCATCGATAAAAGCCGCGAATGTCTTGCGTTATCGGGCTGAAGTGGAGTACTGGTCAGGCTATGAAGAAACTGCGATTAAGTCCTTAATACATGCTCAACGCATCAGCAAAGGCAATCAGTCTTTATCGGCAACGATTGGCCAGCGTTTAAAACAGATGCAGCAAACGCGACAGTTTAAAATTTAAGTCTATTTTTCTAATGATTTTTAGCTTCAGTAGATATAGCCGAAGTTCACTAAATCACGCTACAATCCGGGCAAAGCTAAGTTGTCTATTTTAATTATTTTATGAAAAAAATATTATTGGGTTTATTGATATTGGGGTACGGCGGTAATGTATTGGCGGCTAGTGCAGCAGAATACGTACAGTCCGTTGAGCAGATTAATGCTGATTATCAAAAAGAATCACGCCAGTTTTTAAAAGGTTTAAATCCACAGCAGCAGGGTTTTAGCGCATCGCAGAATCAGCAGTTTTGCGCGATTGTGCAGCGCTATGTGGATCGTTTATATAAAGCGGCAGACCAGAACCGGGCTTATCTGGATCGTCAGTATCAAAATGTAGGCAAGCAGGATGTCATACTGCAGGTAAAATCTTCAAAAGAGATGCAGTTGCTGAAACGTTATAATGTGGATTGTAATTTACAGTAAGAATAAATAAGAAAATGCTGAGAACTGTCCGGAATGGAGGCAGTTCAACGCAGATTTAGATTTGAAATATAATGGGGGAATTAAGCAAGTTTTGCTTTAATTTTTGCTGAAACTTGTGCAGGATCGGCGCGCCCGGCTATGAGCGGACGCAGAGAATTCATCACCTTACCCATATCTTTCATGCTAGTAGCTTGTTGCGCTTCAATTATTTGCGCAATCAGGGAATCAAGTTCTTCCTCAGTCATAGCTTCTGGTAGAAATTGAGAGAGAACCTCAACTTCGGCTTGTTCCTTACTAGCTAAATCATCTCGACCAGCGCCTTCAAAGGCTTTGATCGATTCTTTACGTTGTTTAATTTGCTTTTCAATGACCGCAAGAACTTGAGCATCGTCAAGTTCTTTACGCTCATCGACTTCGATTTGCTTAATTGCTGCTTGCAGACTACGAATGACCGTCAACTTTGACATATCTTTGGCACGCATGGTGGCTTTCAATACGTCAGTAATCTGGTTTTTTAAAGTAGTCATTATTTATTCCAAGCAGTCAATCACAAATTAATCTTAGTAAAGGCGAGTAGTACGTACTGATTCACGCGCCAATTTCTTTTGGTAGCGTTTAACAGCAGCAGCTTTTTTACGTTTACGTTCTTGAGTTGGTTTTTCGTAGAATTCACGTTTACGAACGTCAGCAAGAACACCCGCTTTTTCGCATGAACGTTTGAAACGACGGATAGCTACGTCTACTGGTTCGCCTTCTTTCAATTTAACTTGTGGCATGAAGAATCCTCATTAAGTTATGGATAAGATCAGGGCCGAATTGCCCTCGATCACAAGTGAAGGTCAGTATTTTACTCATTTACATCTCATATCACAAGTCTATAATAGTTGCTGCAATAGATTTGATACAGGTTATAGGCAGTTTAATGATCGTTTTAGGCTTGGAAACGTCGTGTGATGAAACAGGACTTGCGCTGTATGACAGCGAGTTGGGTTTGCGCGGACAGGTGCTGTACAGCCAGATTAAACTGCATGCTGAATATGGCGGCGTCGTACCAGAACTGGCTTCGCGCGACCATGTGCGTAAACTCATTCCCTTATTGAATGAACTGCTTGAACAAAGTGGCATCAAAAAATCAGAAATTGATGCGGTGGCCTATACCCGTGGTCCGGGCCTGATGGGCGCGTTAATGACTGGCGCACTGTTTGGTCGGACTTTGGCCTTTGCCTTAAATAAACCGGCAATTGGTGTGCACCATATGGAAGGTCATATGCTGGCGCCATTACTTTCTAAAACGCCACCAGAATTTCCATTTGTGGCATTACTGGTGTCTGGTGGTCACTCACAGCTCATGGCCGCTTATGGCATTGGACAATATGAATTACTCGGTGAATCGATTGATGATGCGGCGGGTGAAGCATTTGATAAAGTTGCGAAAATGATGGGTCTGCCATATCCGGGCGGCCCGAATATTTCCAGACTAGCTGAGCAGGGCGATCCGAACGCCTTTGCTTTCCCACGTCCAATGCTGCATCAAGGTTTGGAGTTTTCATTCAGTGGTTTAAAAACTGCAGTTTCTGTTCAAATGAAGAAACTCGGTGAAGAAAGACGTGATGCAGATATCGCTGCGAGCTTCCAGGAAGCCATTGTCGATACACTTGTTAAAAAATCAGTGAAGGCATTGAAACAGACTGGCTTAAAACGTCTGGTGATTGCTGGTGGTGTAAGTGCCAACAAGCGTTTACGTGAACGCCTGGAAGCAGACTTGGCGAAAATCAAAGCCACCGTGTACTATGCAGAACCTGCGCTGTGTACCGATAATGGTGCGATGATTGCCTTTGCGGGTTATCAACGTCTAAAAGCCGGACAGCAAGATGGTTTGGCTGTGACCACAACTCCACGTTGGCCAATGACAGAATTGACGAATCCGGCAGAAGCTTGATTTAAAGATTCAGGATGAAGAAAAGGGGCCTTAAGCCTCTTTTTTTATTAGATTGCTTTTGTGGAGTAGAAATATTCAACAAATAATATTAATAAATTAATTATTTTAACTCTACCACAGTAAGTATTTTCTTATTGATACCGTAAAATAGTTTAATAATATAGAAATCCCACTCTATTATATGCGGAATGATGCAGAGACTATTTCGGATGGATAATATCAGTTTTAAAGGTTTTCAGGATGCGGGACAGGCAGTTTTAAAATATCTGCATCAGCATTTTGGCTTTAATTTATGGATGATCACCCGGGTAGAAGACAATGACTGGATTGTGCTGCAAAGCGAAGATCATGGCTATGCTGTCCAGCCAGGTCAGGTATTTGAATGGGCCAATTCTTTCTGCTGTCATATGGTCACAGGCAAAGGACCAAGAATCGCGCCTCGCTCTGAAGAAATTCCTTTATATGCGACTGCGCCAATTAACCAGCATTTCTGCATCAAATCCTATATTGGACAGCCGCTATTCAAGGAAGATGGCAGTCTATTCGGAACATTATGTGCGGTTGATCCTGAAGCCAAGTCAGATGCCATCATTCAGGATCTGGCGATGGTCGAGTTATTTAGCAAGCTTTTGAGCTCAATCTTACAAGCTGAATTGCGTCAGAATGAGCAAATCCGTCAGCAAGAACTGCTACAGCAACAAGCCAGTAAGGATGAATTGACTGGATTATATAACCGTCGTGCCTGGGAGAAACTGCTAGAGGCAGAAGAAGAACGTTGCAAACAGTATGGTCATCCTGCTGCGATCTTATTTATAGACTTGAATGACCTGAAAAAAGTGAATGATAGTCTGGGGCACAAAGAAGGCGATCAATTAATTCAGCATACAGCACAAGTCCTTCAGGAAAATATACGTAGCAATGATATTGTGGCGCGTATCGGTGGCGATGAATTCGTAATCCTGAGCATAGAAAATGATAAAGCGGGAGCTGAGCGTTTGCTTGATCGTTTAATTGAAGCCTTTGCCGAAGCAAAAATTGAAGCTGCATTTGGTATGGCGATGCGTCATCCAACGACTGGCTTAGTTGAGGCACAGTGGCAAGCAGACAAAAATATGTTTGAGTACAAGCGCTGGAAAAAGTCTGTTTAAATATTTTGGATTTTTAATATTTTTAAAGATGTGCCTGAGAATATTCAGGGGTGAACTGCCAAATTTTGAGCCCACAATAAATGGAAATAATTAATTTCTTTTTATTCCTATTTTCTTAATTTTCCTTCAAAGTTTACTTGTCTAGAAGCAATCTAAGTTCTTCTTTAAACCTAGCTATTCCAAGGATAACTTTTCGACTTTTTAACCTAATGGTTACAAATTCTATAAGTATTGTTTCAAAGTAAATATGCGTTATTTTAGTTGATTTCTAAGAGTTGGTATGAGGGTTAATAAGACATAGCTCTAGAAGTAACATCTTATTTTCTTATGATCATTGTTATTTGAAATATACATTAAAATTACAGAGTTAATCCCTGATTTATTAAAAGATAAAGCACGATTAGAGTGTAAGAAATACTGTCCAGAAAAAATATGATCGACAGTTATTGGGTTTGTATTGTGTGATTTTAATACGCCCATCTTTCATTCTCATTGAATATAAATGCAAAGAAATTCTAGGGAATAAAATTTTATGAAAAAGCAGATATCATTCTTTGGGCTGGTTTTGGTTTCAGGCTTGCTTACAGCATGTGGTGGCAGTGGAGGTAGTTCAGATAATCCTACAGTGACCACACCGCCAAATGTTCCAGAGGAGAGTATTTCTCCTGAACTTTCAGAAGAATTTATTCCTTTTGAGGGTCGCGATATCATCGATAAAATCCGCGACAAAATTAACAATAGCACCAGTAATGATACGGACTATAACGTTGCGTTAGGCCATATGATTGGTGAGGTGTTTGCGGATTATCCTTATGGACGCACGGGCCGTATTATCAAGATTTATAATCTGGGTGTGAATAGCATCAAGTATCCAAATCTGATCTGTTCGGAGGTGAATACCAATGGTGCGGTGAAAACCTTTAAATTAAAAACAGATAAAAATAACTGTATTGTTCTGGATAAAACCTATCGCAAAGATTCAACCATTACCCAGACAGTCAATGGTGATACTACGACCTTGACCTTTAGCAATGTACGTTATGGTTCCAATGTTGATTTTAATCTAAAAGATGACTATCTGATTTCAGGTACGATTGTTCATACCAAAAGCAAAAACAATCTAGGTGCATTGGAAAGCTATAAAATTGAACGTCTGGAATTTCAGCGTGTAGCGGAAGACAAGAATGCGGGTAAATCTGGCGCTGAGTATGATGAGCTGAGCAAGGAATACTTACTGGTGCGTAATTACAACTATAGCCTTGTAGATGACTATGGTAGTGGCAGTAATGGTATTCGTACCTTAACCAGCAGCGGCAGCATTATTGGTCAACCCAATCTGGCGGATTACCGTTATAGTTTTGATTTTAATACGACTACACCGTTCAAGATGGACGAAACGGTGTTGAATAATTATAAGCATCTGCCAAAAGAGGGTGTGCTTAAAATTACTGATAGTTATGATCAGGTGATTGAGGTCAAACAGAATCAGCCTGAATCCTTAAAAGCAACTGTCTATTTCAATGGCAGTGAGCTGGATGACCTACTGTGGTCTACGATTATTGGCAATAAAAAATAAGAACTAACCTTATAAAAAAAGCTCCATCATGGAGCTTTTTTTATTTTGGGAAAGAATTTACAGAGAATTCAACTGCTGCGAACCAATCCAGTGTTTAGAGAACTGATAGGCTGCGCGACCTGAGCGTTGACCACGCGCCTGACACCAGCGTAATGCTTCAGCACGGGCTTCAGCTGTCAGTTGCATATCTGCCTTTTTCAGATAATGCTCGACAATTTCCAGATATAGGTTTTGATCCATTGGGTAGAACGACAGCCATAAACCAAAACGATCCGACAAGGAAATTTTCTCTTCAATGGCTTCCTGTGGATGTAATTCCGTATATTGCGGTACATCCACTTTGGTTACCGGGGTATTTTCATGCATGAACTCCGGCAATAAATGACGACGGTTACTGGTCGCATAAATCACAAAATTACTGGAACCGGACTGTAATGAACCATCTAGCACACTTTTCAGACTGCGATAGTTTTCATCTTCCGCATTGAAGGCCAAGTCATCACAATAGACAATAAACTTTTCCGGACGACCGGCGATCAGTTGCTGAATTTGTGGAAGATCTGACAAATCATCGCGTTCAATTTCGATCAGGCGTAGACCCTGATCTGCATATTCAGTCAACAAGGCACGCACAATCGAAGATTTGCCTGTACCGCGAGAGCCAGTCAGTAAGACATCATTGGCAGGTAATCCTTTTAGAAACTGCAAAGTATTCTGAATGACTTTTTCTTTTTGTCGCTCAATACCTTTTAAATCTGCCAGTTCAATCTGTTTGAGCTGGTGAATGGGTTTGAGTTCTCCAGCCTGCCATTTATAGGCATAAGCAGAAAAATCAGGACTTTGTTTTAATTTAGGCAGACTTTGCTGGAGCTGGAGAAGAACAGTGGAAAGAGCATTTAAGATATTGTCAGGTAAATCAATTTTCGCCATGATTTGAGCAGTACTTTTACAATTATGGCTAGAATACTATCACTGTAAAATTCACAGTCAAAGTCTGGAAAGTGTGATAATTTGCTTAAAGTGGTGAATTTTCGTTATTGTAGTACAAAGAAAATAGATGCCTGTTTTTTGTTCATGGCTGCAGGATGTCTGAAAATTACAATATAGGGAAGAGGGCAGATGCTGTTTAAAGATTTTACTCAGGATATCAATCCACATCAGGCCTATCGTATTAAAAAGCTGAAGCAGCAATTGCAACAGACTGAAACTTACGAAGAATGGAAATATATTGCCTTAAAGATCGATGAAGAATCTGGGGCACAAGAATGGAAACTGGATAATAGTTCACCGTATTTTGATGCCGAAGTGATTGCGCATCGACTGGGGAAATTAAGACGTTACCGTCAGCAGAAACGTACTCGTGACCTGATGTATATCCTGCGTGAAGGACTGAGTTACGATATTGCCAATATTGCCCATCCTTTATTGTTTACCGTCACTTATGTCGGCACTAAAAAAATTATTGAAGATTATGTGGAAGAAGTCAGTCTGGGCCTGGCTTATATTGCTTCTGCACAATGTACCTGTCTGACTCTAGAAGAAAAAATTGAATATTTTGAGCACTGCCAACGGGCTTATGGTCAGCCAGCTTTAATGTTCTCGGGCGGTGCAACACTCGGCTTATTTCATACCGGTGTATGTAAGGCGCTAATGGAACAGGATCTGTTACCTCGAGTGATGTCGGGTTCCAGTGCTGGTGCAATTATGACCGCGATGTTGGGCGTCTCCAAACCCGCGCAGTATGTAGATATTTTAAAAGGCCATAACTTTTTCCATGAAGCCTTTCATTTCCGTACCATGAGTGAATTAATGAAGGGTAATGGTGGTCTGGCGGATGTCAAATACCTGAAAAAATTCCTGATCGAAAACTTGGGAGATATGACCTTTGAAGAAGCACTAAAAACTTCCGGTCTACATATCAATATTGCAGTCGCACCTTATGATGCGGCGCAAGATGCCCGGATCATGAATGCCTATACCTCTCCAGATGTACTGGTCTGGAGTGCAGTGCTGGCATCTTGTGCCGTGCCAATTCTGTTCCCGCCGGTACGTCTCACCAGTAAACGTCATGATGGACAATATACGCCTTATATGGGGGCGACACGCTGGGTAGATGGCAGTGTCCGTAGCGATTTCCCGCAGGAGAAAATGGCGCGGCTATACAATATCAATTACACCATTGCCAGTCAGGCCAATCCGCACATTGTGCCTTTTATGCAGGATGATATTTCACGCTTCCGTAAAGGGACTTTAAGCTGGCCGAAACGCATTGTACGCCGTCAGAGTGTGGTATTTACCAAAGGCATTATGGATTTTGCCCGTGAGCATGCGGGCAGTTTGCCACCAGTCCGCCGTTTGCTGGACCATGGTTATGGCGTAGTGGATCAACGCTATTATGGTGATGTCAATATTGTCGGTAAATATAGCCTGCGTCATTATAGCTATATGCTGCAAAATCCTCGTCCGCATTTGTTCAAGGTGTTGCAGCGTGAAGGTGAGCGGGCGACCTGGCCAAAAATCTCCCTGATCGAAACTCAGGAGCGGGTAGGTAAAACTATTCAGCATTGTCTGGAACTGCTAAATTACCAGCATGCTCCAAATGCCAAGCAGGAATATATTGTTACTTAACCCCACCAATCTGCATCAGCTTAATTTCCAGCTTAAGACCAAAGCCCGAAGTCTGGGTTTTGGTCGCCGTCTTTATTATCTAGAATTTAATCCTGAGACCAGGTCAGCATTGTGGTTGAAAACCCAGAATCTGGATTCAACGGCTATTTCTCAGCATGCCCAGGCTGGCTTAAGTCATGAGCTGGATTTTTATGAAGCTTATGGTAGGAAAGAAGGTAAGGCTTTCATGCTTCAGCATCAAATTATTCGAAAGCCGTTTCAGATTGGAGATGAATTTTTCAATCAGGCTTTGATCTTACCTAATGCGCCAGCACATTTTGATATATGTCCTAAGCTGTTCTCGATTCAAGAAATTCGTCAGCATATGCTACGAGCATTAGAACCGTTGATAAGCTTACAAGAACTCGGGTATCTGTATGCTGATCTCAAACGAGAGCATTTTGTTATTTATCAGAAATGGGTCTGTTTGATCGATTTTGAGCAAGTTCAGCCAATCAATTCTTTAAACCAAGCAATGAACGCTACACCACGTTATATGGCACCTGAACTATTTCAAGGGCAAGCCAAGTCGCTACAGAGTGAAGTTTATGCGCTGGGTATCATTTTTTATGAATGGCTTACAGGGCAGCGCCTAGAAGCGACAGATTATCAGGATTGGGCCTTATTGCACTGTCAGCGTTTTAAACCTGAGCTACCTACACAATTCCAAGCTTTGCAAAGCCCGATACAAAACATGCTTCGAAAGCATTCACGAGATAGATTGTCTGATTTCAAGGCCGTAAAACAGGCCTTACTTACTGAAATTGCATGAGAAAAATACAATAAATTGCATATTGTTTTTTATTTAATCAAACGAGTGGTTTTTTCTTAAAAAGAGCTTGTCAGGTGAAATTGATCCCTATAGTATACACAGCCATCGGGGACGTGGCGAAATTGGTAGACGCACTGGATTTAGGTTCCAGCGCCGCGAGGTGTGAGAGTTCGAGTCTCTCCGTCCCCACCAATTTACTCAAGAGATTGAGTAAAATGGCCGAGTAGAGGATTGGTGTAATGGTAGCATGACGGTCTCCAAAACCGTTCGTCAAGGTTCGAATCCTTGATCCTCTGCCAAATTTTGAAAAAAGTCCGACACTAAGTTGGTACCCTGATGGGGACGTGGCGAAATTGGTAGACGCACTGGATTTAGGTTCCAGCGCCGCGAGGTGTGAGAGTTCGAGTCTCTCCGTCCCCACCATCAAAAGAGACAAGGTTGATGCCTTGTTTTTTTTTGCCTGGAATTTAAGGCTGAGCCATCTTTTAATCTCATTTTCATTATTCGCTTACTTTCGATCAGTAGATTTTAAATACTCAAACTAAGTATCAGTGAAGGTGAGAAGAGGGAAGTCCTTTAAAATATCCAATCAATTGGCTGATCTAAACACTATTAAAATTAATATTCAGCACTCTTTCAAATAACTTGATTTTTTAAATTGGAGAAATGAAATTAAGCGGTTTTATTAAAAATAAGCCAGTATTTAATCATCAAAGAATTAACTGATTAATTTTTGATATAAAAACACCGAGTTGATCATAGAATCGCTTGTCAAGCAGATGCGATCGCTATAATATACACAGCCACGGGGATATGGCGGAATTGGTAGACGCACTGTGTTCAGGTCGCAGCGCCTTCTGGGCGTGAGAGTTCGAGTCTCTCTATCCCCACCATATATGAAGAAACAAGGTTAATGCCTTGTTTTTTTTTTGCCTGAAATTTAGTGCGACATTTTTATTGGCTTGGCTTTTTATTCTTTGTATTGGATTCATTTATTGTTTAAACAACATGCTCGATCAAGATAAGTGAGGTTCTAGAGGTCTGATCTGCTGAGACTGAGCTAGACAAGCTTAGAGATTAAGTTCAAAGCAGTAGCAAAGAAACCTCATAAGGCTGAGTTTTCTTGTTAAATCTTATAAAAAATAAAAAAATTGTATTAACTGTTTAATTTATAGCGGAATAGGCAGTGATTGCTTGTAAAATCACTTGTCAATGACCTGCTATCTCTATAATATACACAGCCATCGGGGACGTGGCGAAATTGGTAGACGCACTGGATTTAGGTTCCAGCGCCGCGAGGTGTGAGAGTTCGAGTCTCTCCGTCCCCACCAATTTACTCAAGAGATTGAGTAAAATGGCCGAGTAGAGGATTGGTGTAATGGTAGCATGACGGTCTCCAAAACCGTTCGTCAAGGTTCGAATCCTTGATCCTCTGCCAAAGTT